>JAFAZK010000118.1 GCA_019239825.1 Verrucomicrobiota bacterium | reverse complement strand
TGCCAAGTAGCCGCAATCAGGCAGCGGTGCACTCGGCACCACCGGCTAGTTCGTTCACACTGTATGTACGGGACGAATGTTTTTTGTCGGCCAGCCGTCTCGCGGCAAAGTCCGACAACCCCCTTCGGGACGGAACGTCGATTCGCGCATATGCTTGCGGCTCGGCGACTGTATTGGCCCAAAAAGACTGACCTTCGTTCAAAAAAATCACAGGCCCTGGCAGACGCACGTGACCGGGCGGGAGCCTCGCCCCAAAGGCGCGCTAGCTACGGTCTCGTCGGTTTCATGCCCGAAAAATCGAGCTTCGTTTCCCTGGTAATCGCGTCTGGCGCCGATGGTTGTTGCTTAAAATCGAAACAACTAAGCATGTCGTTCGCGGCCCGATCGCGATCAGTTAAAGCCGGCAAACCAAATCGCGTTTCGATCAGCTTTAGAGGTGAGGTGAAATCGAATTGGGTGTGATCCACAAAACCGGCACGCGCATAAGGCGAAATCACTAATGCCGGTACTCGGAAGCCGTAGCCGTACTTGTCGACTTTCGGCGGAGCAACATGATCAAAAAAGCCGCCATAATCGTCCCAAGTAATAATGATGGCAGTGTCTTTCCAATACGGACTCTTCATAATGGCGTTAACCAATCCGGTTACATGCCACATACCGCGGGCAGAATCCTGAGGAGGATGTTCGCTGTCCGGCCCGCTCGGTACGATCCAGCAAACGCTGGGTAACTGGCCATTTTTGATGTCGGTGATGAAATCGGCCAGCGGCACCACCTTCTTGATCAGCGCACTGTCAGGACTGAAATTCTTAAAGCCAGGTAGCGGATTCCAGAGGCCGTGTACCCGAGGATTGGGCTTCTCGTCGTAGTATTTCCAGCTGACTCCATTGCTTTCCAATAGTTCGGCCGCTGTCTTGAAATCATAGACGCCCTCTTTGTGGGCGACGGCCGGCCCGGGATTGTTCACGAGACCGCCGGATTGCGCCGCCACAGTATAAAGATGATTCGGCTCACTGGGACCGGTGAGCGAAGAAAAGAAGTGGTCGCACAACGTGTACCGGCGCGCATACTCCCAATAATTGGGGATCTCGTGATAGTCGTAGTAGGAGACCGTATTTAGAACCCAACCCGGCGGTCGTCCCACCGGGGCCGTCTTCGTTTTTTTCCCAGAAAACTGGCCGTTTCTCACGTTCGGATTGAACATCGGTCCACCCGATTCCAGTTGACCCGATTCCGGCTTGATCTTTCCAGGGTCGATATCCGGCACGTTTCCCTGCCAATAATAATGCAATGCGCGCGGCCACTCTGCCCAGAGGAACCCGTCCATTTTACCGCCGTCATAGGCTAGCTGAGCGGCTTGCCAGCTGTGATTCAGGTCATGCGGGAGAGCGGTCTTGCTCAAATGGAATGGGGCAACTTCCGGCTGGCCTCCGGGTCGGTAGGCCAGCTTCAAATCGGCCGGTATGCCGTCGGCTCCCGGGTAGGTGCCAAAGTAGTGATCGAAAGTGATGTTCTCCTGAATGATGTAGACTATGTGATTGATGGGAATCTCAGGACTATTCTCGGCTGATCCCGCGTCGCCTACGATCCAGAGCCAACCAATCCATGCCAAAGCCAGTTTGAAATTCATCGTCGAGAAGGTGGTAAACAGATAAGCCCCAGCCTGAATATACCAAGACGCAGTCGTAGAAAGTCAGGTTTCAATCATAGGATTTCTGCATCATGCTGAAGAACTCGTGTTGCCGGTAAAGCCTGATCGTCGTACCCCTTGGGAAACCATCATCTCGTGGCACTCGGAAGCCGGGGACGGCGGGTACGATTGGTCGCAAGGCATTCGCGCTGCGGTCGGCATCACGATTCCAACTGCTATCGGCCTACTTTGCGGCCACCTGGGCTGGGGAATTCTGACCGCGCTTGGGGCTTTCTGGACACTGCTCTGCGATATGGGGGGCGCCTATCGCCAAAAAGCGCTCACAATCGCAGGATCTGGTCTAGTGCTTCTGCTGGCCTATGTGTTTGGCGCATGGGTAACCCAATCAGCCACCGGTTATATCATTGGCATTTTCGTTTGGGCTTTTGCCATGACGCTGGTGGGGGTGGCGGGGAATGCGGCTTCCCAAGCCGGCCTGATCAGTACCACGATTGTGGTAGTGGCAGTGGTTCTGACTGCGCCGCACGAATTTTGGATTCGGTTACTTCTTTGCACGATCGGCGTGCTTTGGGGAGCAGTGCTTATACTGGCCTTGTGGCCGGTGCACCCGTTTCTGCCGCTGTTCCAAATAATATCGAAAAGCTGTGGCCGCCTGGCAGATCTACTCGATTCGGTCTGGGTCGGCGCTCCCAAGCCAGGATACGGCGCCTCCAACTTACAAGTGGCCTTGGCTTACGACAATCTGCTCACCAGCGTCGAAGAGAGTCGAAAGGTATGGGGAGCGGTTCGAGTCCGGAGAGCGGGACCAAGCCTGCGCAGCACTCAACTTTTGGATCTAATCGAGAACTTGGATAGGGCCGGTAAGATCATCATTGGTTTCCGGGGTGTTCTCAATTTGCTTGGCAAGGAAGCTTGGTTTGATTCCGTCCGGGATGAACTTCGAGAGTTCACAGATGTTTTGACCCGGCTTGCCCGGGAGATCAGCAGCGCCGTCGCCCGGCGCGGCGCCGTCATTGATAACAGCGGGCTGCAAGCCGCTGTCGACCGGCTTTTACCTCGACTCCAAGAATCGGCATCGGCCGCCAAATACGATTTCACCCGGCAAGAGCTGAGGAGAACCGTCGAATTGCTGGCTAGAGAATTTAATTGGCTGGCTGAAACGACTGGCGAACTGAAAACAGGAGAAGCCAACCCGCCGCATCGGGCACAGGAACCTGCTCGCCCAAAACTGGAGCGATCAAGCTTCATCACGGAGCTGCGGAACAATCTCTCCTTTCAATCGAGTACATTTCGTCACGCCCTCCGGCTTGCGGCGGCGTCAGCCATCGCTGGGGTTCTCGCGTCTGCATTTCATGTGACTCGCGGTTATTGGATCCCGATGACCGTTGTGGTGGTCTTAAAGCCGAATTTCGGCGGAACCCTTCACCGGGCCGTGCAACGGATAACCGGGACCGTTGCCGGCGCACTCCTAGCGGCGCTGTTTCTGTGGTTAATCAACGATACCTGGTGGTTACTGGGACTTCTGGCTCTGCTCTCATTCGCAACGCTTACGCTCAGGTGGTCAAACTATGTGGCGTTTTCCTTGGCGCTAACCGCCATGATCATGGTGATACTCGATCTGGCCCACCCCGGCACCGTCACCGACAGTTTCTTGAGGATTCTGCACACTATCATTGGCGGTGGGCTGGCGATCGTTGCGGGCTACCTTCTTTTTCCGTTGTGGGAGCGCAGCAAATTGCCAAGCCAGCTGGCCGACGCTTATTTAACCACGTCCCTGTTCCTGCAGGCCCTTTTCGCATTGGGCAAAGAACGACTTTCGGTCACAGAAATGAGGAAAAGAAGCGGCTTGGCGGTCGCCAACGGGATGAACGCAGGCCAGCGATTGCTGAGCGAGCCACCTCACCTGCGCGGTGATGTTGAGCCAGTGTTGGCGACCATTAACTTTTGCCGGGATATTTTCTATTCGCTGTCGGCAATGGCGCATTTGCCGAAGGAAAAACTTGACCAGATTCGCTCCGCGACTGTGCAGCCAGTTGCTCGTGAACTAGCCGACGATCTGGATAAGCTCGGGGCGAGCCTGCAAAGCGGCCAACCACCAACGCCGTTGCCGAAAGATTTCGCGCTATTGAATGGTTGGGAAGATAAGCACGAGGACGGCGCGCCAGACAAGGGTACCAATAATTTGTGGATTCCATTTTACCTCAATGCGCTCATCGATCAGGTGAAGCTTGCTCATGAGGCGGTGATGCGAATGGAACAGGATCGGTAAGGCGCGGTGAGAGAACGGGTCGCGGCCCGTGTAGCGTTGCCTCGCTAGCGAGGTGGTTTTTGTCGCGAAGCGGCGAATCTCGCGCCACGCATAACCGCAGGGCTAAAGCCCTCCTCGAACTCCTTGATCCCCCAACCCGCCTCGGGCAGAATACCGCGCAACCACCGCCATACATGTCGCTCGACGCTAATCGAAGGCCTCCTCTCTCCAGCTTTCAGTTCCTCGTCTACGTTTCGGGCGGGTTTGCCATGAATCTTACCAATCTGGTCCTCTCGCAATGGCTCTATGAGAGGTTCGTGATCGGCGGGATCGTGACCACTGCCGCGTTTTCGTTGATCTTGTTGGCCGGACGGTTAACCGATGGAATATCGGACCCGTTCATCGCGTACTGGACTGATATCAGTTATACACGTTGGGGACGGCGGATTCCCTTTTTGGTTTTCGCTACCTTGCCGTTAGCCATTGTGTGCTTCTTGCTCTGGTGCCCTCCCGAAAAAGCGCCTGAGTCGATGCGGATCCTTTACGCGGCAGCGGTTTGTCAGGGTTACTTCTTATTTTACGGTTTGGTGGTTACACCTTATCTCGCGCTGCTACCGGAGATCGGTAATTCACCTCGCGAAAGATTGAATCTCACCACCGGCCAAGGTGTGGCCACATTGGTGGGAACCCTGGTATTCGCCTTGTCCGGCTTGATCATTCAGCAATTTGGTTACCCAGCCCTGGGACTGGTGTTAGCGCTGGCGGTCTTGATCTCGTTTTATCCGGTCACGTTTTTTATCCGGGAACATCCATCCTCCGAAAAGACCAAGGGATCACTAATCGGCCTGTTTCGATGGATGTGGGAGGTCCTTACTAATAAGGATTTCCTACCATTATTGATCGGCACTTCCTTTTATTGGTTCGCACTGAACCTATTATTGATGCTGGTACCCAGGTGGGTCGAAGTGCGGCTAGACCTATCTGACGCGGCGGTGACCTGGTTGATGCTGCCTTTCATCGCCACAAATCTGGTGGGATTCTTCTTTTTTAATTGGCTGGCGAAAAGGGTCGGAAAGTTTGCCTCGCTGATGTTGGTATTTGCTCTTTCTGGGATTGTTTTCTGCCTTTTCGGATGGTCAGATCAGTTAGGCCTCCCTTTATCTCCGCTGGTTTGCGCCCAAATTGTGTGCGGTCTGGCTGGGTTACCGGTGGCCGGTTTCGGGGTGTTAGCTTTTGCCTTGCTAGCAGACGTTATTGACGCCGATGCCGGACGTACCGGCACCCGCAGGGAAGCAATCTATTTCGGTGTCCAAGCGATCCTGCAGAAGTCAATGATTGGTCTCTCCGTCGTCTTTTTTGCCCAAATTCAAGGGGCGTTAGGACCGGTTGGATTACGTTGGACAGCAATTGTCGCCGGGCTGGCGTGCCTGGCGGGATTCATCTCCTTTTCCCGGTATCGGCTGAAGGCCGGGGGTGAAGAGTTGGGGGCAAGGTAGTAGGCGTTGGGCGCGGTTGGGGGCGGGAGACCAGACGTGCGCTGGGTTTCTTTAACGGATAGGACCTATAGGACCGATAGGACTTATATGACAGACGCCGAAAGAAAAGCGGCTAGCCGATAACTGGTAACGGCTAGCCGCAACAACCTAAAGCTTTGAACCTAAAACCTACAACCTATAACTGATTAGTACCGGTAGTATTCTGGCTTATAGGGGCCATCTACGGGGACGCCGATGTATTCTGCCTGTTTTTCGGTCAACTCGGTGAGCTTAACTCCGATCTTCTCGAGGTGAAGGCGGGCGACTTCTTCGTCGAGTTTCTTGGGCAGGATATACACTTTCGCGGTGTTGGTATCCTTGTTCGCCCACAGATCGATCTGAGCCAGAACCTGATTTGAGAACGAATTGCTCATCACGAACGAGGGATGCCCGGTGGCGCAGCCCAAGTTTACTAGACGGCCTTCAGCCAACAGGTAAATTTCGTGCCCGTCCGGGAACCGGAATTTGTCTACCTGTGGCTTGATGTTGGTGGTTTGGATCCCTGGAAAAGCCTTGAGCTTGTCGACCTGAATCTCGTTATCGAAATGGCCGATATTACAAACCACGGCTTGGTCTTTCATTTTGGCGATGTGATCCACGGTGATAACATCGCAGTTCCCCGTGGTGGTGACATAAACATCGCCACGCCCTAAGGTGTCCTCGATCGTGGTGACTTCATAACCTTCCATCGCGGCTTGTAACGCATTGATCGGATCGATCTCGGTAACAATCACGCGCGCACCCTGACCGCGCAGCGATTGGGCACAACCTTTGCCGACATCACCGTAACCGCAGACCACTGCAATCTTACCGGCCAGCATCACGTCGAGCGCACGGTTAATCCCATCCACCAGCGAATGGCGGCACCCATACAGATTATCAAACTTCGACTTGGTTACCGAGTCATTCACGTTGAAGGCCGGCACTAACAGCTTACCGGTTTCCTGCAACTTGTAGAGTCGATGGACACCAGTGGTCGTTTCTTCGGAGACACCGCGCCATTCTTTGACCAGTTCATGCCAACGATAGGGGTTCTCGGAATGAATCTCTTTGAGTAGATCCTTAATAACCTTCTCTTCGTGGCTGGATGAAGGCGTGTTTACCCAGTCGCTGCCTTCTTCCAATTCGTATCCTTTGTGCAGGAGCAGAGTAACGTCGCCGCCATCATCGACCACCAACTGCGGTCCCTTACCGTTCGGAAATGAGATCGCCTGGTTTGTGCACCACCAATACTCCTCGAGGCTTTCACCTTTCCAAGCGAACACCGGCACACCGGCTTTGGCGATAGCCGCAGCCGCATGATCTTGGGTCGAAAAAATGTTGCAGCTCGCCCAGCGCACCGACGCGCCGAGATCGCGCAACGTCTCGATCAGCACCGCCGTTTGGATGGTCATGTGCAGAGAGCCGGTAATCCGGACTCCGGCCAGTGGCTTAGCTTCGGAATATTTGTTCCGGATCGCCATCAAACCCGGCATTTCTTTTTCGGCGATAGTAATTTCTTTGCGACCGAAGTCGGCCAAAGAAATGTCAGCGACCTTATAGTCGATTGTCGTTGGAGTAATGATGCTGCTCATGAATAGTTTGATAGCGGCGGCTTTCGAACGCCAGGTTTAGGAAACAAGATTCCGGAGAGCTTCTGCTTTGTCCGTGCGCTCCCAGGTTAAGGCATTTAAATCATCTTCCCGGCCAAAATGGCCGTAATTGGTGGTCTGGCTGTAAATCGGCCGCAAGAGATCGAGTTGTTTAATAATCGCGGCCGGTTTGAAGTTGAACACTTGCTTTACGGCGTCCTCGATCTTGGTTTCGTCAACCTTAGAGGTGCCGAAGGTGTTGACACAGATGCTAACCGGATCCGGATAGCCAATAGCGTAGGCGAATTGGATTTCGCACCGATCCGCCAAACCGGCGGCGACTATGTTCTTGGCCACGTAGCGACCCATGTAAGCCGCGGAACGATCGACCTTCGAAGGATCTTTGCCGGAGAAGGCGCCACCACCGTGACGACCCATACCGCCGTAACTATCAACGATGATTTTTCTGCCCGTTAATCCGGAGTCGCCTTCCGGACCACCGATAACAAATCGTCCCGTCGGGTTTATCAGATAGCGCGTTTCGGCATCGATGAGTTCAGCCGGCAGGATCTTACCAATCACGCGTTCAATCAGAGTTTCCCGGATCTCTTTATGTTTGACGTCGGGCGAGTGTTGGGTCGAGATAACGACTGCAGTAACCCTGATCGGAGTATGTCCTTCATACTCCACGGAAACCTGGGTCTTTGCGTCGGGCCGCAACCAGGGTAACTCCCCGGATTTTCGCACACGCGTTAACTCGCGCCCCAATTTATGGCTGAGTTGAATCGGCGCCGGCATCAATTCAGGCGTCTCACGAACGGCAAAGCCGAACATAAGACCTTGGTCTCCCGCGCCCTGTTCGTCGGTCTCTTTGCCTTCGGCGGCTTTGGCGTCGACTCCTTGTGCGATGTCACGCGATTGGCGACTAAGAGCCTGTACCACGAGACAGGTGTCAGCCTGGAAAAGCGACTCTTCGTGGACATAGCCGATTCCGCGAATCGCGGAGCGAACCTCCTCGATATAATCAAACTTTGCATTGGTCGTGATCTCGCCAGCGATCACGACGAGGTTACCCTTGGCCAGCGTTTCACAAGCGACCCGGCTTTGAGAGTCCTGAGCCAAGCATGCGTCCAGGATGCGATCTGAAATGGTGTCGCAGACTTTGTCCGGATGACCTTCGGTCACGGATTCCGAGGAAAAGATATATCGATGCGCCATAGCCTTGATTACTACGATTAAATCCCCAAGCAGTTTAGAGCGTGCTGGACTGGTGTATATTGACCAATCATGATATCCTGATATATCCCAGTAAATCTGATGTCGTCAACGCTGAATTCACTTAAAGTCCTTTCGGACCCAGTTCGAGCCCGATTACTTCACCTGATCGAGCCCGATGAACTGTCCGTGGCCGAGATCCAAGAAGTTCTCAGTATGGGCCAGTCCCGTATCTCGACGCATCTCGCTCAGTTAAAGCGGGCCGGCTTGGTCCAGGACCGCCGGGTTGGCAAAAATATTTATTATGCTTGGGGGTCAAACGGCTCAATTCCAGTCGACGACCTTAAGCGCCTGGTGTCTTTAGCGATTAAAGACTTACCGGAAGCACAAGCAGATGAACGGACCCGAGCCCACGTCTTGGCCCGGCGCCACGACCAGTCTCGCGAATATTTCAATCGTCTCGCGGGCAAGTTCGGGCGCAGCTATTGTCCCGGGCGCTCGTGGCAAGCGTTGTCGCATCTCTTATTGACCTTGATCCCGGAGGTGGAGATCGCCGATCTGGGAGCAGGAGAAGGCACGTTATCCCAGCTATTGGCGCGTCGCGCGAAGCGCGTAATTGCCGTCGATCTGTCGGAAAAAATGGTCGAATTCGGCTCTCAACTGGCGGAGGAGCACGGTCTCAAGAATTTGGAGTTTCGATTAGGCGACATTCAAAGTCCGCCGATCGATCCCGGCAGTGTCGATCTGGTTATTCTTAGTCAAGCCCTGCACCACGCGATTGACCCTCTCCGAGCAGTCGAGGCGGCCCACCGGATCCTGCGGAAATCGGGCCGGATATTGATCCTCGACCTTCTCGCTCATGGCTTTGAGCAAGCTAGAGACCTTTACGCGGATGTTTGGCTAGGCTTCAGCGAGGTAGAATTGCTACGCTTTCTGAAGGAAGCAAGGTTTGTCGAGACCGATGTTCGCATCGTATCCCGAGAGACAGAGAGCCCTTATTTCCAAACTGTTTTCGCGACAGGGGTGAAGGGGTAGCGTTTGGCGGTTGGCGGTTGGCGGTTGTGGCGGTTGGTCCTCGTACTCTTGTCGTTCTCGTCTCCGATTTGGGTGTTCGGTGCGGTGACGTCACCGCGCGAGTGGCAGCTGATAGAGCGTGCAAGAATGGGACTCATAGGACCTATGGGACTAATATGAATCAGTAACTTCGCGTTGCAGTCGTTCAGTCCCAAACGAAGAGGACGATATCGATCTGCCGATGCTTCGGACTGGACCGTCGCACGAGGTCCGGCTACAAGTGCCCGCGATGCGATGGTTCTGCGCACTCCTCTGTTTTCTGCCAGCGAGCTTGTTCGCCGAATGGCGCATAGTTGATCGGCCGGCTTCTGAACCGGCGGACGGTGTCCCTTTCAGGGAAAAGGTCACCGACGGCACCTCGACGGCGAACCTGATTCTCATCGTTTTTCATCCCAACACGTTCGGAATCCGCGTCGTCAGTAATGCCGGATGGCGCTACCCGTCAGTCACGGATGCAGCGAAAGCAACGGATGCGGTGGCGGGAGTCAATGGCGGATATTTTCAACCTGACGGGACCCCAGTCGGCTTGTTGATCAGCGATAACCAAACCATCCACAAGCTTGAGACGGCCAAACTTTTGTCGGGCGTATTTTTCGTCCGGGAGGGGAAACCTGGCTTGGTCCGGAGCTCACGATTCGCCAGGATAAAAAATGTAACTGAAGCCATTCAGTGCGGCCCTTTTCTGCTGGAAGATAGCAAAGCGGTGATCGGACTCAATAACCAGAGGAGCGCCCCTCGAACATTCGTTTTCACAGCCGGCAATTCGGTTTGCGGGTTTGGGATATGCCGGTCGGTAACTCTGGCGGAAATGGGCCAGATATTGGCAGTGCCGGATCTGCTCGGGCGCGCCTCGGTGGTTTCTGCGCTTAATTTGGACGGTGGATCATCAACGCAATTCTGGGCACGTTCCGGAGACGATGTGACTAGTTCTTCCACCCTGGCGGTAGTTGCGAATTACTTGCTGCTGGTGCACAGGGCTAAATAATGCCACTCAAATTCGTTTGATCTGACGTAACCTCTCCCTCAGTTTTCGGTCTCTATCCGCCTAATCGTCTATGCAAAGTCTTCGGAAGTTTATTCTCTCAGCCGGTCTCGGGCTTCTACTCCTGCGACCTGGGTACGCCCTGGACGCCGACCAGAAAGCGGTTTTAGATGCCTACAAGAAGCCTTGGGACATCTACATAAACGCCATGCAGGCTCTGGAGAACTCCATTAAGAGCGCCAATAATGATGAAGATGTGGTGAAGGCGGCAGACAAGTTTTGCGACGAAGCTAATCGGTTCGTCGATGAGTACAATGATGTACGAGAGAAATATCAGGGGTCGGATGTTATGAAGAGCATGGACAATGACGCCGAAGCCAAGAAGAACATCGAAGACTTCATGACCGACCTCAGGAAAAAGATCCAAGACTCTAAAGGCACGTTCGACGCCTTGAAGAGCGACCTGACCAAATTTTCGAGTTCCCCCGAGATTAAACGCGTTCAGAACCGACTGGCGTCAACCATGAATCGGATTCAGCTCGTAGAGCTGTAGGGGTTTGCCGAGTGATTAGTGATTGGGGGGACGGTGATGACCCAGATTATTGGGGTGACTTCACCCTATCCTCTGCCGGGTAAACCAAAACCTTGTTTGCTTACCAATCACTAGTCACCTAACGCCTCCCGGACGCGCTGCACCCGCGCGGCGTGTTCGCCGTCCTGAATAACGGGGGTAAACCGAAGCTCCGCCGGTGCTTCCGGTAACTCAACCCAGGAACGACAACCTCCAAAGGATTTCTGAAACGCCAGACTCCAAACCGGTATGACACCGAATACCCGGATCATGGCCAGGTGAAGACCTTTGGGGTCAGCATAGGCGAATCGCTGTTCCAATACCTCCGGTTTCAAAACGTGGAGATCGGAAAGCGGTTGTAACAGGCTCAAATCTTCGATCCAACGGGTGAACTCTACATGAACGTAAGCGGAAAAGCTCACTAGGCCCGGTTCTGGTTCGAGCATGGGGACATCAATTCGCAGACGCTCGGCCTGTTCATGAAAAAAAGTGGGAAAAAGAAAGAAGCGCTCGTGCTGGAACCGGAATCCCTCACGTCCTTCCGCAATACCTCCTTTTCGAAAAATGAGGCTGGTCTCACCGCGAAGCATTGAGGCGCAGACGAGGGCCCATTCCTTAAATGCAACGGAAGAGCGATGCATCGATCTCGGTACGTCCGATCGAGCTCGGACTCCTTGAGCTTGCGTCATCTCTTAGCTGTAGCACACTTTTGTTTTCGAGCTTACTTAATCGCCGCATGCCTCTGAAGATTGACCTGCATTGCCACTCGTTTTTTTCCGGAGACGGCGTGAGTAGTCCGGAGCAACTCATTGAGGCCGCTCGCGCTAAAGGCCTGAGTGGATTTGTGATTACAGACCATAACACCTGCGACGCCGTAAAGTACCTGACCGATCGGGGGCTGATGCGTCCCGACGGTTTGCCGGTAAACGATTTTCTAATCATCCCTGGGGTTGAAGTGACTACCGCCGAGGGGCATTTGCTCTGCATTGGGGCTGTGCTTCCCGATCTGAAGGGGCGTCCCGCTATAGAGGTTTGCCATTTGATTCACCAGGCCGGCGGGAAAGCCATCCCTCCTCACCCGTATGACCTATTCCGGGCTGGAATTCGAGAAAACGTCCTTAACACTCTCCCGATCGATGCCATCGAAGTTTTCAACGCCGCCACTACTTTAAAACGGTATAACCGGATGGCTTATGATTATGCGGTGCGGCGCGGGCTTCCCATGACTGCCGCCAGTGATGCCCACCATTTCGCGGCCATCGGCACCGCGTTTACGACCTTCCGGACCGAGAATTTTTCGGTAGCCGGTGTTCTGGAACAAATCAGCAAAGAAAATGATCTGAGCCAGAACTACCTCTCGATCCGGGACAGTTTCCGGAAAACCTGGAATAACTGGCTCCGGCTACGGAAGCGACGATCGGTGGAGGAGCTACTCAAAGAAACGAGCGAGAACGAGCGGAACCAAGCGGAAACGCCGTGAACAGGGGAGACCGGTCACAGTGGACGGAGCAGACGTAGTGGACTTGGTCGACGGATCAATTGGTCTACTCTGTCCCGCGCCCTACCTACACCAACCGAACGGCGCGGGTTTTATCCAGTTTGAGGACTTCGCCGGGCTGGAACGCCGGACATTCTTTGGGATTGGTCAGCTTTTCGCCGCGCCATTGGACGCTGCCTTGTTCGATAAGACGGCGGACATCGCTCCGGGAACGGCTC
This sequence comes from Verrucomicrobiota bacterium, assembly GCA_019239825.1. GTDB lineage: Bacteria > Verrucomicrobiota > Verrucomicrobiia > Chthoniobacterales > JAFAMB01 > JAFAVN01. The sequence goes on along the minus strand of JAFAZK010000118.1, from coordinate 9,683 downwards.
AATTTAAACGCGACCTCATAGGCGGTGACGATAGCCGAAATCAGATCATTCCCAAGAGAGCCCACCGGTACCTCGGGTAAGTTAGCCGATTCCAGGTCTCGTTTGCCGAACCGGCGTTCGAATTCGTCCAAGGCCGTTTTCGCGGCCGTAGCATCGTGGTAACGACTCACGATCCGGGACGCCAGAGCTTTCTTGGCTTCCATCGGATGACCGCGAGGCGGGGATTCGTTGAACAGGACCTGATAATAGCGGCCCATCAATTCGTCTGAAATGCTCATAACTTTGCCGAACATCGCTTCCGGCGATTCGGTGAGACCTATATAGTTCCCCAGGCTTTTGCTCATCTTTTGGACTCCATCGAGCCCTTCAAGGATCGGCAATAAACAGGCCACTTGCTGGGGTTGTCCATGCTCTTTCTGCAGTGATCGGCCGACCATGATATTGAACAATTGTTCAGTCGCACCGAGTTCAACGTCAGCTCGAATCATCACTGAATCCCAGCCTTGTAGGACCGGATACTGCAACTCGTGCAGAAAAACCGCAGTGCCTTCATCAATCCGGCGCCGGAAATCATCCCGTTGGAGCATTTGTTGCAGCGTCACCCGGCTATTGAGACGGATCACATCGAGGCACGTCATCTTGCCCAGCCAGTCAGCATTCCAGACGATCTCAGTCCGATCCGGATCGAGGATTTTGAAGGCCTGACTTCGGTAAGTCTCGGCGTTGGCAGCGACGTCTTCGGCAGTCAGCACCGGTCGGGTTGTCGATCGCCCGCTCGGATCCCCTACCATGCTGGTAAAATTTCCGATTAAGAGCACCCCCAGATGGCCCAGGTCTTGGAACTGGCGCATCTTCGCCAACGCCACCGAGTGGCCCAAATGCAGGTCGGGAGCGGTTGGATCTACTCCGAGTTTCACCCTCAGCGGCCGATTCTCACCCAATTTCTGGAGCAACTCCTGTTCGCTGATCAGTTGCGTCCCCCCTTGTTTAATCTGTTCGATGACGGTCTGAGCGTTCACGTTAACGTTTGGCGTTCGGGGTTTGGAATTTGGCGTTCGGCGCGGTTCACTGGCGTTGGCTGTTCGGTTTGTCCTACGATACAGGTAAATTCAGATGGTTGACTAATAGACTAGAAGCGAGAAAGCCGAAACCGTAAGCGTGTCCCGCAAACGGCACAACTGCTAAACCCCGAACGCCAAGCGCCGAACCTCGAACGCCAAACGTTAACGGTTCGTTGACATCCGGTCCTCTCTGACTATCCTACCCGACTCGCGACGATCCAGGATCCGCTTTTATGAAAAGAACTTATCAACCTTCCAAGCGCACCCGGAAGCGTCAGCATGGTTTTCGGGCTCGGATGAAAACAAGGGGCGGCCGTGCGACGCTGGCCCGGCGCCGTCAACGAGGCCGGAAACGCTTGCTCCCGGTCGGGACTGACAACCATTACGCCCGGCACACCCAGGCTTGAGATAACTCCGCTTAAGGCGGGACAAGTTATGTCGGATGAGAAGCGGGAACGTTACCGGTTTCCCCGAGCTTCTCGACTCTCGCATACAGCAGAGTTTAAGTTGGTTAAACAGGCCGGAAAGTCCTGGACCGGCCGCCACTTGGTGCTCGGCGTTCTAGCTCAGCCCGAGGCGACTCGCGCGCGAGTAGGTATCGTTACTACGCGAAAGGTTGGAATGGCAGTGGTCCGCAACCGAATACGAAGACGGATTAGAGAGGTTTTCAGATTGCACCAATTTGACCTAATATCGGGCGTCTGGCTGGTCACGATTGCGCGCCCATCAGCGGCCTCTGCTAGCTTCCACGACCTAGAGCGAGATTGGTTGCGGTTAGCGGAGCGCGCTTCTATTTTAGCGCGGTCTTAGACATGGCCACCTGGTCATTGGACTCGCTGGAGGAAGTCGCTCATGGTGCCCGTATTAAGGTTCTTATTGAAGATCTACAAATTTACGCTTTCTCCTGTTCTGGCAACGCTAGCCGGTGGCTCCGGCTGCAGGTTCGTACCGACCTGCTCGGAATATTTCGTCCAAGCCGTCGAGACGCACGGTTTCTTAATCGGCTTCTGGCTCGGAACCAAGCGCATCCTGCGTTGTCACCCCTGGGGAGGATCCGGTTACGATCCCGTCCCCGCCCGACAGTCAAAACCTTCTAACTAATGAGCATGCCCCGCGATCGCCTTACTTGGATTGTGGTTCCGGTAGCCGCCATCGGCTTAATCCTGACAATTTACTGGCAGCAACAAGAAGCGGCTAGAGTTCGAGCCGAGGCTTATGCCAATCAGCCAATCACGCCGCCCCAAGCTTCGGCCACGCCAAGCGCGACCCCGCTGGGGCTGACGGCGCAGTCGTCCCCAACTCCGGCCCAACCCGAAGTCCCGGAACAGACCGCCAGCTTGAAGAGCGACGTCGCTAAACTGGATTTCTCCAATCTGCGAGGCGGTTTGACGCAGATCGAGCTGCAGCACTACAAAGCCGAGGATGACCAGCCAGTAATCCTGAGTAGCGATCGCGCTCCGGCGATCGGCGCGATCACCAGAAATCCAAGCGATTGGCGAGATTCTGGATATGCGCTGAAAGACGATCAAGAGAACAATTCGGTCACCTTAACCAAGGACTTAGGCAACAATATCCAGGTAACTAAGACCTATACCGCCGGGAAGTCAGCCGGTCTTCCGGATCCGTTTCAGGTTAAATTGGCCATCGAGTTTAAGAATACCGGCGGCGCCGCTGTGGACGTTCCCGGTTTCTTTGTAAATACCGGCGCCGCTCAGGCAATCCACGGTAACGATCGCTCAACCTATACCACGTTCGGTTGGGATCATGAGAGTAAATACCAAAACGTTAGTGTCGACTGGTTTGGTCCATCCAGCTTTCTCTTTTTCCAAACCTCCGGCGGGCACGACATTTATTCTGAGACGGGCGACCAGATTTCCTGGGCCGCAGTATCCGATCAATACTTCACCACCATTCTGCAATCTAAGGACAAAAGCGCTGGCCAGGTTTGGGCAAAACGCTATCCCCTCTCCGACGATCCCAGCCAAAGGCCGGCTTGGAGGATCGACGGCGCTCTCGGATTCCCGGGCTTCAACCTGCAGCCGGGCGAAACCAAGAGTAAAGAATTTGTGGTTTATTCGGGGCCGAAGGAATACGGCCGCCTGTCAAAGCTAGACGACGATCTCACTGCCGTACTGAATTTTGGACTGCCGTTCGGACCGATCAGCACGGGACTCTTGATCATGATGAACACGATCCACGCCTTCGTAGGTAGCTACGGGCTGTCGATCCTTCTCATGACGATGATTATCCGGGGAGCAGTTTGGCCGATCCAGAATGTCTCCATGAAGAGCATGCGGAAGATGGCCAAACTGTCGCCGCTGATCAATGAGCTGAAGGCCAAATACAAGGATGACCAGCAGCGGATGAATCAAGAGATGATGAAATTGTACAAGGAGTACAAGATCAATCCTCTCGCCGGTTGCTTGCCGATGCTTATCCAGATCCCGATCTTCTTTGCTTTCTATCAGATGCTGGGGTCAGCCGTTGAGTTAAGAGACAGTTCTTTTTTGTGGGTTAGAGACCTGTCACAGCCTGACACGGTTGCTCACATTTTTGGTTTCCCTCTCAACATTATTCCTTTGGTATCGGCAGCAACGCAGGTTTGGCAGCTACAGATTACTCCAAAGACAGGAGATGCGTCGCAGCAGCGCATCTTGTTGGTCATGCCGATCGTTTTCCTATTCATCTGCTATAATTTTGCTGCGGCGTTATCGCTCTATTACACCGCGTCGAACCTGTTCACTATCGTCCAAACTTATCTGACCATGAAGCAAACCGCCCCCGATTTGCCTAAGCCGGTCAAAGCCCCCGCAGTTGCGAAAAAGAAGAGTTACCGTTAATTAAAGGGTTCCCGCGATCCCGTTATGGAAGCTAAAGAGATCCTAGACACAATGTTAGGTCATCTAGGCTTCGTCGCGGAGATCCAAGAGATCGAAACGGAAAGCGGGATTCAGCTTCAGGTTTTCACGGCCGAAGCGGACGCGCTGATTGGCCATAACGGTGAGACCTTGGAAGATCTGCAGTTTTTACTAAACCGCATCTTGCAATCAACGGATAGGAATGCCCCGCGGGTGCAGGTGGACATTGGTCATTGGCGCGCGATGCGGGACGACAAGCTTCGGCAACGCATACGCCAGATCGCCGAGACAGTCAGGTTAACTGGACGCCCGGTCAAACTGGAGCCAATGAATTCCTATGATCGCCGGATCGTTCATAACACTCTCAAGGACGATCCTGAGTTGATGAGTTTTAGCCCAACCGACGACGCGCGCATTAAACGCATCACGATTCAGCGGCGGGCCACTGCTAATCATTAAACGCCGGGAGCGCCCGGGAACGGAAAACTCCGAAGGCTAATCCGAGCTTCCCTTAGTTAGCAACGTAATCCGGACGAGCGGGGCTTGTCCCTAGCGTGCTGGCATTTCCAGGGCTGCAATAGCCGCCATGACGCGATCGCTTAAGACTTGGTAAGCAGCACGTTCATCGGTCCCTAGATCCTGCTTTGTGAAAAACAAGGGCTTACCGATGACGACGGTAATCGGGACAAACCGAATGCCGCCGGATCGAGGCAATGCAGCGTATGATCCAAAGACTCTTACGGGCACCACCGGCGCCAGCGATTTAGCGATGAGAAGACCGACTCCTGCTCTGGCGGGTTGGAGATTACCATCCTTTGACCGGGTCCCTTCGGGGAAAACCAGCACCCGATTCCCGGACTTCAAAAGTTTGATCATGGCTCTAATCGCACCGACATCGCCTCGGTCGCGATCGACAGGAACAGTATTAAGCTGGGCGATAATAGGACCCATTACCGGCCTCTCAAAGAGACTCTTTCGAGCCAAGAAATAGACATCTTTGCGGCAACACACGCCCACCAATGGAGGATCCAGGTAACTGGCATGGTTCGATGCCAAAATGGCGGGACCATCCTCGATCAAGTTTTCCTGCCCGTAGGTTCGCAGGCGAAACCCTAATTTGGCAACGACTTTACTAATCGTGTATCCCAAACGATAGATGGGCGTCATCGGTCGTTTCTCGAAGCTACCGCCAGCCCTTTTTGGCTTAGTTTGGCTACGACCTCGTCGATTACACCAGCAATCGACAGGCTCGAGCTGTCAATCACCTCGGCATCGTCCGCGATCACCAGCGGTGACGAACGCCGGGAAGAATCTGCCCGATCCCGGTGGGCCAGGTTATCCTTCAAGCCTTGAGCAGCACGCCGGCGCGCTCTTACTTCCGGCGCAGCATCGATATAAAACTTAAACGGTGTTTCCGGGAAAACCGTCGAGCCAATGTCGCGCCCTTCCATGACAATATTGTCCAGCCGAGCAAAGCCTCGCAAATGCGGCAAAAGGAAAGCGCGAATCTCAGGGATGGCGGAAATAGTGGAGACCGTTCGATTGACCACCTCTTCCTTTAGATGTTGGTCCGGTTTTTCGCCATCGATCAAGATGAACGATTCTTTGTTAGCAATGCCGAATTGGAAGGAAACTGTGCCCAGCTGTTTAGAGACCGCGGCATTGTCGCTCGGATTTAGTTTGCGGAGGTGGGCCAGCCAGGCCACCGCCCGATACATGGCGCCACTATTTACAAAAGAGAAGCCCAGAAATTGAGCGAGTTGTCGTGCAACCGTGCTTTTGCCGGATGCAGCCGGACCATCAATCGCGATGACCGAGAATGCGGATAGTTCATTCAATGTTTGTCTAGTGCTCCAGCCGGGTTGATGACGGGAGTTGGGCGATCATCATTAGGGAACAGCAAATCATTCAAGTGATTTTCGAACCCAGGGTACGATGTGTGGATGCATTCCGCATCTTCGATCACGGTTTCGCCATCGGCGAAAAGCCCGGCTACGGCAAAGGCCATGGCGATGCGATGATCACCAAAGCTCTTTAACCGCCCGCTCATTAGAGGAGCTCCTCCATTGATTTCCAAACCATCTTGGAATTCTACCACGTCAACTCCCATGGCCGTAAGATTTGCCGCAATAGCAGCTAACCGATCCGTTTCTTTAACCCGGAGCTCGTGCGCATCCCGGATCAAAGTCTTCCCTTGAGCTAACGAGGCGGCCACCGCCAAAATCGGGATCTCATCGATAACATTTGGAATCTCGTTCCCTGCAATCACGGTTCCGTGCAATCGCGTCCCGTCGATCCGGATTTCACCATGAGGCTCTCCGTGCTCGGTATCCTGCACAACTTCTCGAACATGTGCCCCCATTCTAAGCAAGACCGATAAAATTCCCGTACGCGTCTCGTTTAGGCCAATGCCTCGAATCAACAAACTTGATCCTTCTTGCGCGGCAGCAGCAACCATCCAAAAGGCAGCACTGGAAATATCGCCCGGAACGATAAAGTCGCGGGATTCGGGTATCTGTTCTCCATAGATCGAAACCGAGTAAGCAGAATTAACCTGTTCCCGGATAGTCCGGATCAGAAAGTAATCCATCATTCGCTCGGTGTGGTCGCGCAAAGGGACTGGTTCCACGACCGTAGTTTTGCCGGGAGTTTGCAGCCCAGCCAACAGAATCGCGCTCTTTACTTGCGCGCTGGCTACGGGCAGATCGTACCGGATAGGCTCCAATTTCCGGCCCTTGATTTTGAGCGGTGCGGTACCTTTCGGTCCAGTTGCTTCAATTACCGCACCCATCTTGGCGAGCGGCTCAATCACTCGGTTCATCGGACGAGAAGAAAGGGAAGCATCGCCGATCAGTTCAGACTCGAATGGCTGGTTGGCTAAGAGCCCGCAAAGCAGCCGCATGAGAGTGCCAGAATTTCCGCAATCGATAGGGCCGGTTGGAGCCCGGAAATGACCTCTCTGGCCATGAACGAACAATGTCGTATCATTGGGTTGCTCGATCCCGATACCGAGCGTTCGCATCGCTTCTACCGTGCATCGGCAATCGTGACTCGGCAGGAAGCCCTCGATTTTGCAGGTTCCGTTCGAGAGCGAAGCCAAAATAACAGCTCGATGGGAGATACTCTTGTCTCCTGGTACTACAATCTCCGATGCGATATGTGGAGCCCGAGCAACACGTAATTCGGCCATAAAATGTTCTAACCAATCAAATTGTCGCGGCTTCTCTTCGCCGCATCTAGAAAAGCTTGCAAGCTTTTCACATCACTCGCCTCCAAGACGTCAATCGTCTCGTTGAGCGTGTCTCGAAAACGATAGAGATTGGTAAGCAGATCGCTCCGATTAGCAAGAAGGATCTCTTTCCAAAGCTCGGGTGAACCGGCTGCGATTCGGGTGGAGTCTCTAAAGCCGTTCCCGACACAGGCGAGACCATCGGGGGCAAATTTCACAACATGCATCATCAGGATTGCGGCCAATAAATGAGGTAGATGGCTGACTGCCGCCATTAAGCGATCATGGGTAGGCACATCAAGGAACAACGGGATGCTGCCGACTTCTCGCCAGAACTTCGTCAGACGTTCCAGCACTACCTTATCCGGGCAAAGGTCAGGAGAAATGATGGTGACTGCATTCTCAAACAGATTTACCCGGGCGGCTTCCAGCCCCGATTTCTCGGAACCGGCCATGGGATGGCTCGGTATATAGAAACATCGGTCCTTAAGTATTTCAGAAAGATGATTGAAAACCGGGCCTTTGACGCTGGCGACGTCGGAAACAATCGTGCTGGCTTTTACGCATGGCGCCAAATGGTCGGCCACAGATGCGATCGAAGAAATCGGCGTTGCGATAAAGATTAAATCGCTGGAGCCGGCCAGTTCATCCAGGCTGCCGGCTCGAACAGCCCCGCTCAGGACAGTTTCGACCGGAGATTTAGCCGGCTCGTAGAAAGTGACGCGATAGCCGGCTCGACTTCCAGCCAGAGCTATTGATCCACCGATCAATCCGGTTCCAACAACCCCTAAACTCAGAGATCCCATAGTTAGCCTTTCCGCCGGTACCTCCCGCTAAACAAGAAAAAAGGACGCGCGACGGCGCGTCCTTTTTACTAAGAGTCTTTGTTCCTGGTTTCCTATTCCTACGGCACCAAGAAAATCTTGCCGGTATACGGATCTTTTACTTCAGCTCCTGGAGGGTATCCTTCAACGTCAACTTCTCCAGCGTTGGGCGCATAGGGGCTGTAAACACGACCAGGCTTCCCTGGAACTTTGGTGGCGGAGGGATAATTCTCTGGCGCAGCCGGGGTCCCAGCAGGATTCGGCATATTGCTAACTTCCGGTGCCGGGGTCGGGGTAGCAACCGGGATCGGAATCGGTGTTGGGGTCGGCGCCACCAGAGGCTTTGGCGTCGGAGTAGGCAAGTAGCCGTACTTACCCTTTTGGGGTTGGGGAGACGATTCGCCGCACGAAAGTAGCGCTACGCTGATCGGAACCAGGCACGCAATGTAAAGGTGACGGATCATAGACGCGGTCTCAGGATTAATTCATTCGTCGAAGATTGACAACCCCTTTTGCAAACGCCGAGAACGAGCGGGATCGCCGGGAACGCCAGAAACCAGCGAGATCGAGCGTGAACGGAGCCCTCGCCGGTGCTCGTTCTCATGCTCGACAGTTGGTTTTACTGCGGTCGGCTCCTCCCAAATTGCTCCCGTTCCGAGAGAAACCAGTGATGCGCTTTGCAAGGATGCGCTCTGTTAACGCAGCTCCAAACCCGTTCGAGCACGAGGACGAGCCCGAGCCCGATTGCAGCGTTCCCGGCGTTCTTCAACCGGCCTGAGTCCGCAGAATCTGAATCAGAAGCCGCAAGCGTTCGGAGACGTCCTGCGACTCCAGTAGTTGTTGTCGCGGCGCCAATTCATTAACAAAAGCGGCTCCTACCACGTCGGCCAGGACTTCCGGGTTATCGATCTGATGCATCTGTTCAAGCAGATTCGCGGGCAAGGGCAGCCCCAGTTGTTGAATCCGGACGCAGAGCTCTTTGACCTTCTCGCCCAGAGCATCGGCCTCAATCGCATTCCCCATTCTGGATTCGATTAGTTCGATCTCAGCAATCCGGAAAGGTTCTTCTTGAGTCCACTCGACGATTCTAACCCGGGCTAAGCCTTGTAGAACCAAATTGGAAGTGCCGTTCTCATTGCCAACGCATGCGCGGATTAGCCCGATACCGGCAACCGAACGCAAGTCTTCAACTCCTTGAGGTTCGCGTATCCCGGCTTTGGTTGACGCCACAGAGAACATTCGTTCACCGGTTAGGCAATGACTTAACATCTGCCGATATCGGTTTTCAAAAATGTGGAGCGGCAGCAGCGAATGCGGGAATAGAACCGCATTCGGAAGAACCATGATAGGAACTTCGCGTGGAATACGAATCACAAGATCAAGTCAGGCGATCTAAACGCCGCGCAAGTTGATCAACATCCTTATCTCCCCGTCCGGACAGATTGACCACCACAACTTGGTTTGGCGGTATTTCCTGGGCACGCTTGATGACATAAGCCAGCGCGTGCGTCGATTCGAGAGCAGGTAAAATGCCCTCCGTTTTCGCCACGGTTTGGAACGCTTCTAGCACCTCATCGTCGGTGGCATAGTCGTAATGGACACGGCCGATATCGTGCAGATAACTATGCTCAGGTCCGACTGCTGCATAGTCGAGTCCAGCCGAGATCGAATGGGTAAGCTGGATCTGGCCGTCTTCATCGGACAGCAGATA
>JAFAZK010000110.1 GCA_019239825.1 Verrucomicrobiota bacterium | reverse complement strand
CCGGGCGCCAGCTTTCATGGCAGCTCCGAGGAGAGCGTCTCGGATGGATTCTCCCGACAAACGAGCGGCGCCACTTAAGTAGATGCCCGCCACCCTGGGGTCGAGGTAAGGAAATAATTCTCTTGGTCCGCCCTTATCCAGGACCCGAATATCGCCGACCTCTTTGACCCCTTCTTCCAGATGTCTTTCTAATCGTTGGACGATCGGACCGAGTTGATCGCGTGATTCGGCGACTGCCAGCCCGCCGACTAAGTCATATTGAATCCCGGTTTGACCAAGTGCTTTTAGCCTGGTCAGCAGAGGTTGGTAATATCGGAAAGCCGCGAAGGAGAGGGTTTGGTATTGTTGATCTGTATTCTTAGAAAGCCAGGGACAGATGATACCCGCCCCCGCGTAGGTCGCTCGGCCCGCCGCATCGCTATCAACAATAACAACTTCTGCACCCAGCTCCGTAAGATGGAATGCCGCGCTGGCGCCAGCTATCCCTGCCCCGACCACGATTGTCTTCATGCGGTTAAAGGTAGCGCAGGAAGCTGGTAGGGCGAGGCTCCCGTATGTTCTTAAAGTTCTTTCACGGACGACGGCACGAACGTTACAACGTATTTTCGCGTACAACGCCCGCCGAGCCGTGCCGTGCCGTCGCTGGATCAAGTTTCCGATAAGAATTAGCCTTGCTTGTTTGGCCAACGATTAGCTCATGATGGACACGGCCACATGCTCGATCGCGGCTCGGCAGCCCTTCGGCCTTTCCGACTATATGGCGGCATAGCATCAAAGCGCCTTGCTCGAACTTTGAGGAAGTTCGGGAGCCTCGCCCTACCAAACTTGAACTCCCCAAGCCTCCAGCTTACCGCCCGTCAATTATCTCGGCGTACAAAGTCGGATCAACATTCGAGCCGGATATCACCACCACCGTGTCGCCATTCTTGCCAGCCGGTGGTGCAATCCCAGCCAGCAGCGCGGCCAGGGCTACGGCTCCGCCGGGCTCAACTACTAGTTTCATTTTTGCGAAAGCAAACCGCATGGCGGCGCGAACTTGATCGTCGGTAACCACTAAACCACCGGATAACAGGCGCTGATTGATGGGAAAAGTGAGTTCCCCGGGGCGAGGCGTCAGTAAGGCATCGCAAATGGAAGCCGCGTTCGGTCCGACCGTCTCGCGTTGGCCGGTAATCAATGACCGTGTCGTGTCGTCGAACCCAGCGGGTTCGACTGCATACAGATTGATCTCCGGCGCAGAAGCTTTGATGGCTGTGGCGATCCCAGCGATCAATCCACCGCCGCCACAGCAAACCAGGATCTGGGTCACCTTCGCCTGGGCCTGACCGGCTTGATCAACTATCTCAAGCCCAATTGTGCCCTGGCCCGCAATGATGAAGGGATCATCGAATGATGGCACCAAAACAGCACCGCGGGTGTTCGCTAACTCCCTGGCGATTTTCTCCCGAGATTCCGCTAACCGATTGTACAGGACAACTTCCGCACCCAGGGCGCGGGTATTCTCCAACTTAATCGACGGTGCATCGGCCGGCATCACGATCGTCGCCGGGATGCCAAGCAATTTAGCCGCGGCCGCCACTCCTTGCGCGTGATTGCCAGACGACCAAGCCACCACCCCCGACACCCGCGCTTCCTTTGGAATCCGGGCCAAACGATTATACGCGCCTCGGAACTTGAAGGAACCCGTATGCTGGGCTCCCTCGAACTTCACGAGCACACGGCCGCTGGCGGCTTCGTTGAGTGGCTGGAATTCTAACAGCGGAGTGCGGACTGCTACACCCTGAATCAGATCAGCAGCGCTTCTGACATCGGTGGCGCTAATGGCGGGTGTATCCAACATCCTCGAAATACTTTTACAAAAGCTAACGAAGAAAACGAACGGTAAGTACGCCTAGCCTTGGTCTCTTTCTTTCGTTGCTTCCTGTAAAAAGGTTCTGTCTTTGCGGCAGTTTATTTCTCACTCTTCGCCGTCGAAATAATCTAGGTCTTCCGACCGAATGATTTTGCGTTGCGGGGAACGTACTACCCACTTGTCGCTATCTGGGTAGTGCGATGATTCACCGATCGGATTATCTGCAACCACATAGACAACCAGATCTTGTGCTTCATTATTTATGAGCTGATGCGGTTCGCCCGGTTGAAAGATGAACGCATCACCTGGTTCGATATCGGTCATCCCGTCTTTGTGCCGGACTTTACCGGTGCCGGAGATCACATGATAAAACTCCCATTGCGCACTGTGAGAATGATAAAGATAGGGGGATTTACCTGGTGGAATCCGCAGAATCTCCACGTCAAATGGATGCCTTTTATTAAGGTCGGTTGAAGACGGATCGCGTCCCAAAGCCTCGGAGACCTGTTTGCCGGTGCCGACAAACTTTCCTTTTGGTGAGGACCAAGAACTCTCCGGAAGTTGATGAGTATTTACTTTTAGCATTTTCTGAGGGGACCGAAGCGACCGTTGCTTTTCGCAATCAAGCGGATGCCGCCGCTTTGTTGCCAGGAATGATGGCTGCACCAATCATGACTCGAAAAACCGGAATGACCGATTCAGGATTGCATTGCGCTTGGGCGCCAAGACCTTTACGAACCAGCTCCGAAATTATTTGTCCAAAGGTCTGATCCGATTCTGCGGCGATTTGCTTCACCTTAACGTACACATCGTCGTCGATCGTGACGGTTGTTCGCATGACGCAAACATCGGCAGTAACGGGCGGGAGCGCAACCGCAGCGGCGGTCTTCCCCGGATTCTCCGTTCAGTCCTCGAGTAGCGAGAAAAAGTAATCAGTAAGTCAGTAATCAGACGGCAAAAGCCGATTTCCGTACTGACTACTGTCACACTGATTACCGATTACTTTTTTGCGAACCACGTGCGAGGACGAAGGGCATTGGAGTACCCACGCTTTTTACGAAGCGACATGCTTGGGCTTGTTTTTGTGCTTACTCAGATCCTTGAATTTCTGCAGTTGGGCGGGCGTCAGAACGGTAGCCAGTTCATCTAACTCTTGGCGTAGGTTATCCCCTTTCGCTCCGGTGAATGCCGATCCTCCCCGACCGCCTCCACCGCCGTGGCCGCGTCCACCTCCGCCCCCTCCTTTTCCTCCCGACTGCTGGCCTGAGCCCGAATCGGCATCGGCTCCGGTCCTGATGCTACCGTCGTTACTGGCTTGCGGGTCTCGATATTTGACCACGATATCGTCAAACCGGTCTTTCTGAGGCGGAGTGACACCTATCTCCTTTTCCAACCGCGTGAGACTCGAATCATCGTAAACCACAACGACCGGATCCTCCGCCCAGGAAACTTGAATGAATGTGAGAATGCCCAGGGTCACCAGCCCAATAACCAGCGATCGCATAGGAGTCATGAGATAACCGGCGCATACCGGATTTGCAATCTGCTGGATGGGGAGTGGCAATTTTCTTATCCTGATGGCCTAAACCGTCGTTTCAACGGCTGGGATCAACTCAGTTCGAAATACATTCGCTGTTGCGGGCGGAGGATTGGGTTAATGTTACCCTCGTGAAGCCAGAGACCAAAGCAGGCCGATGTCCTGTATGCGGCGAAGAAAACCGGACCGAGTCGCCGGTCTGCGCAGCATGTGAAGCGGCATTCGGGTCTTCTAACGGAGAGCAGGCCGAGACGAACGGGATCGATCTGGGCCGATACGTGACGAACATGTTTCCGTGGGAACCCACCGAAGTTATTCCAAAAATACGTGCGGGCCGTTGGTGGGCTTTGATTCTTTGTCTAGCCTTAGTCTTGATTGTTGTCCTGCTTGAGCTGCTTCGCAGCCCGATTCCGGCCTGCTGGGAAGTCGGGTAGGCGGGTTAGTCCCAAAAGGGACAGAATCATCGTAGCCAGGCAATTTATTGCCCGACACCTTGGGTTTGCCGCGAAGCGGCGATACAGAACAGCCCAGCGCTTAAGCGGGCTTAAACCCTGGGCTATTCTGTGTACCCACTCCGCGGCAAAGTACCGGACGGTCGCTTGACAAAGTCCACACAACCGATATGTGTTCGCATGAACATTAACCGGCGCCGTGTCTGGTTCAGGCCTCCGAAGCAATCGGGCCAAACCAACCCAATAAATCGTCCACAACCCGACCCTAAAACGAACTAGATTTATGCAAGTCACAGAAATCGCTTTCAGCGTCTATCCTGTTACCGACTTAAAGCGCGCACGCGCATTTTATGAAGGAACGCTCGGTTTAAAACCGGGCATGGTTTACGAGGGCGAGGGTGCCGGTTACATCGAATATGAAATCGGCCCAGGCGTTGTCGCCATCGGAGCTGGATCCCAACAGCTCAAAACTTCCGTGGCTCTCGAAGTCGCCGATTTCGATCAAGCGATTAACGAGCTCAAGCAAGCACGTGCTCAGTTTGCGGTTGAACCGTTGGATTTTCCCGGATGCCAAATGGCCGCTGTTTTTGACCCGGACGGGAACACGGTGACGATTCACCGAAGGAAGAGTTGAGACGAAACCGCGAATGGACACGAATGGACGCGAAAAAAAACGAACCGCCGATTAACACGGAATAACCGCAGACGGCTTGAAATTACGAACACGGTCTCGCAATCCTGTCTGCGTACATCTGCGTTAATCTGCGGTTGGACCTACTCTGTTTATCTTCGCGTCAATTCGTGTCCATTCGCGGTTGTTATGTTTCTTGTTTTATGCCGGAATAACCGGTTTCTCCCATTGGCTGGTCTTGGCTGACCGGAATATGGCCTCGATGATGGCCATGTTCTTGATCGAGCCTTCGAGGGATACGGGTAGTTCCGTGTCTTCGCGGATGCTTTGGGAGAACAGATCTCCTTGGATCGTGTACTGGTCGACAACGTCGAACTCGATGACTTCGGCGCTCCGGCCCGAAGGATCCGCGCCATCGTCAACAAAGATTCGGCATGGTTTATCAGGCGGCGCATTGAACGGAATCTCGATTTCGATCCGGCCTTTGGTGCCGAAGACCTGCACCTTTTGATAAGGCACCATTTGGGTGCTGCAGGTAAAGACGCAGTGCCCGGAGGGATAGTGGAGAACTCCGGAGCTTAGGATATCCGTGCGCAAATCGGGGTCTTCCTCGATCACTGCGACTACCCGAGTGGGTTCCTCGCCGAAAATGATTCTCGATGTGTAGACGAGGTAACAACCGATATCCATCATACCCCCACCTCCGTACTCCAAAATGTTACGGATGTTTTTCGGGTCATGGTTATTGTAGCTGAAGCAACCGGCGATTGAGCGCACTTTGCCGATCTTGCCGCTCTGGACCAATTCGACGGCTTTGATCCATTGGGGATGACTGCGCACCATGAAAGCCTCTTCGATTTTGACGCCGGTCCGGTTCCGAGCTGCTAAGAGCGTGACCGCTTCTTCCGTGGTCATGCTGATCGGTTTTTCGCAGAGAACATGTTTACCGGCTTCTGCGGCTTTGATCGTCAAAGGGACATGCAGATGATTCGGCAAAGGATTGTAAATTGCCTCGATCTCGGGGTCGGCCAGCAGTTCGTCATACGATCCATAGGCCTTCGCGATTCCAAGCTCCGCAGCAGCCGCCTTCGCCCGCTTAAGGTCTCGCGATGCGATGGCTGCAATTTCGCACCATTCTCCTCGCTGCATGGCAGGGAGTACTTTTTTCATCCCGATATTGGCAGTGCTTAGAACACCCCATTTGACTTTGTTTTTCATTTTTTCGCTTGGTTGCTTGGGTTTTTAAAGGAAGAGGATAGCGGCAAAAAGCAGACTTCGCCCCACCTCCCCCTTTAGCTACGTCGGCCAAGGGCGCAAGGAACGCAAAAAATAAGGAGCCAGGGGGATTTACGCGTGGGCGTATCGGAGTATAAAACGTTTTGGGGCGCGGCGAAGCGAATGGGACGTATAGGACATAGGACTTATAAGTCAGCTTCTGTAGAGGCTCATGGGTCCCTACGACTAGGACTCGGCACAGGCTTCACAGCCTCCTCCTGGCCCTGGATTCTGGCTCCTGGCTCCTTTAGGATTCGGAGTGAGACACTGAGGGAAGCCAAATGGATGCCAAGAAGTCATGCCTAACCAAACGAGTGTATATCCGCAGCCCCGAATGGGACGCGGTGGCCAATGCCGTCAGGCGAGCGATGAAGCTAACGGCGGAGCTGAACAAGCTTTCATTCGATGACGATGCGAAAGTGAGAGAGTTATTCAGCGAATTAATCGGTCAAAGGGTCGATCAAACTTTTAAACTTATTCCGCCCTTCTATACAGAAGGCGGTCTTAATATCAGGGTTGGGCACAAAGTCTTCATCAACCAGTGCTGTACCATTTACGACATGGGCGGTGTCGACATCGGCGATCTCGTGATGATCGGGCCAAACGTAAATATTATCACGGCAAGTCACCCGGTGGAGCCGTCCAAACGACGTGCCTACGTCGAGGCAAAGCCAATCGTAATTCAAAAGAACGTTTGGATCGCGACCGCTGTCACCATACTGGGGGGAGTTACGGTGGGCGAAAACTCCGTGATCGGAGCTGGAGCGGTGGTTACGAAAGATGTTCCTGCAAACAGCTTTGTTGCCGGTGTGCCCGCTAAGGTGATTCGCTCGTTAGACGACGGCCTCGATAAGACTCAAATCCAGCCGCAGGCTTAACTTAGATCAGGAACAGCCTGAGAGGCGAAAGCGCTTCGCATGCGAGAACGGGCATTTAGAACGTGCTGTTCGGCCAAGCGCGAAGCGAGATCGGGGTTTCGGGCTTCGATGGCCTTTAGGATTTCTCCGTGCTCGCGTTTGACCTGTTCCACCATCTCTTGGGAGTACGATTCAAGCGTTCGGGTGAAATAGATACCGGCGCGTAGATGTTCGAGCAGAAAAGTCTGTATAGAGACGAAGTAGTCGTTCCGCGTGGCCCGAACAATCGCCAAATGAAAAGCCACATCGGCTTCGACCGATTCATTGATCGACAGATCCGGGCGCGAGGAACCTGCGTTCATTTCCCGGAGAAATTTCAGATCTTCCGGCGCGCGTCGGATCGCAGCGATACGTGCCGCCGCCGCATCCAGCCCAGTCCGGATCTCGAGCAATTTGGCGGTATTGGCTAGATTACTGTAATCCAGACCGGGCGCCTGAAGATTTCCAACCAAAGGCGATCGGGCGAACATGCCGGCACCTTTACGAATTTCGAGTAGTCCGAGCGATGCGACGGCAGAAATTGCTTCCCGGACCGCAGACCGGCTCACGCCGAACTGCTTGGCTAGCTGATGTTCAGACGGGAGCTTCGAGCCCGGCGCCAGATCACGGATTGTCGTGGTCAGGTACTCGGCAATCGTGTCAGTCAAGCGGGGCGATCTCTTAGCCGCAGAGGTCTTGTCGGACGTCATCGGGTTTAGGTTGTAGGTTGTAAGTTCTAGGTTCGAGGTTCTACGCTTTGGCGCTTAGCCTTGCGTGCGGGCTCGTCGACCGCCGATCGGCAACTTAAAACTTATAACATCGAACCTAGACCTTCCTAGAAAACTATAGACAGAAAGAAACCTGTCTGACAAGTTGATGGCGCATTAAGCCGGTTGCGGGTAGAGATCGACTGCGAGGATCAGTGTCCCTGCCCTTCATCTTTAGTAAACATAGAGCATGTAATGAAAGTACTTGTCACTGGCGCAGCCGGGATGTTGGGACGGAAATTTTGCCAGGAACTCGCCGCCGTTGGTGTGATTGCCGGACAAAAGGTGGAGAGTCTAACGATGGTCGATATCGTGGAGTCGCCGCCGATTCCAGGAAGCCCGTTCACGACTCGATCGGTTGCCTGTGATCTAGGATCGCCCGGTGTTGCCGAAGGAGTAGTGGCCGATCGTCCGGACATCGTCTTGCATACCGCGGCTATCGTTTCCGGAGAGGCAGAGGTGGATTTCGATAAGGGTTACCGAATCAATGTTGATGGCACCCGTTATCTTTTCGAAGCGCTACGGAAGGCGGGCAACCGGCCCCGGGTTGTATTTACCAGTTCGATCGCGGTATTTGGAGCGCCGTTTCCGGAAGTCATCGGTGAAGAATTTTTTCTAACTCCCCTCACCTCGTACGGAACCCAGAAAGCGATCGGGGAATTCTTGTTAGCCGACTACACCAGAAAGGGTTTCTTCGACGGGATCGGAATCCGACTGCCTACCATCTGTGTTAGACCCGGCAAGCCTAACCGGGCAGCTTCCAGCTTTTTCTCAGGAATTATTCGCGAGCCGCTCAGTGGTCAGGAGGCAAGCTTGCCTGTCTCGGACACCGTGCGTCACTGGTTTGCGTCACCACGTTCGGCGGTCCGGTTTTTCTTTCGAGCGGCGGAAATCGACGGCGCATTGGTTGGTGATCGCCGCAATCTTTCGATGCCCGGACTTTCCGCCACGGTGGGCGAGATGATCGAGAGTTTGGAAAGGTGCGCAGGTGCGGACCGAGTCAAACTGATTCGCCGGGAACCTGACGCCACGATCATGCGAATCGTGGAAGGATGGGCCCGGAACCTGGATGCTTCTCGCGCCCGATCGTTGGGTTTCCAAGCCGAAACCAATTTCGACGAGATCATCCGGGCTCACATCGAGGACCAAGGCATTCGGTTATAAGTTCTACGTTCTAGGTTTTAGGTTTTACGTTTCTGCGTGCAACGCGCTCACTGGGTAGTCGCAGCGTTTCCGATAGGTGCGTCGAACCCGGAACTTAAAACCTAGAACCTACAACCTCGAACCTAGATTCTTCTAGACACCGCAAAACTTGTCTGACAAGTTGCAGCGAAGCGTCCCCCCATGAAAAAGACCAATCGAGTTGCCCTTTGATGGTCATGCCGGATATGCTGGATGCATGGTCCGCATGAAGAACCGGAGCTTCTCGCGAGTGGTGGCGCTACAACTCACCACTGCCGTCCTGGCCAGCTATTTGATGGCGGCGAATTGTTCGCCGGCGACAGCTCAAACGACCGCTCAAAATAATTCGATCAGTTTGAAATGGTTCCGAGGAATCGTTGTTGGGAACACCCCATACCGGTTGGCTATCACGCCGAACGGCAGGGAAGTTTATGTTTCCAACTTTGGCTCAAACACAGTCTCCGTTATCGATGCATCGCTCTATACGGTAGTTGCTACTATTCCGGTACCTGATGAACCAAGTTACGTTGCGATTACGCCCGATGGTTCGGCTTGCCTAGTAGTTGCCGCTGGGAGGATTTCGGTGATTTCAACCGCGACTAAGACAGTCGTTAAAAACATTTCCGCCGGCTCAAACCCCAATGGATTCGCAATTACTCCAGATGGTAAGCAGCTTTATGTTTGCAATCCAGGCCTGGGCTTCAATGACGGAGCTGTCACTATTATCGATCTGAGTACCGATCAGATTCAGAAGACGATCGCGATCCCGGGTAGTCCCGTAAATGTGATGATTAGCCCAGATGGAAAATCAGTTTACGTGATAGCCAACTATAATGAGAGAGGCTACCTGGATCGAAAGGGGTTTGTAGTAAAGATCGATGTCGCTTCTCAAACGGTCCTAGCATTACTCGGCGGAGGAAGAGTGAAGACAATATCGGGGGCCCTCGCCATCAGTCCGAATTCCGAAACCCTGTATGTCGGGGAAGGCAGCAGCGATGTTTTGGCGCTCAATCCGGATACAGGTGAGACGAAGAGAACACTTGTTATCTTCTCACCGTACGCTCGTAAACGAGCCTTCAGGCTGGATGGAATACAGCTGTCTTCGAATGGGAGGTACCTCTTCGTGGCAGAGTCTGGTCAACACGCCATCACGGCCGTCAATGCCTGGAAGGGCGAGCAGGTCGCCTCTGTCATGGTTGGTCGAGAACCTATCGATATCGCAGTCTCGCCCGACGGTAAATATTTGTACGTAGCAAACTCGGAGCGAGGCACGGTTTCCATAGTTAAGATCGAGCGACCCTAGTTAAAAGGCCCAAATGGCGGCTGACCCCTTATTACGTTACCATTCCTATAAAAGTTTCGCTCCTACGGAGGCTGGGCGTGACAGCGGCTGAATCAGTGCCGGGGCGGAATCATGTTTCTCAATCCCGCGCCTGCGGGACTAGGCTATCGTGAGCTTCTGCTTCGCGGCAGGGCGTGTCAGCCGGACTGATACGCCAGCGACACCAGCACCCGGCTTTTCCAAAACAACTCGCCGGCAATCCACTTCGTTGTCGCCGTCGGCGGTGGGAACAATGTGTGCTTCGCGCAACTTTGGCATAAATCGGGTGTTGTTCTCGCAAGCGCCAGGACAAACTGGCACTGGGTTAGACTGCGTAGAGCATACTTGGAATTATTATGCTTCAACCTCGCCAACGCAAAACGTTCAGATCAGACTAAAGTTTGTTTCAGGTTTATGCGTTACCGCGAAGTGGTGCCTCCACCGGATCTCAGACAATTCGTCTTGGCTTATTGGGAATTTGCGATTTCGGAAAGCATACCTGGTCCGTTCATTCATCACATATTCCCTGACGGCTGTGCGTCGGTCTCTTACGGCGCCAGGTCGGCGCAGGCTCCTTTGATCATTGCGGGCGCTGGTCCGACGACCGAGACGCGGCGCGTGCACTGTTCGCCAGGGGACATATTTTGGGGCATCCGCCTTCAGCCCGCGGCCTGTAGGGCGCTGCTTGGTTGTGGGCCAGCTACTTTGCTTAACCAGCGACTGCCATGCGCAGAAATAAATTTAGAGCTTCACCACGCGCTGCTTGCCGAGGTTAAGGCCAGCACTTGCTTCGAACAAATGGTTGCGGGATTTTCCCGTGCCTTACGCGCGATCAAGCTGTGTAACCATTTAATTGATAGTAAAGCAGCCGCAGCGGCAGATCTGATCGACCGTGCCCGGGGTCGAGCCAGGATCGCAGATATTGCCATAGCCGTGAAATTGAGCCAGCGTCAGTTGCAGCGGCGATTCTCACTCGCCGTGGGATTAAGTCCCAAACAGTTCGCTCGAGCCAGACGCCTACGAGCGACTGCCCTCGCGCTAGTCAAAACCGCTTCAACTGACTGGGCCGGACTGGCTTTTGAAATGGGATTCACTGATCAGTCCCATTTGACGCACGAATTCGGAGCTCTGACGAAAGAATCTCCAGTGTTGTTTGAGCGGCGACTCCGCGCTGTCGAGCATGGGGTGCTCCTCGATTGATTCGTAGGATGTCGTAAATTTACAAGACACGCAGACAGCGGATGTGATTATTCAGGGCTGTCATGGATAAGATCATCCCATCGCTGCTTCTACTAGTTCTACCCGCGCTCGGTTTTTCGCAGACGGCGCCATCCCCCCAGCTAACAGAGATGAAGAAGTTGGACTTTCTGGTTGGGCGCTGGAAAGGAAGTGGCTATTTCGAGTACTCTCCCGGGCAACGTCGGAACTTTACCGAAACCGAAACTGTCCAGGCCAAGCTGGACGGCTTAATGGCGCTTTTCGAAGGTGAAGGTAAGAGTAACAGCGAACAGGGAACGGAAATAACGGTCCATAGCGCGCTTGCCTTGGCTTCCTATGACGATCTGGCCAAGGCTTTCAAGTGGCATGCATATCGGGCCGATCGAGGCGCGCTTTCTTCGATTGACACAGAAGCCACAGTGGGAAACAACAAATTGCAGTGGGGTTTTGCAAACCCGCGGGGCGGTATGATCCGGTTCACAATCGAATTAAATGATAAGGGAGAATGGTTCGAGGTCGGCGAAAGCTCAGCGGATGCTAAGACGTGGCAGAAATTTATGGAGATGACCTTAGTTCGGGAGCCATGAATTCTTGACAGGGTCAGGTTTTTCACAGTCTCACCAACGTTCTCACGGCTAAGAAGAAGCTTTAGAGGCCGAATTAGATAGCCTGACGAAACTGAGAACCGCGCAGCAGTACATCGCTCAACATCATATTCCCGGTAACTCGCGTTTGATGTACTGATGGTGGAGGGATGATAAGAATCCGAAGGAAGTGGTGCTAGAATAGATCGGTAGCTAGTTAGAGCCTACTGCATGATAGCGGCCGCTTCATCAAACGCGCTCTCAACCGGTTGTCCTGCGATGCCATATCCTACGAACAGCAGCGCCATCAAATCTTGCGGCCAACCAACGCCACGATACAAAGGAAGGGAGGTCGCTGAGGCAAATACCAAAACGACTCCCCTCCGGGACCCTGGGTATTTCACGCCACGTTCCCTAGAAATACCGAGAACGAGATGGACCCTTGGTCCCTCCCTACTCCGCGTTAACCCAGTTGTCCGATCCAGTCACCTTTACGGACACATCCTTAAAGAAAACGTGAAAGGGCGCACCATTCACGGTTCCTTTGTGCTCCGTGGAGATGAGGAGTGGTCCCGCCTTCTTGTACCCTGTCCAGGTCACCACGACGAGGCTCAGGTTCTTGGGTCCGCCCTTGTGATAATCCATTTCCACAAGTCGATGGTCCGCGCCAACGTAGAGATCCCAGATGTCACCGGGCGTGTACCCATCGTTGCCGGTATATGTCACTGCGATCAAATCCGCAGGGTCATCCAAAAGCGCCGGTTTCTGCGCACCTTCATCAGTAACTTTCGCGCTGGTGTCCCAAATCGCGTGCAGCGGGATGAGCAACCAATATTGGTCGTTGAAAAAAGCCGGATCCACGACCTTCTTTACCATATCGTTCTGACTGTCGAGTTCTGAACGCTTATAGGTAACCTTCACCGGTTGGCCGTTGTTATCTTTCCCTTCGTAAGAGATCATTCCGGCCTTCGGCTCCCACTCCCATGTGTGAGAAATTGTGATAGTGCCCGCCCCGCCATCGAACGGTTTCTTCGCCCCAGGGAGTTCCGCGTTCCAGGTGTATCGAAGCCCTTCGACCTGGTCCCACGAGTCAAGGCCGAAGGTCTTGGCCATCTCTTGGGCAGCCGGTGGGACATCCCCTGCTCTGGCGCTTGCCGCTAGCGTTACAGCCAGCGCGCTGAGGGCCAAGCGACGTACTAAATTTTTTTCGAGTTTCATAGCGATTCGTTTGATCTTTACTGTCAGTTGCTCACATCCGAGTTGTCGGCTGCGTTTTGGGTAATTACCTCAAACCTTTGACCCAACGCTATTAGACCAAGATATCGGCCGGCATTTCGTTCAAAGGCGGAGGTTAGAAGTTATACGCTTTAGGTTGTAGGTTCTAAGTAAGGAGTTCGAAGTCTTGTCCTGCGCTCTTACCGACTATCGGTTGAAGAGCGCGGCCCCGTTGGTTTAAATAGGTTTTTCACTTTTAACGAGCGTCTCAGTGTTCAGTAATTCACGCTCCCGACTAGTTGGTATCGACTGACCGAAGTTCAGCAATTTGGCAGAGCGTGAGATTATCTTTTTACTAGGAGGGCAAGAGCGGGGCGGATGATCTCCCCAAACATCTTTGCGTCGCCGTGAGCACGCGCGGATAACAGCGCGCCATGCACGGAGGCGATAAAAATCTCCGCCTCCACCGCAGCCGGTTTTTCGAGGCGAATGCTCTTATTCTTGACGCCGCGCTGCAGGATGGACGTAACCCAAGTACTTAAGTCTTGAAAATGCCCTCGAACTTCGACTGCGACCTCTTCCGGCAACACCGGCATTTCGACCGCCAGCAACGCGCAGACGCACATTGGAAGGGAACCGTCGGTGACGCAGGCCTCCCAATATCTCGCATACCGTCGAAGCTGCTCGAGCGGATCCGCCAAACGCCCGAGCTCAGCGAGTCCTGCCTTTACGTTCTGCCGATATTGCAATATTAGCTCGCGAACCAAATTTGCTTTCGTGGGGAAATGGTGATGAATGCTCGCCTTTCGGATACCGACCACCTTCGAAATATCGGCGTAACTGAAGCTGTTATAGCCACCAGCGATTATGAGGGATTGGGTACAGCGGAGGATTTCCTCTCGCCTGTTCGACGGCTCACTCATCGTTGCACCATTACCTACTAGTAGATAGGCTGTCAAGGCCTGAGATGCGCACTTGCCTGGATCGAGTAACGTGGATACCAGGCCGTCCATCTTTGAGAACGCTGGTGTCCGCCGATACTGATCGGCAACCAGCTCTCTATCACTACGCGTCGCTGGACAACGACAAGGTTTGTTTCTCCAAGTTCTCGCCTGACCGATGCCGGGACGCTTGCATCCAAAGAGCCGCGGTCGCAGGAGATTGCGGCGGTATCGATCTGGAGAAGGTAATGGAGGACGAATCGGCCGAAAGTTCACTACGGTTCCAAGTTTTAGGTTTTACGTTTTAGTTTCTAGGTGGAGCAAGCGGTGCGGCGAAACGAATCGCTGTGCTATAGCACCGTTTCTATCACTCGCAGGCGATGCCTCACCTCTAAAAGAACCCGTGTAATCTGAGTCATCTGTCGATCTATAAACTCCGTGTTCTCTGTGCCCCCGTAGTGAGATTTTCGTGTCCAGTCGCTATTGATTTTAGAAATGTATGGCTAACTCTCTGGCCGCTTTTTTTCCCTGCTCGACACTTTCTTTTCCTTTGTCTTCACCGCGCCAGGACGTGGTTTCTACCACCAGGGTTTTCACTTCTTGAACCCCGACAAGTGGCAGCCAGAACTCGAGGTAACCCTTGACGGTAGGCTTCAACAAACGCGTCGGCGACGGCGATGGAAGCGGACCGGATCCGACGCGGTGACGATTGGATATTAAGTAGGTACATCCTCTAAGCTCTCGTATTAAACCTCAGCGCACCGAAACAGCGATGGTCTTAACGTCCACGGCCCCGGATAGTATTGGAGTAGGGACAGATTTTGTGAGCGCCTTCAACCAACTCTTCAGCCTTTTGCAGATCGATTCCGGCGATGACTATCCCCAGCGCGCCTCTGGTGGTCTCAGCTTAAACGATGGTGAGCTTCACGTCGACGTTGTTGCGAGTCGCGTTCGAGTAAGGGCAGACTTGGTGTGCTTTAGCGACCAGGGCTTCAGCGGCGCTGCGGTCTACACCAGGCACCGATATCTCCAAGCCGATCTCGAGACCGAAGCCGCCCTCAGAACGGGGTCCGATGCCGACGGTCGATGTCACCGTCGCGTCAGCTGGGACTTTCGGACCGCCTTGTGAGGCGACGAATTTCATGGACCCAAGGAAACAAGCGGCATAACCGGTGGCGAAAAGTTGCTCAGGATTGACGCCGGTACCGCCGGCGCCGCCGAGTTCTTTCGGCGTGCTAAGCTTCACATCTACGGCGCCGTCCAGAGTAGCTGAGTGGCCATCCCGGCCACCGGTGGCGCGAGCGGAGGTATGATAAAGTACGTTTACAGACATGATGATTCCTTTATTAGTTGTTGGACAGCGTTCGAGCCAATACTATAGGTGTTGAAGGGCAGACTGTTTTGGTATGAGCGATGGAATTGAGGCAACTCCGATATTTCGTGGCCGTCGCCAGGACGCTTAGTTTCACCAAGGCAGCCGCCGAGGTCCATATCGCCCAGCCTCCACTCAGCAGGCAGGTAGCAAACCTTGAGGCAGAGCTTGGCGTCGCGCTGTTCGAGCGAAGCCCCCGGGGCATCAAGCTCACCCCAGCCGGCGCGTTATTGGTTGAACGCGCGAACGAGATCCTGAAGAGAGTGGAGCAGACCAAGCGTGAGGTAGCGGCGTTCAATGAAAAGCGCAGGAGTCAGTTCAAGATCGGCTTCGACCTCTCGCTACTTTACGGACGGACCCCTCGGATCTTTCGATATCTGCGCAAGAACTATGCTGAGTATGACTTCGAATATGCGGAGGTCGCATCCGCTGACCAGGTGCGGGCTGTCCGAAACGGAGAGATCGATCTGGCCCTCGGGCTGACCCTCCTGGCCGACGACCAGGTCGAGCAAATCATCGTCCGGAACGAGCAGCTGATGCTCGCGCTTGAAATCGGCCATCCGGTATTCCGGGGCCGCGACCAGCCGATCAAGTTGACGGAGGTCAGCGATGAGACACTGATACTATACAACGAGCGGGCGTCCCGGGGACCGCACGATCCTGTCACACGCTTCATCGAACATGTCAGGTTCACACCTTCCGACACGATGACGATCCGCGGACTCGCGGCTGCGCTCGGCCTGGTCGCCGCGGAGGTCGGCATCAGCATCGTGCCGGCCAGGGCCCTTCTCATGCGTGGACAGGACATCTGCTTCGCGCCGCTGGCCGAAGATGGCGCAACCTCGCCTGTGGTCATGACGACCCTGCGGGGAATGAACGGCGAGATCGTGGCAGGTATTCTCGCGGAGGTGGACCGGCTGACCAGATTCGATCGGTCCTCATCGATACGCACTATTCTCTGATGCGGTTCTCGCGCAGTTACACTGCCGACCAATGATAGCATGAAGGGGTCTGTCGTAGCGGGCCCCTTCAGCCGTCGGCCAGCAACTTAAACGCGGGCACCGTGCTGAGGGCGGTCAGTTCGCGGCCGCCTTCTCGATTACCGCCGCGACCTCGGCGGGATGCGAGATGAAGACCACATGGCTGGCGCCCGGGATCTCAGGACGCGCTTTGGCAGCGCATTATTTCGTATTCTTGCCCGCGGCCGCATTCTTAATCAGGTCCGCGATCGCTTTGGGCTGCGAGACATACACCGCGTGGCTTCCCTTGACCTCGACGATGACGCTTCCGGCCCGCTTCGCCATGAAACGTTCGAAGTCGGGATTGATCTTTTGTCCTCTGTGGCGACGGCATACCAGCTCGGCTTGGACCTCCATGCGGCATCCTTGACGACCGCACTCAACGCCTTCTCGCTTACGGGGACCTGCGACAGGGCCATGAAATCCGCATCCGCTTTCGGAAGGTCCGCGCAGGGTTGATCTTGCTCTCTCCCGAGGTCGATCTCACCGAGTGGTGTTGTGAACCAAAATCCGAATCGCGCACAAGACGCACAAAAGAACTATCACGCCTATCACGGTTCGATTTTTCGACAGCGGCTCACACGCCGATACTAAATCGGACGCACGGTTCTAATAGCTTGCCAGGAGTAACTGCTCACCATCCCAACCCAGAAGGCATCGGCGGGCGCCGTCACCTGGATTACCGAAAGCCGCTTACCCTCCCAAAGAGAACGCCGAATTGGACGGGGAATTCCCCAACGGCGAATCAGAAACCGAATACTAGCTCGACCACGCCCACGGTGACGGGTGACGGCAGCGTGTTTGGGAGCAGCAACCCCGGCTTTAGTAACTCCACTCTCTTGCGGGCGCGAAGCGCACGTCCATTACTAATCCTGATCTGTTTGGCGAGGCCATCAACATGGGATCAAGCAAGCGGCGAACGCCAATGATCGTTACGGCGATGACGAGCTGCTCAATGTTCGAAAGACCTACTTCTCACCAGAGGCCTCGGAAGCTGAGTGCTCCGCGCTCAGGGCTAATCTCCCGACACGGCGGCTACGAACGCCCGTAAGTCGGCAAGCATCAGCTCTGGCTCCTCCAGTGCAGCAAAGTGGCCACCCTTCTGCATATCGGTCCAGTGCACGACGTTGTAGGTCTTCTCAACAAGGGAGCGCGGTGTGGGCAGAAACACGGGGTCGGGGAACGCCGCGACGCCCGCTGGTACTTGAACGCGTGTGCCAGAGGGAAATCGATCCGACCGCTCCAAACGCTTGCCATGGTATATCCAAGTCGCGGTGACTACCGATAATGGGGCGACATAGAGCATGATGGCGGTAATCAGTTCCTCTTCCGAAAACTTGTTCCATATGTCCGGGCTGCCATCGGCACGCTTTGGCAGGTCCGCCCATTGCCCGAATTTTTCGAGTATCCATCCAGCGGCGCCGACAGGACTGTCGGCCATCGCTACCCCCAGCGTCTGTGGGCGTGTCTCCTGCTCATGATTGTAACCGGTCTCCCAATCGAGGATTGCGGCACGGCGGGCGATCAGATCCTTTTCTTCGGGAGTCGTCGGAGCGGCGTCCTCGGCGAAGATACTGACCATGTTGATATGGAACCCGAGCAACGCGTCGGGTCGCGTGTAGCCCATCCAGCTTGCGATATGGGCCCCCCAATCACCTCCCTGGACGATATAGCGGGATGACCCGAACAGCCGAACCATCAGGGTGTGCATGAGTTCGCCGGCCCGACGCGGGCCGATGACGCCGCTGATCGGATTGGAGAAAGCAAAACCTGGGAGCGAAGGAACGACGACATCGTGGCCATCTGCAGCGAGAGGTTCGAGAAGTCGTTCAAATTCCAGAAATGAACCCGGCCAGCCATGGAGAAGAAGGATCGGTGGCTTGGACCCGTTGCCTTGAATATGAACGAAATGGATGTGCTCACCCTCAACGTCGGTCGTGAAGTTGGGTAGTTGATTTAGGCGCCGTTCGACCTTGCGCCAATCGTACCTATCACGCCAGTAGGCCACGAGCCGCTTTAAGTCATCGATTCCGACGCCAGCGCTCCATCCCCCTGCATCGGGAAGTTGGTTCCAGTCATACGTCTCGATTTTCGCCATGATCGCGGCGATCCGTTCGTCGGAAACATGGATCTTGTAGGGCGAGACGATTTTCTTTTCGTTAGGTGTTCTATCGCGCTGAGACATAGAGATAATGCGAGTTAATATTATCGGGATCCTGAAATTAGATTGGGAAATGGGTTTAGCTTACCATCCCCTTTGGGCCTGATTGAGATAGGCTGATAACGACCTCGGGTGTGTGTCTAATCTGATAGGCAAGCATAGTTTCCTTCGTCAGTGCGAATCTATGCCCGACATTCATTATGACAAGTAGGCACTATATTGATATATACTATCAATATAGGAAGTAATAAGATTATGAGGGCCAAATTCTCAAATTGGAAAACAGGTTGTTCAGTTGAAGCCGCACTTTCTGTGATCGGAGGAATCTGGAAGCCCGTCATTCTCTTTCACCTATTGGAGCGCAAAATGCGCTTCGGAGAGCTTTCACGTCTGGTTCCTAATGCCACACAACGAATGCTAACCCTTCAGTTACGAGAGCTCGAAGCAGATAAAGTGATCACTCGAACTGTGTATCGTGAAATCCCACCGCGAGTGGAATACTCTCTAACGCAACTTGGTAAGACGCTTGAGCCGGTACTTCTGAGCTTGCGAGACTGGGGAGACAAATATAAGTTGCGAAAAAGTAGGCACGAATAGACCGCGCCCAGTCGTGCTTTGAAGCAGGTGCACTGGTATCGGCATCCGAGAGGAAAGCAGCTCAGCTGAATTCACGAAGGTCATGCGTGTTTCGCGAGACCTAGTCCTAGGGGGGCCGTCTCGAATATCACAAGGAGCAAAAGCCATGACTAGAACGGACCTGCCGGTAATTTACCGAAACTATATTGAGTGTCTGAACAAGCAAGACTGGCGGAATTTAGAAAAGTTCGTTGATGAACAAGTCTCTCGCAACGGTCAGACGTTCGGATTGTCAGGTTATCGTGACATGTTGGAGAGAGATTTCGCTGAAATTCCGGACCTTCATTTCAATATTCAACTTCTGGTTTCGGATCCGCCTTATCTAGCGAGCCGGCTAGTCTTCGACTGCTGTCCGAAGGGGAAGTTCCTTGGCCTTAATGTGAACGGGAAGAGGATTTCCTTTACTGAGAACGTATTCTACGAATTTAAAAGAGAGAAGATTTGGCGCGTATGGTCGGTGATAGATAAGCCAGCTATCGAAG
>JAFAZK010000305.1 GCA_019239825.1 Verrucomicrobiota bacterium | reverse complement strand
CTGCGATCGAGAGAACCTTCATAAAGATCGGTGTTTTGAGCGAATGACTGCCGGCAAAGAACAATAGCGGTAAAATAGGCAGCATAACAAAGGAGACTATGCGAACCGGAGGGAATCAAAGCTTTCATACTAACCGTCTAACCGTTGCTGGACTGGGTTTGTGTTGCCTGCTAACTAATCAATCACGAAATTCAGACCAACGGCGGTCTCTAGTGTGCGACTCGCTGCATGCAATGAAACTGACCAGGTTTGGTCTCCGACGATTCCGTCTGCAGTCACGCCTCCCCAAGTTTGGAATGCTTTTACAGACGCCTCGGTATTAGGCCCGAAATCGCCATCGATCCCTTGAGGTGTTGTGTTCCATTCACCAGCAGCGCCGTTAGTTAGGACCGTCTGCAGGCTGCGAACGACATCCCCGGAGGAACCCAGTTGGAGGGTGGGCATTGGTCCTCCGTCTGGTAACGCATTCCATGTCAACGGTCCAACAATCCCGTCGACAGTCAGGCCAGCGCCCTGTTGAAATTGTTTTACTGCGGTCTCAGTCTGCGCATCGAACTCGCCACTGACAGTGATGCCGAGATTCGGAGTACGTCGCAACGCGCGCTGTAAACGTCGTACCACGGCCCCGGTGTCACCAGGTTTTACGCTAGGTTGCCCTGGGTTCGGCATAAGGGGGAGGGAAGTTTCGCGGAAAACGTTCACTTCAAGTGGTTCGGAATCAAGCTGTTTCGTACTAGATTCGTCTTACGCAGATTCCGGCTATAAGGCCGGGTAAGGCCGCGAACCGCAAAGGGAAGCCCGCCAATTAGCAAAGATCTGTCTATCTCAAAACGTGCCACTGAACTCCTGACCGGAATCTGCGAAATCTGTGTAATCTGCGGATATTTACCTCTTCGCGATGACGGTGCGGTTATACGCAATTCTGCGTATTTCGGCGCAGCGTCGTCTTAGGTAGAATGGAGTTGTATCAAAGACATAAGAAGCTATATGCAAAATCTGAAGTTCGGTGACAGTGGTCCTGCGGTCGCGCAAATCCAGACCGCGCTTAACCTAGGGGGGCTAACCCGGTTGCCCCGCTTGATCATCAATAGCCAGTTCGATGCGCTTACTACTGGCCGCGTGATGGAACTTCAATCGTTAAATAATCTGACCGTGGATGGCGTTGTCGGACCCGAGACGAGCGCTAAGTTCCCCCAAGCTCAACCAGGCCAAAACGATCCGCCGCAGCCGCAGGGGAGGAGCATTCTGGTGGATCTGTTTAATCCGAAGCTAACCGCCTACGACCACGGTACGCCGGCATTAAATATCAGTCCGGTCGCCGGTGGCCGGCCTGGTTTCCGGTCGACTAATGGCATGTTCGAGATGACTTCACGCCGGTTGCGCCGGCATAGCAGTAGTGAGTTCCCTGGCAAAGACAACATGGATTTTTCGTTGTTTTATCACGGTGGAGAAGCACTGCATCAGGGTGATCCTAGTGTGCAGTCGCACGGATGCATCCATGTCCCGGCGCCTCACGCCGAACAATTGTTCGATTGGGCTGGCAGCACGGATATTTGGGTCATCGTTATGGGGGCATGATAAATTTTCTCGACCTGCGACGGACCTTAGAAGAGAAGAAGATTCTCCTATGAATGATCGTGACACCATAGAACAAGCATACGCTGACGCTTTAAGGAACCTTTACAACGTGCTGCTCGACGCCTTCGTTAAAGCTTCCCAAGATCAAAAAGCTCAGAATTCGGCTACCCAGCGGTTCTGCACCGGTTTGGCCGTCGCCAGAAAGGCGCGCGACGCAGCGTTGGCGCTTCTATAAATGCATCGAGTCATAAGTCGGAGGCATACCGCCCCGCGGCCGCGGGGTCATTTGGCTGATTTTCAAGGCGCGAACGACGAGCATATCTGAATTGATACGTAAGGAGTGAGCAACGCACTAATAGCGGCTTAATTGGGTAGGGCTGCCTGCCAAATCACATGAGCCACTTCGGGATGTGCGATATCACAATGCGCATCGTACTGCCCGTGGTTTCCGCTAATGTAGGCATGCGCGTCTAGATTGTAGATTTGCCCAGCCTTGAAGCCGTATTCTGTGTTGGGTTCACCCATTTCCCGCCCGGTTGTAATGGTATCCAAACCCTGGATTCCAAATGCACCAATTCCGCCGTACCTGGGCAATTCCACAACGTCGAAAGCCTGCTGCTGAGCTAAGCCGGCTGCCAGAGGATAGGCTCGACCGACGGATTTATCGAACTCGGAAAACGTTGTGACAATCGGCCCCTCACATCTGCCGCTCCGAATAAGACGGTTGAAATAGCCCGGCGTCCCTGGCCGATATTTCATGCTGTCGCAGTAAGCCCATAGGGACACTGCTCCCTGTACCAGTACCATCGATTGCACCGGACTTCGCCGCGAATTATCCTTCGTCGGACCGGCCGCCATTCCCGTTACTACGATGCACCCAAAGCTATGTCCCATCAGGTGAATGCGCGTGCCGCCAGTCTTTCCTGCGTCCTGCAGGTTGAGCAGTAGGCGGTGAGCCCCTCCCTCGCCGAAGTTTCGGGCGCGATCTTTCATCCGGTAGAACGAAAGTATTTGCAGCGGCGCCAGCAGCGAACTCCAACTCAACGAAGCGAAACTTCCCGATTCCAGGTCCGCTGTCTCGTCTCTGCGTGCCGCTTCGTAAATGGCCTGGGGATTGAATTCGGGGCGATCCGCGCCAGGAGGAGCGCTTTCGCCGGCAGATCCGAGACCGACCGCTAGATCCAATCGGTCATACGCATCCTTGACGTCCTTCGGAAGCTGCTCCGAATCGTCCATTGTGGTGAGCGCGCTCAAAATAGTGCGCAGTTCATTTTGCACTTCCGAGGATTGGCCTAGCCGTTCAGCCCACTCCTGGACAGCTGCCTCCAACGTCGATCCCGAATTTGTCGCGGCCGGCGATGCGGCGAATGAACCCTCCATGCCCTCGTTGCCGAATGGCTTACTCGGCCAGTGCATCCCGATGAGCAGCGGCTTGAAGCCAGAACGCCGCCGCTTGATCTCTTCAGCATCGGTCCTACAGCTCAAGAGACTTTTCGACCAAGCATCGTACTGACTTAAGGCGCCGTCCATGTCTCCCAGCCATCCGTGGCTCATGACAAAGATGTCGCTCACGCCCGCCCGTATCGCAGTCAGCGTTTTTTCGCTCATGAGACTGCCGTCAGGTTCAGGCCGTTCGTTCCCCTGACCGTCGAATGCGATCAACTGATAGGTAAAAGGCGGATCCGCATTAGGTACATGTCTCAGTGGCATTTCTTTCTCCCGATCGGTACTTTTTATTTATCCCAGTTCATCCACGCGTATTCTGGCGCCTGGATCACCGAATAGCACATAGGCCTCTGCGTCGTTGCGCTCGGTCCAACGGCTGGCGAGCTCGGTATCCGCGACTGGTAACCCAAAGGACTTGCGCTCAAGCAGGCTGCCGAGATTCGTCGACAGTGAAGCATACCGCTCGTTAAAATCTTTGAGCGCATAACCCAGCGGGCACCCGATGAGTGAGTATCCGATTACGTTCTCGAACGGTAGCAATTGCGGTCCCACGCCTCTGGTAGTTATCGACTGTGGCCACGCGCGTTCCACGTGCCCAAATACTCCAAGTGCGCCACCGCTTGAGTGACTTAGCAGCGCCTTGGGAAGCGCAGCAAAAAAGGGCTTCGTGGCGATCGGTGGCGGTTCCTGATTCGGTTGGTGGATAAACCGGTTGTGCGACGGACAACCAATGCTGTAGCAGGCGAAATGAAAGCACACTAAGCCGTGCACTTTAGCATCTGGCCCGAGATCACTTCCGGCGAAATAGTGTTCCGGTTTCAATGGCCCTAACCCAGGCGATCGGAAATCCTGACAGAGTAAAGCGCCCGACGCAGCGAACTGCTGAGGGTGATTCATCGGCCATCCTACTCCGTGGCTTGCTGTAAAGAGGAAGGCCGGTGGGCGGACTCCGTTTCCGTGAAAAATCTCGGAGAGATAGGCTTTAGTCGATTGTTCGGGCGGATACAGGCGAGAGGTAAATTCGACGCCCGTCTTTCGTTTGATTCCGTTTAGGATGTTTGACTGCGCGCCAGATGTCCCCAACGGCTTCACCAGATATTCCGAACTCAGTCGGGTGGGGGCATCGCCTGCCTGTCGCGGACCGAAGAAAAGTATCTCTCTGCTGTTGGCTGGAGTAGCCGCCGTCTCATAGGCGACAACGCTGTCGCTATATCGCCTGTAATCCTCCGGGGCATCAAAGTGGAGCCGGCCAACGCAGTATTGCACGTCGAGTAGATGGCCGAACTCGAAAGGGATCCGCTCGGGGCTGCCGATCAGGAGAACGTAAAGAGGGATCTTGGTCGGATCCACCACGCCAATGCCGACGTTGTATCGGGCCAGCCAGGCGGGCACACTCTCGTCGTCGCGATACTCCAGCTCCGGTTTCACGATGGAGTCATCCGCAATCTGCCGTCGTCGATGCTCGATCAGTGGCGCAAGCGCGGCTTTGACTGCTGGGTCCTCCGCTTCATGAAAGACGACGCACCATCCTGACTCTGTGAGCTTGACCGGATCGCGGCTAAATGAAACTCCCAGGTGTGCCTGCGAAGCCTGTAGCGAAAGGCTTTTAAGAACGCTGGCGGTTCTCGAATCCGGTTGTGAGGCGATGGCAAACCGCGCCGCTTCGTCCGGTTGCATGGGCGGGACCAAGTAGTTTCCAGTCGCCCCGTCGATCCCGTTTAGATAGATTTGTTCCTCAATTGCTGGGTCGGCCATTTCGTCGATAAACAACCAAAATACTTGAATTGCAGAGACGGGTTCCTAATGAGCGGGTCGCAAGCCTGTTTTATATAAAGCTGTCAAAACTGCCGGACTCCTAAGATCTGTCCTTTGTCATCTGTCATCCGATGGGCCGGGTTATCGCGACTTTGACTGAGAAAGATCTGGCAATGCTTCAAATGTCTTTTCGTATTGCCGATCTCCTTCTTTGGACTCTGCATACCGAGACCACTCAGGCCCAAACATGTTTCGATTGATCATTCTCTTGGCTCGATCAAGGATCGCATCGACCGAGTACCGCGCCTGCGGCCAAAAGATAACGTGACCGTTATCTCCCGCGCTGTAAAAGCCTCCTCCTTCCGGTGGCACGCAAATCGTATAGACGCCCCCGGTATCGTGTCGCAGCGTAATGATCAACGCTAAACGTTTGGCGCTAACGTCGTAGCTCCATACTTTAACGCTCCCATCGCTGCCTCCCGTGAATAGATGCAGCCCGTCGCTAGCCCAAGCCACGGTGGTAACCGGACCATCGTGTGCAATGATCGCCGGTGTCGCAGCGCCACTCAGAGATTGCAGAATTAGGGCGCCGACGGTCGTGCCGATGGCAACGGTTTCATCATTTGGACTCAACGCCATAGAATAGATGGACCCTGGAATTTGAACCGCGTTGATGTACTTGCAGGGACCCTCCCCAAATTGGAACTGTAGGATCTCAGACTTGTTGAGGTCTCCGCTCAGACGGTCGACGGCCACGAGCAGTACATCTCCGCGATGCGACCAAATTAACCTGCCCATCCTGGCGTTTTTCAGGATTGCTTGCGCATCGGCGTTAGGTTTAGGAGCGCCAACCGCAGTTGAACTTGCTCCAGAGTTTGGCAAAACCGCTACATCCGGATTGTCAGCGATCGGTGTCAGGTCCGGCAAGTGTCTGAAGCCTAAAGTGCCGCGTTGGGTTGCGAAGGCCACGATTGGATTTGCCGGAGCGCAATCGACCGAGCGCACAGGTTCTCTTAGCAGGCAGGAAGTAGGTTTGGAACTGAGGCCAGGATCCCAAAAAGCGATTTCTCCTTCGAGTTCGGGCGTCCGATACGACAGATCGTATCCGACTACGAAGGCTTTCGTCTGCAATTGATAGCCGACTGACTGGATGCCGGACTGGAATTCAAAAGGCAAGTGGGCCTTGGTTTCTTTGCCTGAAGCTAGATCAAAGCTGTCAACCGTTCCTTCCGAATCAAAGCTGAGCACGCTGGAATCTGCAGATCGGATACGAATGATAGTATCAACGCTGTTGCCATACATCTTCTGACGCGGAGGAGGGCTGAATTGGAAAATTCGTATCGCTCCATCATTGTTTGCGGTAGCGATTTTGTTTTCTGCTGAGCTGAAGGATAGTTTCCAAACATTCGTGGTCGGACTTTGCTCAGAGCCCAGGTCAGTCAGCTCAGGGACTTTCCAAAACCGCAGCATACCGTCATCGCCAACCGAAGCGATGGTGCTGTCATCGTTAATCCACGCCACATCCCGCACCCACTGATCATGTGCCTGCTCCTTGCGGTTTACTAAGACAGGGTCACTCCCTGTGGAAGTTTCGTCTGTTTTCCAAATTGAAATCGCGTGATCCCAGCTTCCACAAGCGATGCGTCCATCATTGGACCAAGCGACGCTCCATATGGCGTTTGAGTGGGCGGGTATTGGCTTTGAAGAGATCCCATCTCGAAACCAAAGGCGGAGACTACCCCTGGCATCACCCGCCGCGAGTATGGAACCGTCGTGATTCCAGGCGACTGCATGAACTGGGATTAGCTTATCTGTCCAGCGATTCTC
>JAFAZK010000267.1 GCA_019239825.1 Verrucomicrobiota bacterium | reverse complement strand
CGAGACCCTCGAAGGGGCGGCTGACGCCATCGCTGCACACATCCTTCGTGCCCGGAACCAGGCTTCGAGGCTCATGATGCGGTGACGGTCCAGGCCGCGATCGTCGACGCGACATCCGGACTAAGTTTTTCCCGCTGCCCATCTATGTTGGGGAGGACAGATCGAGCTGCTTCTTGAAGCGGCTAATGGCCTTTCCCCTGTAAGCTTGAAATATTGCGGGGATTTAATTAGCAACGGTCGAATATGAACCGTCTGTTAGCTATTCCCGGGTTAGTCTGTCTGGTGACTTCGTCTTTTGTCGCCATCGGAGCCGATGGACCCGAATCATTAAACCCGACCCTCGACCCTTATCTGAAGGAGTTCGGGTTACCAGCGCTATCTGCGGCCGTTTTTAAAAATGGGATGATCATTGCTGCCGGAGCTGTTGGAACACGAAGGGCCGGGGAGAACATCCCGGTTGCGATCGATGACAAGTTCCATCTCGGCTCGGATAGCAAAGCGTTTACGGCTTTACTTGCCGGCTGGTACGTTCAACAAGGCAAACTCCGGTGGGATTCAACGTTGGGCGAGATCTTTCCTGAGCTGAAAGACAAGATGGATCCGGAGTTCGCCAAGATAACCGTTGAGGAATTACTCTCTCACTCAAGCGGGATTACCGATAACACCTTAGGCAATCTGATCGATGGTTCGTATCGCCAAGACGGCAACATGGACGAGGTTCGTTATTGGATGCTTAAAGAGACAGCGCCGAGGCCGCTCGACCATCCGCGTGGCACTAAGTTTTCTTATTCAAACCTTGGATATACATTTGCCGGCGCCGTTCTTGAACGGTTGAGCGGAAAGACGTGGGAAGAATTGGTTCAAGAGAAAATTATCGAACCAATGGGGCTCAAGACTGCGGGATTCGGCCCGCAA
Source organism: Verrucomicrobiota bacterium (assembly GCA_019239825.1). GTDB lineage: Bacteria > Verrucomicrobiota > Verrucomicrobiia > Chthoniobacterales > JAFAMB01 > JAFAVN01. Next base: position 4,841 of record JAFAZK010000267.1, on the reverse strand, counting down.
GCGAGTCTGGGTAAAGTCGATCAGCCGCTTGGTCACGCCATTGTGGATGGCAAACCGAAACCGATGTTAGCAGGTCCCAACGGCGATAACCCCTTGATCATCGGACCTGCGGGCACGATGCATATGTCGGTGCTCGATTTTGCAAAATGGGTAGCCTGGCACGCCGGAGAAGGCAAACATGGACCTGCATTGGTCTCAGCGGATACCCTAAAGAAACTGCATACTCCGGTCATCGCTGTTGGTGAGCGGAAGGATGCGGCGGCCGGCACGCCGAAGTCGGGCGGCGGATATGCGCTAGGCTGGGGAAAAGTCCAACCGACCTGGGCCTCTGCGCCGATGCTCTCTCATGATGGATCGAACACCTCGAACCTGGCCACGGCCGAGTTCTGGCCGGACACCGATTTCGGGTTTGTCATCATGACCAATATCAGCGGTAAAGAGGCGGACGATGCTCTCCATAGATTGGCGGAGGCTCTCTACAAGCAGTTCGGGAACGGGAAATAGTCGAGAAATTGAGAGCTTACCCGGCAATCGGAAGAATCCAAGATGCGATCCGTTAGTTTACTGAGCAAACGCCTCACGCGTTCTGTCATTCTCGGTAACTTATCTTTCGCTGTCATGTGCTGGTGGGTCGAGGCTTCGTCGGCAAGCTCTCCAGCCCAATCCGTATTGCCGTCTGCTCCCTATCCTGTGGGCATGACACAGGTCGAATTTGTCGATTCGGTCGGCGGCAGTCGACCTTTGGACTTTATGCTGATCTATCCAGCGGCTCCGGATAGAGGCGCTACTCCTTTCAAAATATTTTTGGCCACCAATCTGCACCTTTACAAGGACGCGCCGATAGCGGCTGACCGGCTGAAGCATCCGCTCGTCATGTTCTCACACGGAGCAGGTGGCAACGGCTCGGGCTATGCCTGGTTCGGCGAATACCTGGCTTCGCACGGTTACCTTGTGGCCTTGCTCTATCATTACCGAGCAAATACGTATGATTCGAGCGCAGTGTACGTACGCAATAGGCTATGGCAGCGGCCGCGCGATATAAGCCTGGACATTACCTACCTGCTCCACGACAAGGTTTGGGGACCGCACATTGACCGAAATCAGATCGGAGTGGCTGGGCATTCTCAGGGTGGGTTTACCGCTCTCTGGATCGGTGGGGCCAAGATCAATCCCGACCTGTTTCTGAAGTACCAACGCGGTTGGAAGGACAATCAGGTAGTACCGGCATATCTGCGCGAGCAAATGCACCTTAACGCGGAACTCGCCCGCGACGTGCGCGACGATCGGGTGAAGGCGGCCTTTGCCATGGCTCCTGGCGATATTCAAGGGTTCGGCATGGATGAGACGGGGCTTCGGCAAATGACGATCCCGGCCTATATCATCGTCGGCGCCGGTGACACCACAACGCCGCCAAAGGAAAACGCGGAGTTTGCCGCAAAATATATCCCGCGCGCCCAACTCGACGTGCTGCCCGGTCAGGTTAACCACGAAATCTTCAACAATGAGTGCGATCAGATGGGGCAGGATAACTATCCCGAGTCCTGTATCGATGCGCCTGGCGTAGATCGGGCCAAGCTGCACGAGTACATTGGCGACGCCGCATTGAAGTTCTTCGATACGAATTTGGGGGTGCAGCGACAGAGCCAGAACTGATTCGAGCGGAATCGCTCCGGCCGTGCCGGCTGCCCACAAGCCGTAGCCGTTCAACTAGCTTCAGGTTTTCGGAGAGCTTCGGTTCTTTAAATTGATCGCTCCGTGTGCGCCAGTCGGTTTTAGCCGACGCGGCAATCCGTTCGCGGTTCATCGCTCCGGTGAGCAGGCCGGAAGCCATTGTAGTCTAAAGAGCCAAGTCTCTGAAATTCCACGGCGGGCTATCGGCACAAGCAAATCGAACCGGTGTAGAGCCTAGCACTGCTGTCTGTCCGTAGTAGCGCGCTTCGTATAACAGGTCCTTGCGCGTCAGACCGTGATACCAGCGAGTAAACAGCGCTTATTCACGCTCTTTTCACAATGCTTATACCACCTCGGTGACTTGCGGGGTCCGCCTTTTCAAATCAGAGTATGTGCTTCAAAGCAGCGTAATGGCTTCAAATCGGGTCATATCATGGTAGGGTCCGTTCCCGATTTTGGCTTTTCCAATAAGCATGATTATTCGCGAAGCGCGTGAAATATATTTCATCCACGTCGAAAAACCTCTAAAGGACCTGTGAGTTTGTCTTTTTTTTCTGGCGAAGCGCGATACGATTTTCGGATGCCTGAACGCGATCAAAAGTTCGAACAAATTTGTACGCCGCAGTACACTGGAGATGCGTCGAAAGGACGAAGATTGGGCAGACCTGGGGGGACGGTAGCGCATGTGGTCTTTATTCCCGACCGTAGTCCGAAGCAAGCACGGCATACTTTATCGTTGCGGTGGGAACATGAGAAGTTCCGGTGGTCGGTTTATCAACAGGGCACTCGCGAGGTCTTGGGGAGATTTTTGGAAGAGTGGCTTCCGCGGTGTCCCGACCCGGCCTTAATGGAACAGGCGCTCGAAAGGCTGAACGAGCAGATACCGGCGAAGGCCGTTTTAGGTGCATATCAAGCGATGCACGCCCGCCGATAGCCGCGGCAGGATGTGATTGACGTTTGCCAGAAGCAATGCCAATGGCACCGGTATTAGAAGCTGAATGGAATTGATTTTGATTGCTTCGTCTTTCCTGGAATCGTAACAAAGAATTTTGCTTTTTGTTACTCGATCGGTGGTTGCTAATCGGCTCTGGTACCTTATCTCCACGCGGTAGGACTTGACCCCGCAACCCTTGTGCTCCCAAGTAATAATGGCGGCTACCTGGCCGAGTAGAAGGGTGGTCACTGAGCACTCCGAAGCCATCCGCCTCGAACCCGAGTTAGCCGTTGCCTCATTCGGCGCACGCAGAAGGAAATTGGAGACCAATGGAGACAGTTGAGAGGTATTACGCTTAGCCAAAGGAGCAGAACCAGCCATTTCGACCCCCGGCAAGATCGCTCAGCGAAGGAGTCATGAGACGCCAGCTACAAGTGACTATTCAACCAACGCTTTCCCGTTCATGGCTTGAGTGTTTCGCAACCGAGGGTTAGGATCGCCCCCAGTAGTACCAAGGGGAGAGTTGTCAAAAAGAAGCAGCAGTATCATAACAGATCTCATTCAATTTTGGCTTTGCTCGGTCGGCTCGGCTGCCCCAGTTGAAACACCCATCAATTTCTCCGTTGCCCGGTCACCCTTAAGCAAGGGGCCTGCGTACCTGCTTCCGGCAATGGGATTGGATCACGCGTTCTCTCCAAAGCCTGCTCGGACCCATTGACCCATGATCTTGTCGGAAAATTTGATAAACAACCGTGCGGTAATCGGGTTTCGCCCCACGATTCGACGCAAGGCTAGCGGTTCATCAGCCCTCGACCGACTTGCGATTAACGAGCTGCACTCAAAAAATGATTCGCGCCTAATAGTTTGCAAATTGGCCCGCTCATACACCGACCGAGCTGCACATTTATGAAACTCGATTAGATTTGTGGTTGGACTGCAGAGCTTTCACAATTGTCTCCAATAATTGCTGCAGAACGAACGGCTTACCCAAAATTGAATAGAAGCCTGAGGTCACAGCGTATCTATTCGCCAGAGTATCACTGAGGGAGTTGATCGCTATAACAGGGGTCTTTATACCGGTTTCTGCATCAAGGTTTCGTATCCTTGCCAGCAGTTCGAAGCTGTCTCCGTGTGGTAAATGGAGGTCCACGAAAACAAGGTCCGGTCGCTCCCGAATGAATGCTTCAGTCCCGTCCCGAATATTTGAAACCGTAAAAACTTCAGCTCCTTTACGGCGCAACAGTTGAGACACGAGGCTCCGAAAGGACGGGACCTCATCTACGACAACAACGGTGAGGCTACTCAATTCCTGGCCCATGCGGTTCCCTTCGAATTATCGCATTCTCCTTGTTTCCTGGTTTGGTTTTTCTTAGATCGAATTTTGAGACGGAGTAACTGGAATCCGGAGAAGTCGAGCCTGTAATTCTCCACACTATGAGGTGAAATATCCCTGTAATCTCGACTTCAAGCTCCGTGTCGATCGGAATCTCTTCCGTCGAATCGAAAGAGAACTTTCCGTGCTCCATTAGGTTTCCTTCCTCGTCTATCAGATCCCCGACGCCTTCCGGTTTGGTGACACGCACCATATAAACTTCCTCGTAGAACTTGTGGTCCAGTACTCGAGCTTCGACGTTGAAGAGAGTCACTGTGACGTCCACCGTGATTTGTTCCGACGCGCCGACAGAACAAGACACCACCACGGCTTTTGCTGACTGGGTGAAGCTCATCTACAGCAATTGATAATCTATGCGGTTCGATCCGAAAAATCCGGAGGCCCCTTTTCCGATGACAGTCTCGTCGTCTAACTTCTCTTCAACAAGATCATAGCCCGTGCCAGCTTCGTTTCTCTCGTGAATAAACGATAGTCACCGCCTAAGACATTGCTCCTATCGCTCCCGGGCATCCGGGGTTCAAAATTCGCTTTCTTCGTCAATCAGTTCTCCGCAAAGCATCCAAAGGGCCCCTTCCGCCTGCATCCTAACGATCTCGCGCATCGGCATGTCGCGCTGAAGCTCGAGTTGTTCGTTCGTAACGGTGAATTCGAGGGTGTAATAGTGGTTTGTGTGTTGTGGGTCCATTCCTCATCCCCGTCATTGAATCGGAGCGGTAGGCTTTGGTTCCGATCGCCCTTTCTAGTAATCGCCTTTTGTTCGGGCGGCATTGGCCCTTCGGACTTTTACGCAACCGTTCCCTCACTTTTTCGAAGCTATCGCTCAGGCGAAGCCCGACGATTCTG
>JAFAZK010000234.1 GCA_019239825.1 Verrucomicrobiota bacterium | reverse complement strand
ACGCGGCCGATGACCGCCAGAGCCGGACTTTGCCCAATCTTCTTCGCGTCTTCAACTGCGAGCTCGGGATTACCCTCATCATCATACGGGATGGCTTCTAATGGGTGGCCTCCCGCCTTGCTAATTCACTTCGGCGAAACAGAGGTGACTGTGTCGAGTTGCTCTCCCGCGCCTTTGCGCCAAGTGGTTTAGCGAGGCTGTTAAATCTTTTGAGCAAGTGAAATCGGAGAATAGGTCCCGACGACTTCGGAGAACAAATACGGCAATCGGGATACGAATTAGATGGCTTGTGAAATGTCGATGTGAAGATGGTTCATGCAGACTAACAAAGAATTCGAAAACAGACTTGCGATTGTCACGGGTGGCGGAACAGGCATTGGGAAGGAAACCGCCCGCGCGCGGAAAAGCTGCTGAGTTCCGACACGAATCTTTTCAAGGTAGAAATTAACGAGGGTACCAACTATGGACGTAGTCACAGGGAACAAAAGCAAAAACAAGATTAACGGAATCGATGTTGCCGCTTTACAACAGGCAATTGAGACGGTGCGGGCGAATCCCCAGGCGGGGCAAACCCGTTGGGATATCCGCAGCAGCTGGACCGACGGAGCGCGCTCCGACCACGCCGTCAACGGCTGCTATATCGGCGGGCGCAAGATTGACCGTCGTTTCGTCATAAGCATTGACGAACCGCTGGAGCTCTGCGGCACGAACCAATATCCCAATCCCCAGGAATACCTCCTTGCAGCAACGAACGCCTGCATGATTGTCGGCTACGTCGCCGTCGCGGCGTTGATGGGGGTGAAGCTGACCCGCCTAGAGATACACATTGGCGGCGACATAAATCTGCGAGGCTTTTTTGGCCTCGATCCAGCCGTGGTACCCGGCTATGAATCTCTTCAGCAGACCGTGACAATTAGTGGCGACGGCACCCCTGAACAATTCCGCGAAATTCACGAACGTGTAAAGAAGGTCAGCCCGAACTATTTCAACATCACGCACGCGATCAGCATGCACTCACGACTTGAAATCGAATAGGGTGAACTCTCGCTATAGATGCAAAATTTGCAGTGTCTGGCGCTTCTGAACCGTAAGTGAGCAGCCGGTCCCTGTACCCGCAAGGCCAGAGATTGAAAGGGGTTGAGTGTCTTCTAGATCTGGTTTGGACAGATGTGGACCTACAACCTTTTGATCGTGATTCGCCGACGTGCATCTGTTATGGCTCACTCACGGCGACCAACTCTGGTAGGAATGACAAAGGTACCGTTGGATGACGTCACTTGTAAAAGACCGAATCCCGGCCCAATGCGTTCGTTTCGAACTGGCTCAACTCAGCGGTGAGCGGCGAACCGTTCCGTCAGGAAGGCGCCGATCAGAGCTAGCGCGGCATCCGCGCCCAGCATTTGGCCGATGCTGCCGATGAATCCATGCGGCAGGCCATCCCAGACATCGGCCCTGGCGTCGACCCCGGCGGCGACCGCGAGCGCAGTCCAGCGAAGGGCGTCGTCCAGCAGCACCTCGGCCTCTCCCACGTGCACGCGGACCGCCGGGAAACCGGAGAGGTCCGCGCACAAGGGAGAAGCGGCTGGATCCGACGGCGCGTGACCGGCGAGGTAGGCGTCAACCAGGCCCTGAACCTGGTCCTTCACGAAGAACAGATCGGAGTCGGCGCGGCTGATCCAGCTATCGCTGCTCAACGTCAGGTCGGTCACCGGCGAAAGCGCCACCACGCCGACGATACGATGCTTTTGCGCCGCCGAAAGTCCGAGCACGGACAGCAGGGCAAGATTGCCGCCTGCCGAGTCTCCCGTCACTGCAACAGATTTCAGACCACTGTCCAGCAGCCCATCGAGGCAGGCGCTGGCGTCGACCAGGGCACTCGGGAAGGGGTGCTCAGGCGCCCTCCGATAGTCGGGAACGAAGGCATTGGCGTTCACTTTGAGGGCAATATGGCCGACGAGCGAGCGGAAAGCCTCTGCTGTCCCCCAGTTAAACCATCCGCCGTGCAGATGGAGGATGGCGCGACCTGCCGGAGCGCCGTCGGGTTCACACCACGAACCGGCGATGCCGCCGACCCGGTCCTCACGATAGCGCACGCCCACGGGCGCCGCCGTGTGGCTGATGAGGTCGTCGAAAATGGGGCGTGCTGCAATACCGCGAAGCTTGCCCTTATTGGGGCCGGTCGCGGCGCGCAGGCGGGCCATCACGGCTTGGTCCGGTTCGGAAAACGGGTGGCGCGTGCACCAGGAGGCAGACAGCAGGGCATCGGTGGAGGATGAGGTAAGCATGGGTTTGGCTCCGTGTGATGGGTGTAGGCTCATTGACTTAACTTTACGGCGCGTTCAATATGGCGAGGACGACTCGGAGTCAATACGAGGGTGATCCTTCGTAAAAAAGCGCGACCCGGTCGTTAAGGTCGAGATTGCCGATGCTACTTAGCTGACGGTTGCCGCCTATGTCAGTAGCGATTCTTGCCCGGTCGATTGCGGGGTAGCTTTTCTACCAACGCTTGGCCTTCCCAGTGCTTTCTGACTTCTGGATTCTCTCTTTCCGGACCGCAACCTGCTTTGTAGATAATGCCACGTCATGTCACGAAACTCCTCCGGCACGCTCGAATCAGGGGGTAAAAGCTGCCGATGCGTTGCCACGGCCTTAACGTTAAGCATCACGACCAGAGCGATGTCACTAGCGGATTTCTTTGTCAGGTTCGGGCTATGGATCATCAACGTCTTAGCGACTCGCTCCTGCAAGGCGCTCTTGAACTCTTCCCGTTTTATCGACCATTCCTGACCCGCATCGAGCAGTTCCATGAAAGCAGGTCGGGCGAACAGGCCGAAGATCAGGGCCATCAAATCGTCAGTCAGAGTCCGAATCGATAGCGCCGAAACTCCGGTATCAAACCGATCGAACACTGCGTCGAGGTTCTCGCGAGCGCTTACCACGATCGTATCGGCCAGGCTTTCCTTGTCCGGAAAAAAGCGGTAAAGCGAACCGATCTTGGTCTCGGAGCGAGCAGCGATTTCGGCCATGGTTGCGCCTTCGTATCCTTTCTCATCAATGACGGCTGCAGCCGCCTCCAGAATAGCCGCTACCCGCAATTTGCCGTTGGACCGTTGCGGCAGATGAATCGCCCGTTTTTTTTGAGGTCTTGACTTATGCGAGGGAGTACTCAAATAATAACCTATGCGAGTTTACCCTCAAATATTAGCCGGATGGGATTCTCGCGTCAATTCCTAAGCACAAACGAGAGAATCTTATGCCTACTAAAATTTGGTTTATTACCGGAACGTCGCGAGGCTTCGGACGAGTCTGGGCTGATGCCGCGCTCAAGCGCGGTGACAAGGTCGTAGCCACAGCACGCTCATTGACCAGCATCGCCGATCTCAAAGAAAAGTATGGTGATAACGCACTGACCTTGGAACTGGACGTCACCAAGCCGGATCAAGTCAAGACAGCTGTGGAGCAAGCCCACAATCACTTCGGCAGGCTCGATATTGTTCTCAATAATGCCGGCTACCCACTTGTCGGCACGATTGAGGAGGCTAGCGCGGACGAGGTGCGAGCACTTTATGAAACAAACATTTTCGGCTCTCTTTCTGTCATTCAAGCAGCCGTACCGTTGCTGCGAAAACAGGGCAACGGCCACATACTCGGTGTATCCAGCGGCCTAGGTCATGTGACCATGCCACTGATCGGCTATTACTGTTCTTCAAAATGGGCGTTCGAAGCGATTCACGAAAGCCTGGCCATCGAGGTTAAACCTTTTGGCATCAAGGTAACGATCATAGAACCAGGTGCTTACGCGACCGAGTTTGGGAGCCCGTCATCCGGGAAGTTTGCCACCGGTCTCGAAGCTTATGAAGAACTTAGAAAAAGCGTTTTCGAGCGGATCGGAAGCATGGAGCGGGGCGATCCTAACGCCACGTCCGAGGCCGTCTTCAAAGTCGTAGATACAGAGAATCCCCCGTTACGGTTCTTTCTTGGTCGCCATAACTTGCCCTGGGTACGCGCCGCCTATGCTGAGCGACTGGCAACCTGGGAAGCATGGGAGTCCGTCTCCAATTCGGCTCAAGGCACTCATGGAGAGAAATCGGCCGCGAGGATTTAATCCCGCAGTTACAGTCCGAATTTGGGAACATTTCACTGAGCGAATGATCGGCTGGCCTGTCCCCTTTACTGTAAGTACCCGCTATCCAGAGCGATCGATCTCAGTCGTAGTTTCCCTCGCTTGGTCTTACTGTTACATTGTGACTAACCCTCCGGGACTCAATACCGTCCAGCAAGGTCGCGGCTTCAAATCGCGCCCCCGCAACCCTTAGGGCAGCTTGTAATGGCAAGGGGCCGCTTCAATCGACCGTGCTTAAAGGGGTTGCCCCGCGCTTGCCTAGCCGCGTGATCGGCCTGAGCCTAAAACGTGGCAAGCATGATGCAAAAAACAGCGATGGTCCTAGCAGCAGTCGCAGGACTACTCAGCAGCTGCGAGCAATCCAAAAGTCAAGCTGGAAGCCAGAGCCAATATGGAATCCGGGGCCAAGCTGGAATCGAAGGCGTTTCAGCTCAAGACCCATTTTATTTGATCGACGGCTCGTACTATTGATCCCTCCCGAAAATAAGTTTTCTCTCGTCATAACCTGAAGTTCGCGGGTTCAAATCCCGCTCCGCAACCACTCCTGGGTCGACCATGGCAGGCGTTTAAGTGATTCAAAGCGCCGAAGGCTGCTCTCGCATCGTATGATGACCGACCCGGAGGGGCGATTGGTCGATCGCAACCGTGAGTGGATGGGACACATCGATATAGGACTCATAGAGCATGTGAAGCTGACCCATAAGTCCCATTGGTCCTATAGGTTCCATCCATCACCAGAGCCAAGGCACATCCCCCTCCTCTAACTGCCACTATATATTCCCCGACTAAACAGACCCGCAAACCGCTCTAAGTCGCGGAATAAAAAAGCATCGTGATCGATCCTCCTTTGATGAACGCCGCCGGACACGAGGCGGAATTCCTTCCCGCAATTCGAAAAGTCCTCCCCATGAAATACGCATTTAATACGTGGACCTACAGCAGTTACCCCGCATTTCTACCCGCCTATCCTCTGGACGAAGCAATCCGCCGGCTCGCGGCGATCGGCTACGACGGCGTTGAGATTGGTTGCGCGGCGCCGCATGCTTGGCCTCCATATTTAAGCAACGGCAGAAGGCGCGAAATACGACAGCTGGTGAACTCCTGCGGACTCGAGGTCGTCAGCCTACTAGCAACGCCCGGCGGCGGTCCCGGGCTTAACCCAGCCTCTCCGCTAGCGGAAGAGAGAGAGGCTACGATTAAGTATTATAATGACGTCATTGACCTGGCAGGCGATCTTGGCGCGGGAAAGGTGCTTTATATTGCCGGTTGGCAGATTTTTGGTACGAGCCGGCAACAAGCTTGGGAGTGGAGCAAGAATTGTCTGGATAGTATTTCCTCGTATGCCGAAACCAAGAATATCGCCGTTTTGGTCGAGCCGACGGCTGCATCCACCAATCTGATCGAATCAGCCGATGATGCGCTTGAATTGATGCGCTCGGTAACCCGCAAGAATGTACAGGTCATGTTAGACACCCTGCACGCAATCTATCGAAACGATATCCCGGCAGACTACGTGCGAGTGATGGGAAAAGACTTGGCTCACGTCCATGCTTCAGACCAAGACCGGCTTCTTCCTGGCGAAGGTCGCGTAGACTGGCCTGGTTTTATGCAGGCCCTATTAGAAGCCGACTTTGACGGATTCATTACGATGGAAATTGGCCTTGATAGTCGGACGGTGGATCCAGATCAAATGGCCCGTACGGCCTTGACCTTTCTAAAGGAAATCGAAGCGAGCCTGCAGAGCATCAAAAATAGATGCGCCTTTTTATAGAATGACCGGCTTGCCTATCCATCTGGCGCATAATGCTGCGTCTGTGGGATTGTGGCTTCAAATCCCTCCCCCGCCATCAGCCCTGGCGGTTTCGGGAACAAGTTCCACCCATTGAGCCCTCCATTCGGGTGCGGCAAACGGTTCGCCAAAGTATTGGGTTTCACGCCATACTTTACCGGCCCGAAACTCCATGATGCTGACCGTGTAGTAGGCCTTGCCCTCATATTCGATGACGTACTCCGTAACCCAGAATTCACCACTGCCCGCCATTCGCCGAACCCGGAATCCGGCGGGTTTACCAGGATGATGGGCGCGGAGGGACTGGAGATTGTGGCGACCGTGAATACGCTCGCCCGACTGCGGATAGTCGCAGATTGCATCATCATGGTAGATGGCATGTTCGGCCTCCTGGTCGCCGGCGCTTGAGGCGGCCCAATGCGCTTTCAACGCCTCGGCAATTTCAGCTTCGCTCTCCCTAGATTTTATCGATTCCATAGTTTCAGTTTTTTCCCTACAAATGAGTCGGGAATACTAGAACACACATCGGTTATAGGATCCCCGTTGGCAGCCGTTCTCCTGAACTCCTGCAACTCCTTGAACTCCTGCCAGACTACTCACAATCCAAAGGTCTCGAGCAATCTCAGCCAAATCTCACTGATGGTAGGATAAGCCGGCACGGCATGCCAAAGTCGATCGATGGGGACCGCTCCGACGATCGCGATGGTTGCTGCCTGGACCAGTTCGCCGGTCGACGGTCCTACGAACGTCATACCCACGATCACGTTCCGGTCCGTGTCCACGACCATTCGTGCTTGACCGGCGTAGCTATCGGCGTAAAGAGAGGCGCCGGTGACCCGGCCGATGTTATAGTCGACGGCGCGCACCGTCAGGCCACGAGTTCGTGCTTGCTGTTCGGTTAGTCCGACCGCGGCAACCTCCGGCTCAGTGAAGATAACTTGAGGCACAGCCACGGTATCGGCCGTCGCGGCGTGATGTGACCATGGCGCCGGACTCCCGTTTAACTGGCCCCGAGCTCGCGCTACAATCGCGTCGCCGCAGACCCTAGCCTGGTATTTCCCCATGTGTGTGAGCAATGCGCGATGGTTCACGTCTCCGGCAGCGTACAACCAACCTCCGGCAACGGCCTGAACGCGCATACTATCGTCCACCTCCAGCCAGGAACCAGGTTCAAGCCCCACCGTTTCGAGCCCGAGATTATCAGTCTTCGGCTGGCGTCCTGCGGCGACAAGGATCTCATCGGCGACAATGGTTTTGCCACTGTCCAAAGTAAGCTCCACGTCCCCATCTACATTCTGTTCAACACGGCGAACGGTGGTACCGGTCAATACGGTTACGCCCCGTCGCTCAAAGGCGCTCTCCAGGATCGCGCTGGCAAACGGCTCACAGTTTGGAATTAGACGCGGTCCGCGCTGAATGATCGTTACCTCCTGAGTCCCGAGACGCGACCAAGCTGTCGCCATCTCGCAGGCGACCACTCCACCCCCAAGGATCGCTAGCCGTCTGGGTGCTTCTCTGGCGCTGGTTGCCTCTCGGCTCGTCCAGGGCTTGGCTTCGGCCAATCCGGGAGTCGCAGGAATTGCGGCACGGCTTCCCGTGCACACGGCGATCGCATGGCGGGCGGTTAGCTCGATGGCAGAACCATTCTTTTCCGTCACGATCACCTTACGCTCACCGTCCAGACGAGCGTGTCCCCGGACCAGGTCGATTTTAGCGCTATGCAGCCACTCGGTCTGACCTTTGTCATTCCAGTGAGAAGCGAAATAATCGCGCCTGGCAAAAACCTGGGCGACGTCCAAACTACCGCTCACCGCCTCCCGGGCACCTGCAACGCTTTGCGCAGCAGTCAACGCCTGGAGTGGTCGCAGCAACGCCTTACTTGGTACGCAGGCCCAATAGGAACACTCACCCCCCACCAAATCGGCCTCGACGATGACGGCCTGCAGGCCTCCTTTGACCGCCCGATCTGCTACATTCTCTCCAGTCGACCCGGCCCCAATAACGATCACATCATACTCTCCAGCAGCCATAAATTTTCCTTATTGCCCTTCGTCCGGCAACTGGCCGTAAGTTTTATGGACATAGCACCAAGTCCATCTATCACCCGAAGTGACCGAGCGCATGACCGGATGCCCCGTGCTGTGAAAGTGACGGGTGGCATGACGTCCAGGCGATGAGTCGCAACAACCAACATGGCCGCAGGCTTGGCATTCCCGCAACGCTACCCAGTGCGTCCCTTCAATGAGACATTCCTCACAAGCCTCGTGCGTCTTTGGCAACGGAAAATCCGCCGCAGTTAAATTCTGCAAGTGTTCACATGACTTAACCATTTGATTGATCCTTCTCTGGTCCGCCGAGCGTAGTTATATCTCGAAGGTAGTTATCCATTGACCGCAACATCCGAGCGCACACCCAGATATTGCACGCTGAACCACTTATTGCTGTCCACCCAAACATTCAGCACTTCAAAACCGGCTCTTCGGGCTAAGGTATCAAACTTCTGCAAACTGTACTTATAGGAGTATTCGGTAGTGACGTATTCATCCTCGCCGAAAAAGAATTCTCGATTGGCCAGACGTACCACCTGTGGGCGCAGGCTAACCAATCGCATCTCTATTCGTCCTAGCACTTCGTCGTAGATTGCTTGATGCCGAAAGGAACCGAGATCGAAGTCACTGCCCAGTTCACGGTTCGCTCGAGCCAGAATATTTAGGTTAAATTCAGCGGTCACACCCTCGCGATCATTATAAGCCGCTTCTAACAAGCGTCGGTCTTTGGTAAGATCAACGCCGACTAACAGACCGCCACCTCGGCCGCACAAACGTGCAACCCGCCGCAGAAACGATACCGCTTCGTACGGCCGGAAATTGCCGATGGTTGAGCCCGGAAAGAAGGCGACGACCTTCTGGATGGGCGTGCCTAAGAACGGTAGTTCCAAAGGATCTGTATAGTCAGCGGCCATCGGCAGGATTTCCAAGGCCGGGAAGTCCCTCTCCAATTTCTCACAAGAATCAAAAAGCTGAGCGCTGGAAATATCGATCGGGGTGTAGCTCACCAGGTCTTCAAGATGTTCCAGGAGCAGACGCGTTTTTGTACTTGTGCCGCTGCCGAATTCGACCAGGCGACACTCTGGTCCAACTACTTCAGCAATCTCCCGGATGTTGTCGCGCAAGATCGCTGATTCGGTGCGGGTAGGATAATATTCGTCCAAATCGCAGATCTGATTGAACCACTGCGATCCTTGATCATCGTAGAGATACTTACAGGGTAAAGTCTTCTGCGGCTGTAGCAGGCCAAAAGCGGCTTCTCTAAGAAACTCTTGGTTGTCCGACTCAACGGGAACAGCCCGACTCGGTAGTAGGCTCGTGCTCATTTTAAATCCTTGGCGAGACGAAAACCCGTAAACTGCCAGCGAGCGTCGGGTGGAAAGAAATTCCGATAGGTTGGTCGAATGTGTGATTTAGACGTAGCGCAGGAGCCGCCCCGGAGAACAAACTGATTACACATGAACTTGCCGTTGTATTCACCAAGTGCTCCCGATACCGGCGCGTAGCCCGGGTAGGGTGAATATGGGCTACGCGTCCATTCCCAGAGGTCCCCGAACATTTGAGCTAGACCAGATGGCTCCGAATCCAACGCCGTCGGATGAAAGACTTCGTTATCGACAAAATTACCTTCTACAGCTACCCCCGATGCAGCGATCTCCCATTCTTCTTCTGAAGGCAATCTGACTCCGGACCAGCGAGCATAAGCGTCTGCCTCGAAAAAACTCACATGGCAAACCGGTTCCTCCAAACACAGATCCCGCATGCCAGCCAAAGTCATAATCCGCCAGTCGCAGACCTGCTTCTCCCAATACAGCGGCGCCTGCCAGGCTCTCTCTTTCACCACGTTCCACCCGAGGGACAACCAAAGCTCCGGGCGCCGGTAACCTCCATCCTGAATAAAAGCGAGATATTCCCCGTTGGTGACGAGTCGCGACGACAAAAGGAAGGAGTCAGTAAACACGCGATGAAACGGTTCTTCGTTATCATACCGGAAACCCGAGCCCTTATTTCCGATAGCGTGGATTCCTTCCTCAAACCCAAACCATCGCATGGGAAGGACCGGGTTGACTTTCGCTTCACCCCTTTGTCGATAGATGGGGCGCAACGGATTTTCCGAAAAGACATGCTTCAGGTCGGTAAGCATCAACTCTTGATGCTGCTGCTCATGATTCAGGCCCAGAGTAATCCGCGGCTCCAGGCTAGCCAATTTTTCGGCATTGGCGTGGTCGAGAAGTTCTAACATTAACCCATCCACGTATTTGCGATATTCGTAGACTTCTCTGACAGTGGGTCGGGAAAGCAATCCCCGCTTCGGCCGGCAATGGAACGGGCCAACCGCATTATAATAGGAGTTGAACAGGTAGTTGTATTGGGGATGCGCAGATTGATAGTTAGCGATGTTAGGTTGAAGCAAAAACGTTTCAAAGAACCAGCTAGTGTGCGCGAGATGCCATTTAGTGGGACTGGCCTCAGGCATGGTTTGAATCACATAGTCTTCCGTCTCGAGTGTTTCACATAGACGTTCGGAAAGCGTCCGGACTACCTGATAACGGCGTCTCAGATCGCTGGCCGAAGTTTCCATTTCTGCCGCGAACCCTTGAGCATGGTTAGTACTACCATTGCCAAGATTTAAACGTCCATTTTCTATAAGCGTATTCATCTGCATGGCGACGCTTATGCATGTCCCGTGCCACTGGCTACAAATCTGTCGAGTCTCTTCCATCCTCCTCGATTAATAGGCTTTTCCCGCGGTTGGCCATTTCGACTCGGGCAGCCATATTGCAATTCACAATAGAACGCGGAAGACATCGGTGCCCGTCGCCGCTCTTTTCATTAATCGTGGTTAAAAATTTGGTACGAAAAAGAGACCCGGACTGAATCTCGTCCTTGGTGGGCTTAGTCTCTGCCCCGAAGGGGCATTTCAGTCAGCTACAGATCGATTACGGCGTCGCCTTTGGGTCGGGAGCAACAGATCAAGAGATTGCCTGGTACTGGTAGCTCGAGCGGTTCAGGCTGGTAGTCGATAGTTCCCGCGATCAAAGGGCATACGCACGTGTGGCAGACGCCGGTGCGGCACGCCCAGCGCACCGGCACGTCACAGGCCTCCGCGAAATCAAGAAGACTCGAAAATTTCGGGTCCCAGTTCACGTTGAGGCCGCTCCGGACAAATGACACTTTTGGGCCGGGCCCCAAAGCTCCCTCTGGCGGGTGAGGACGTGCTTGCGATTGACTGACGACACCGGGGGTAAGCGGTTTTCCAGCCCCAAAGATCTCCGTGTGGATACGGTCCTCCGAGACGCCCCAAGTCACTAACCCAGCGCTTAGGTCACGCATGAATCCAGCCGGCCCGCACAGGTAAAAATCCGCATCGGAAGGCGTCTCCAGCTTTTTGAGCACGTCGACCGTGATTTTTCCCGCATAGTCGAAATGCACACCCAGACGATCTCCAAATCCGGGGCGACTGTAGGCGATAAATCTTCTGCCGTGGGGTAACGCTTTGATTAGGTTGTATGACTCCCTGGCAAATGGGTGCTCATCGCCGCTGCGAGCTCCGAAGACCCACCAAACCTCACGTGGTGAGATTTCTTGAGC
Source organism: Verrucomicrobiota bacterium (assembly GCA_019239825.1). Taxonomy (GTDB): domain Bacteria; phylum Verrucomicrobiota; class Verrucomicrobiia; order Chthoniobacterales; family JAFAMB01; genus JAFAVN01. The sequence goes on along the minus strand of JAFAZK010000234.1, from coordinate 1,167 downwards.
CAGCGAATGCAGCATCGCCAAAACGGGAGTTGCACCAACACCCGCACCGACTAACACCACTGGGTTCGTGCCCGGTTGTAGCGTGAACTCGCCCCTTGGCGCCGCAACTTCCAACAAATCACCTGGCTTCACTTGATGGTGCAGATAAGTGCTGGCTGCGCCATTCGCCTCTAGTTTGATGCTTATCCGGTAGCGATCTGTATTGGGTAAATCCGAAAGTGAGTAGTTCCGCAACAGAACCGGACTGTCTGCTTTCGGTTGTATGCGCAAGATAATAAACTGCCCGGGCAGAGCGGCGACGAGCGGGCGATTATCAGCCGGCGTCAGGGTTAGCGAAACTACACTGGCGCTCTCCGGGTTGATACGCAAAACTCTTAGCTGTCGGAATCCAGACCATGCAGGCTTTGGGCCGCTTGGTGAGGTGGGTCCTGGTTTCTCCTTTTCCAAGGTTTCGCTTTTCTGGTTTTGCAGGAGCGCTTGAAATGAGCCCTGCCATCCCTGGCTCAAGCCTGGGATACGCAAAGCTCGCTCTAACTGCTCTGTGGCATGATTCGGCAAATAGAGCAGTGCATCTATCTCGGCGACGTTCATTCGCTCTGGGCCTTCTGCGATCTTTACAATTTCATCACCGGCTCCGACTTCACCTTCTCCCAAGACTCGAAAGTAAAAACCCGGCCGATGATGTGCCACCAACAAGGCCGCCATTTGCGGTTCGTCCATGCGGATGCCTAGGCGATAGCAAGTAACCCGCGGCTGCGATACTTCAAATAATGCGGTGCCGATGCGGTAACGGTCACCAATACAGACTTGGGCATCAGGCAAGCCTTCTACAGTGAAGTTTTCGCCAAATTGTCCATACGAAAAGTCGTTTCGGCTAAGTTGGCGCTCCCAATAGCGATAGGAATCCAGCTGGTAAACCATTACCGCGCGGTTCAAGCCTCCATGGCCGGCGAGATCTCCCTGGCCATCACCATCGAGATTCAGTTTTCGAACGATTACGCGACCCTTGACCGGACTCTTCCAGATGCCCGTGCGGACGGTCTTACCGTGCCAGGCAATCTCGCGTGGAAGACCGACGTTAACCGATACAAGCCGGGGTGCCATTTCTTGTGTCATTGCTTTGTCAGAACATCACAAACTATCCAGAGCGACCGGAAAACTTTGCTA
>JAFAZK010000208.1 GCA_019239825.1 Verrucomicrobiota bacterium | reverse complement strand
AGGCTCCCGTGAGAAAACGAATTTTATCGCCCGTCATCGCCGGGGTGAAACGTTGGTTGCAGCGGTGCTATGTAACCGCAAGCCGGAAGAAGTTAAGAAGCTTCAAGAGGAAATCCGGGTCAGCATGGCGAACAGGCTCAAGAAGTAACGCCGCCTACGGACACAACGCCTGGAGAGGAGCCGCTTGCTGCCAACTTACAGAATTGCGACGTTACAAAGCGGCTTCCCCCAGGCGTTTTCGGCGTCACTAACGGCGCTAAAACACTTGGGGCACGCCTTCCTGCATGATCTTCACCGCGTTCTCTAATTTGTGGCGGAAAACCTCTTCTTTGAGTCTTTGAACGGGCTCTTCCACGGGTTCATAACTAAGCCTGAATGAACCGTAGTGCATCGGGATCATGTACTTCGCTTTCAGCTCCTTGAAGGCCCGGACTGCCTGTTCCGGATTCATGTGTACTTCGCGTTTGCTGGGAGGTTCGTAGGCGCCAATCGGCAAAAGCGCAATCTCGGTGGGTAAACTCTCTCCAATCTCACTAAAGCCGTCGAAATAAGCGCTATCGCCGCAGTGAAAAATCGAGCGTGACCCTAGACGAAGATGAAAGCCGCCAAACCCTCGATACCTATCGTGTAAAACTCTAGCTCCCCAATGAAGGCACGGAGTAAGAGTTACATGGATATCTCCGACCGAAAGCGATTCCCAAGCTTTCATCTCGTGCACCCGGTTAAACCCAAGACCTTCGACCAGTGTGCCCACACCTTCCGGAACGATAATCGGCTGCGCAGCGGCGACCTTGCGCAAGGTTCTCCGGTCCAAATGGTCAAAGTGCGCATGAGTCACTAAGACCAGATCGATATCAGGAAGATGATCCAACCGGACCCCCGGATGGCGGATCCTTTTGATCACCTTCAGCCAAAGCGACCAGATCGGATCGATCAGAATATTCAGGCCACGCCAGGTAACTAAGAATGAGGCGTGCCCGATCCAGGTCAGGCAGACCTGGTCCGCCGACAGGACCGGGAACTGAGGGCGCAAGGCACTACCTCGCCGGCGGACAAACAATGACGGCAAATAGATCTCGGTAATGAAATTTCTACGCAACCAACCTTTGCCCGGTCGAAGGCTGACCCTTCGGCCTATTGATCTTCGTGACACCATGCTCCTTGCAAAAAACCTAAATCTCGCGCAAAGGCGCAAAGACGCCAAGGTTAAGACAGAAATCAGGAATGGTCGCAGCGGCTATTCGGCTTTTTGTCCCAACCTTGGCGTCTTGGCGTCTTTGCGTGAGATTTTTCTCTTCTCTTGTTGGGTTAAGAATCGCTTTGCGGGATGCGAAGTTCAAAACGTGGAATCCGAGCAACAAAAGGTTCACCGCCCTCACCTATACCCAAAAAAGCGCCTTCGGCGACGCTATCCTCTGCGATAACATGATAGCTGTTGTAGCTAAACTTTTCTCCGGGTTGCAGCCGAGGGAACTCACCCACAACCCCGTCCCCTTCCACAACCAGCTTGCCACCATGAGAATCGGTTACAACCCATTTTCGTCCACGAATCGTCACGTTTTCGAGCGAATCATTACGAATTGTAATAAAGTACACAAACGGATATGGACGATCCGGGGGGGCTTCCAACGTCGGTACATAGACTACCTTATCAATCGTGACTCTCACCTCGGCCAGTTCGCGAAACAGATTGCTCATGGTCAATTTTCCAGCTCGTTAAAAGAGTCGTTTCATGGAACCACCGCCTGTAGCCGTAACCATCGCAGGATCGGATAGCTCAGCCGGAGCCGGAATTCAGGCTGACCTAAAGACATTTACTTATTTCCGGGTATTTGGCCAGAGCGTCGTAACCTGTGTTGTCGCAGAGGTTCCGGGAAAGGTACAAAAAGTTCAAGCGATCGATGCCGATACGGTCCGGGATCAACTCATCCTGAGTCTCGAATATTTTCCGGTAAGCGCCATTAAGACCGGGATGCTCTATTCAAAAGAAATCATCGGCGCGGTTTGCGACATCTTGGAAGCACTCCCGATTGATAAAAGGCCAGCCGTGGTAGTCGACCCTGTGATGGTAGCGTCTTCCGGTGATCGCTTGATGCAAACCGATGCCTTGGAAATCTACCTCAATCGCCTCTTTCGATTGGCGACCGTTGTTACTCCCAACCGGCATGAGACCGCGATCATCTACGGACAGAGCATTGAGAGTGCGGCAGAATTAGAAAGGATCGGCCCGGAATTGGTTCGACGGCACGGAACGGCATTCCTACTCAAAGGAGGCCACTGGTCGGGAGAATTTGCGATCGACTATCTGGCAACTCAATCTGGTGTTCTGCGTCTAAGTGAACCATTTGTGCCGGCGAAATCGACCCATGGAACTGGGTGCACCTTATCGGCCGCAGTCGCTGCTGGTTTGGCTCTGGGCGATGATCTGCGGACCGCAGTTCACCGTGCGAAAACGTTCGTCACGCGAGCAATTGCTGAATCAATGACTTGGTCCGGCCAACATGGCGCCGTGTCGGCATTGAAGCATTGGTAGCGCCAGGCATGACAAACTGGTAGGGCGAGGCACCCGAACAGCTCTATGATTTTGACGAAGCTGCTGGTCTGCTGAGGCTCAACATCTGGCTACACTAATACGCTCGCCGAGCCGCGGGCTGTCGTGTGAGCAAGCGGTGAAACGTCTCATCCGGCCGAGTCATCTGTGTATTTTCTCCCGCCAAACCCAAAAGAGGAGAGGCACGGCAAACTCGCGGCTCGGCACGCGCCGTGCGGGAGCCTCGCCGTACCAAGTTTTTCGCTCTACCGCACCCAAAAACAAGCCCCCAGAAACGCCGTTGTTTTGTTCACCGACCTTCTTATACTGCTGACACCCCCATGTCTAAAAAACTACTCTGGCTTGCTTTACTAGCGTCAACTGCCTTCGGGGCTAATCTCACCCAAGGAAAAACTCAACTTATCATTGAGAGTTGGCGGACCGATGATCTCAAGGTCTGGCGGGATAAGATTATTCCGGCATTTACCAAGACTCATCCGGATATCGACGTCGTATTCACGCCGACTGCACCTACGGAATACAATGCGGTTTTGGATGCAAAACTCAAGGCTGGGACCGCGGGCGACTTGATCGCATGTAGACCCTTTGACAAGTCGCTGGATATTTATAACGCCGGCCAAATCGTGGCGCTAAACGACATTCCGGGAATGGACAAGTTCTCGAGATTTGCGTTAGCCGCTTGGTCCACCGACGACGGAAAAACGTCGTTCGCGGTGCCAATGGCCTCGGTGATCCACGGATTCATTTATAATAAAAAGATTTTCGCTGAGCTCGGTTTGACTGTGCCTAAGACCGAACAGGAGTTTCTAGCGGTACTCGATAAGATAAAGAAAAACGGCAAGTACATACCGCTGGTAATTGGGACTAAGGATCAATGGGAATCCGCAACGATGGGGTATCAGAACATCGGGCCCACACTGTGGGATGGAGAGACCGGCCGCAAAGCGCTGATCGATGGTTCCGCGCAATACAACAAGGGCGGTTTCTTGGCGACATTCGAGGCGCTAGCAAAATGGAAACCTTACTTGGCCCCCGGATACCAAGCGCTTGCTTATGCGGATGCGCAGAATCTATTCGCCCAGGGACGCGGCGCGATTTATCCGGCGGGCTCATGGGATATCGCCGTGTTCCGCGGGATGAATCCCAAGCTGGATTTTGGCGCCTTTAAACCGTACTCATTCGAAGGCAAAGGCGAAGTCGTCATTGATAATCATCCTGACATCGCGCTAGGCCTGAACGCAGCCAGCAAAAATAAAGAAGCCGCGCGCACTTTCTTAGCCTGGGTAGCTACCCCGGAATTTGCAACGCTCTACTCGAACGCGTTACCTGGCTTTTTTCCTTTAGCTGACGGCGAATTCACCTTCAGCGATCCCGTCGCTCAGGAGTTCGCTAGTTGGATTAAACAAGGTCCACAGTCGTTTCGCTGTTCTTATCAAATTCTCTCGCGCAACGCGAATCCGAACAATGAAAACGATCTGTGGAACGCCTGTGCGCAGGTTTTGAACGGCACTTTTACGCCGCAACAGGCGGCCGATTTCGTTCAGAAAGATCTGGCCTCCTGGTATAAACCACAACAGGCCCGATAAAGAAGCATTCACACAAAGGCACAGAGTTCACAGAGGCAGAATTATTGAAACAAGTTTTCTAAACTTTGTGCCCTTTGTGTCTTCGTGGTGAACATCCTTCCATCTCTGTGAACTCCGTGTCTCTGTGGTGAAATCCAAGCGCGGCTTCCCAAGCCATATCCTGGTTTTTCTGGCGCCGGCTGTCCTCATCTACACGGTGTTCATGATCTATCCGCTCTGCGATTCCCTATGGCTTTCGCTGAATAACAAAGCATCTGGTGGCGGCGGCCAAATGTTTGTCGGCATCCAAAATTACCTGACGCTATTTAGCCAGGAACGATGGTCTGCGCCGTTATGGAACGCACTACGGAATAACCTGGTATTTTTCGTTATTCATATGGTAGTGCAAAACCCCATCGGCTTGCTGCTGGCCGCCCTTCTGGCCACGAGGATTCGAGGAGCCGCTATCTATCGTACCGTCATCTTTACACCAACCATCCTTTCAGTAGTTATCGTTGGGTTTGTCTGGAAGCTCATTCTCCTTCCCTCTTGGGGAATATCGCACGCGCTATTCGGAATTGTCGGACTCGGCGGTTTGGGAGATTACCCTTGGTTAGGTACGGAATCGACGACGCTCATTACACTCTCGCTGATGTCGGTTTGGCAAAATATCGGAATCCCCATGATGCTGTTTCTAGCTGCGCTAATCAGAATCCCGGATGACCTGATGGAAGCCGCCAGAGTCGATGGGGCCAGCAGTTGGACGATCTTTTGGCGGATCCAATTCCCTCTGATTTTACCCACGGTTGGCTTGATCGCAGTGCTTACTTTCGTAGGAAACTTTAACGCGTTCGATCTGATCTATGCGACCCAGGGGGCCTTGGCGGGGCCCAATTTTGCATCCGATATCTTGGGCACATTTTTCTTCCGGACGTTCTTTGGTTACCAACTGCAACCGGCAGATCCCTTCATGGGTTCAACCGTGGCGGGAGTAATGCTCGTGATCATTCTGGTCGGCGTGTTGATCTACCTATTTGGGTGGCAACGTCGTATGCAGCAAATCCAATTTTAATCCGGAGAAACGGTGCGATCGAAATTTTGGCAGCCAATTGCAACCCATGCTGTTCTAATCGTCTATGCGATTGTAGCGTTATTTCCCGTCTTATTGATCATCCTGAATTCATTTAAGGATCGGATCACGATTTTTAGCGCCCCGTTTGCGTTGCCTTGGGCCGATAGCTTTACCTTGGATGGATACGCGACCTTAGTCTCCGGCTCCCACTTCGAATGGTATTTCCTGAATAGCTTATTCGTCACGGTCAGCTCGTTGTTGCTGATTTTAGTCGTTGGCTCAATGGCCGCGTTCGCGCTCGCTGAATACAAATTCAGATTTAACCTTTTGACCTCTCTCTACTTATCGATCGGTATCATGGTGCCGATTCGCTTAGGCACAGTCGGGATCCTCCAGCTCATGGTAAACCTTCACCTGGTCAATAATCTTTGGTCATTGATTCTGATCTATACGGCCCAAGGAATCCCCCTGGCCGTCTTCGTTCTCACCACTTTCATGCGCCAGGTACCTGGAGATCTGAAAGACGCGGCCCGGATCGATGGAGCCAGCGAATACCGGATCTATTTGCTGATCCTGCCATTGGTGCGACCCGCCCTCGGTTCGGTGTTAGCCATATCGATGCTGCCGATTTGGAACGATCTCTGGTTTCCTCTTATCCTGGCGCCGGGCGAAGCCACTAAAACACTGATCTTGGGCGCACAAACTTTTTTAGGCGAGTTCGCCAACGATTATAATGCGGTGTTAGCTGCGCTCACGTTGGCGATTCTGCCACCGGTATTGCTTTATGTGATTTTCTCGCGACAATTGATCCGCGGAATCACGGCAGGAGCGGTGAAGTGAGATGTGACAAGTGAGAAGTGATTGGTGAGAGACCCCAGTTTGGTGGGGCAAGAGCGCTCCATTTCTTCTAGTGGCGTTTCCAAACCGCAACCTCGCGGTTAGTTCCCGTGACCGTTGACAGACACCTGCAGGAAAAGCATTCTCGACCATGCCCAGAGTAATCGGACTACTTTTCTCAGGACAAGGCGCTCAGCAGGTTGGCATGGGCAAAGACTTAAGCCAAAGCTACGCAACCGCCGCGAACCTCTTCTCCGAGGCTGATCGCCGGTTACAACGATCGATCAGTCAGATTGCATTCGAGGGACCGATCGAGCAACTGACGAAAACTGCTAATTGCCAAGTTGCGCTCTATGTCCACGGGCTCGCCCTCCTGGAAGTTCTAAAAGAGGAGCTGGGCGCTTTTGCGTTTCAGGCGGCCGCCGGTCTTTCGCTGGGTGAATTCACGGCTCACGCTGCCGCCGACACCTTTGATTTCGGGACCGGCTTAGAGCTGGTGGATGCCAGAAGCCGGTTAATGGAAGAATCATGTTTGTCCACCACTGGCTCAATGGCGGCGTTTGTCGGTGGAGATGAAGCAGCGGTCCGAGAGATTGCCCGGGAAACCGATGTCGATGTGGCGAACTTAAATTCGCCCGGTCAAATCGTCCTCTCGGGAGCAACCGCCAACATCCAGGCAGCCATTGGTCTAGCCAAAGAGAAAGGCATACGGCGAGCTCTACCCCTGAATGTGGCTGGCGCTTTCCATTCCAGATTGATGGCCTCGGCGCGCGATCAGCTCATACCGATCTTGGAAAAAGCCGCGATCCGCAATCCCGGCCCGACCGTGGTGGCAAACGTAACCGCGGCTCCGGTAAAAGAGGCGACGGAGATCCGGCGAACATTAGCTGAGCAAGTCACCGGCTCTGTGCGCTGGGTAGAAACGATTACTTACCTACTCGACCAGGCCGGCTGTGACCTGCTGATCGAATTAGGTCCAGGACAGGTGCTGGCTGGATTAGTTACCCGAATCCGGAAGGGTACCGAGGTGATTTCGATTGAGAACTTGGCTACACTGGGGAACGCCTTATCACTAATTCGGGCCGCCCTGACCTAAAGGTAGAAGAGATTTTTACAGAAGGAATCGAAGGTAACGAAGTTCTGAAGCTGGCAGACTTTGAAAATCTCGCTGAGAGCTAGTTCTCTTCGAGCTTTTTCTTGTAGCTTCCATTCCAAATAGGTCTCGAAAGCATCTGCCGAATAGACCCTTCGTTTCCTTCTGTAAAAAATCCCGCGCCCCACTAGCCGGTCGGCTCGATTTCTGAGCGTGGCTGGGGCCGATGTTCCGCTTTCACCGAGCCTGGAGGTGTCGACGCCAGCAACCGAGGCGACAGCCTATAATAGAGAGCGGAAAGACCAATCAAAACGCCGCCGAGAACCGCACAGGACAAGATTCGATAAGGGGCTGCCACTTCTGCGGTGTCAAACACGAGCACTTTTCCCACGGTAATAAATAAAAGAGCAATCGCAGTGATCCGATAAAATCGTCGGTTCCAGATAAAACCGCTTACCAATAAAACCGCGGCACAGAGAACCCAGAGGACTGAGTAAGCGCTAAGCTGAGCTCTCTGGAAGAACTCCCAAGTGAAGCGCTCGAGTTCGGCGTTCAAGAACCCGAAAAGGCCAATCAACCCGAATATTTCGAACCAACGAAAAACCGTCCGCTGCAGCGGGTCTTTCGCAGCCCTAAAAGCGAACCAGGCGACAGTTAACAGAAGGAGGCAGACCGGTAATCCCGTGATCCATCGACTCAACAATCCGTCCATAAATCGGGTAGTCTGCTGAGATTGATCGAATCCGCTCAATACAAAGTCGAAGATGAGAAATCGGAAAATGGTGACTAATCCCAACAAAATGGTTCCTCTGAGCAGGATTCTATCTCGCGCCTCTTGGGCGACCCAATAACAAGCAACGCATTGGGCAGCCCAGAAGAAGGTAATCCAGTTGGTGGAAAAGATAACCGTCCAAGCGATCAGGAAATAAATCATGCCCTGGACCAGGAGCCAGGTGCGAGCCCGGGTGGAACCGCGGCGCCAAACGATGATAGCAACGGCTAACGCCAGACAGCCATAGGCCAAAGTTAACAAAGAGATCGGTAATTTGGCTGAATGCAACAACTCGTCTGATTTCCAACAACAGAGCCAGCCATTTAAAACCGCAACCCAAATCAAAGGGATGCGCTCTTCGGCGGCTCGCAACAACGACCGGAGAAACGGAGCGATAGAATAGAGGAGAAAGAGAAACTGAATGAATGCGAACGCGTCAATCGATGACTCCGATCGCAGGCTCCCCCAGAAAATGAAGAGCAGCACCCAGCTGAACAGCGCTCCAAGAAAGTAGAGTTGAGTCCAACGTTTCAAAAAGGCTAGCCCTTCGCCAGCGAGATTAATAATCGCCAGGCACCCGAAGAAAAGGAGGTGACCGGATCTTCCGGCGGTATCTAGAACCGGGGCTAAATAGCCGCCGAGAAATGCCAGCACGGCCAGCAAACGCGAATCCCAAACCGCCGCCACAGAGAGTCCGACCGCACTAACCAACAGCACGACAAATATGGTCAACGGATCCGGTATCAGAGCATAGATTTGGTTCGCTGCGTAGACGGACAAATAAAGAATACCCAGCCCCACCGCAGCCAGGGCAATATCCAGGCCTCGCAACTTTCGACGCCGGCAAATCTCACCTGCGATAAAGAGTAATGCGCCGAAGATAAACCCGAGTGTCACCTGGGTAGCCGGCCCGATCCATTTTTCGTCGAAGGCGTACTTGAGGAAAAAGCCGGCTGCCAGCAAAAGGACAAAGACACCGATCCCAAGAAACCATTTTTGTCCTACCGCAACCTCTGTTGAGGTACGGACTTTCGCTCTCCGAGGAGTAGTGCCCGGGGGTGGAGGCGGTGAAGAGAATACGACAGGGGGCGGACCCTTCGGTAAAGGCGGAGGTCCAACCGGAGGCCTCGAAGCCTTGGCGCCCGCCAATGATTCTACCAACGCCCGTAGACTGATCATTTCCTGGCGAAGTGCGGCCAGCTCAGAGTGCATGCTTAAATCGAGTGAACACTTTGGACAGATGTTCCCGTTCGCCTCTGTCTGGCATCTTGGGCAGAGCATCGGAGCAGTAAGACATGGTACTCGCCTTCATGCAATATCACGACTTCTGACCGGCTTGGAAACTCAGAGCTAGGAGCTTAAAATCCAGGAGCTAGGAGGTCCTGTCCCGAACTCCTCTTCATCCTCGATCGGGTTTAGGCCGTTTAACAAACCAAAACCGGGCAGAGCTATTCTTTCTAACCTGCCCGGTTTACACCCCTGCGATCAGGACATAAGAACTGTCACTTAACCTGTTCCAGCGGGCCGCTAGTGGCCGGGAACTCGCTCGTGTTTAGGACCTGAATTCCGGCATTATGTTCCCCGTTGAACGGAGTGACGATGTTTGGACCGCCGGCCTTTACCACATCAGCCGGACTATTAAACCAAAGACCGAGATGATAAGTCTGGACCGGATTGGTTGCCGGGTTTTGCGTGGCATCCGGGATGGAGCCGGGTTGGTTAAACGGGTCGGCCGGCGCTGGCGCAATACCGGGCGCGACAATAAAAGTCTCGATACTGAAGCGACCTACAAACTCGCCCGAGCCTTTGCCGTCTCCGTCCGTTTCAATGTCCCCCTGATACCAAGACAGCCCAAAGGGCGGGTTTGGTACTTGAATTACGAACAGATCGAAGTCGGTATTCGGCGGCAAGCCCTCAACTTTGACCTTCATGATTTCGACTGTTCCAATGGAATGGATGGTCACAGTGCCGCGAGCTTTAGGCGCAACCGACGGGAAACTGGCTAGTCCCGGTGACCGTACCAGGTCAAACGTTACTCTTTTTACGCTTCCAGGGGGTTCCTGGGCGATGGCCGAAGTGCAGGCTAAGGCAGCAATGCCGATGCCGGCGCACCCAAGCACTGTCATTTTACGGCACTGTCTTAGCAGTTGTTTTGCAGATTTCATTTTGTTTTGGCGATGGTGAATTCGTAGATGTTAGGTTTGAATGCTGAGCAGGCCGTCGTTTGCCGCGGGTTGACAAGCGCTGGCCTTCAATCCGGTTCTAAGGAAATCGCCGGTTTGATGTTCCTTACTTTTTTTGCTATTTGCGCGGGAAAGGCAGATCGCCCCGCAGAATAGACGCTAGGAAACAGCTTTTGATGGGGCGAGGCTCCCTTCTGGTCCTACGAAGTTAGCGAAAGCCGCTGATGTGCTTATTCCCAAGATTTTCGCCCCGCCAAACTCACTTTGCGACGAGGAACGACTGTTCAATCTGAGAAATCTGGGACCGAGTTTCGGCGTTCTTTTGGCTGACCTCGTCAACCAGAGTCTGGAATTCGCTATCCGATTTAAACACGTCCAGCCCGGGATCTGCCAGCGCTAACACCGGGTCAGGAAACCCTGTGCCGGTCATCAACTCCCGCAGATATTGAAAAGCCGCTTCGTTGCGTTCCAAGATGCGATTACCAACCGCTAAGTCAAAACGCATCCAACGTGGTGATTTTGAGGTCGATAGCTTGGACTGCGCGGACGTGACCATCCGTTCTGCGCTTTGGCGGGCTTCAGCGCTGCGCATGGTGGCGCGCAAGGCTAAGGTTAAACGCATTAGGTTAGTTGGACTACCTTTGTCTGCTTTTGCTTCAATTATTTGGATTACCGAAGGCCAATCTCCGACTTGCATCGTACAAAAAAGGGCCAGGTCGGCAGCGGCTGAGTATTGAGTTTTGACGTCCGGCGGCAGCCGTTGCAACCCAGGCAGAGCGGCAGCATAATCTCCGCGATAGACCAAGCGCTCGTTCTCCATCAATTGACGCTTCGTCACATTCTGCTCGAGATCGATAGCGCGCTGCATCCATTTTTCAGCCAAACCCGTTTCGTGAACCGTCCAACAAATTAAAGCGAGCTGATAAGGAGCCCAGGAATCGAACGGATTGGTTTCAAAGCATTTTCGGATCGACGCGTACATCTCTTTCTGTCGCCGAAACTCCGTCGACACGGCGGCAGCCATGCGGTTGGCATCCCAGTCATTGGGAGCGAGCTCCAAGGCTTTGCTAACCGGCGCCTCCATGCGATCGAACAAACCTTTCAGGTTGAACGCATTCGCGAGTTCGGTGTACGCGCGAAGCTGATCCGGGTCGAGCGCGATCGCCTGTTGACAGAGATCGATCGCCAAATCAAGCGATGCCCCTTCCCCGTTGAACCGTTTGACCCGGTCAATATAGGCTTCGGCAAGTCCAATGTACGCCAGCCCGAACTTCGGGTCCTGTTGTAGCGCCTGTTTAAAAAGACCGACGGCTTTGTCGTTCGCATCCTTCAAATGCAGATCCGACAATGCCTTGGCTTGCAGATACAGATCATAGGCACTCAGGTTCAAGGTAGGTTCGTTTCGCAGATGGTTGCGTTCGTCGATGGAAAGCCTAGCGTGAAGGGCGGCAGCGATCTGCTCGGCCAAGTCGCCCTGGATCGTTAGCACATCCTGCAGTTGACGGTCATAAGTCGCACCCCATAGCCTTCGCTCAGTACGGGCGTCATAGAGGATCGTAACGATTCTAACTTTGTTGTCCGACCGTTCAACGCTGCCTTCTAAAACAGCACCGACGTCCAGTTCCGCGCCGATTTCCTTTAAAGGCTTGCGATGAGCGTCCGGAACATCTTTGTAGCGGAGGACCGAGCTACGGGCCGTGACCTGGAGATCACCGACCTTAGACAGCTGATAAATTACTTCTGAGGTAAGGCCATCCGCGAAATAGTCACTCGATTTATTTTCGCTTAGGTTGTCAAACGGCAGCACAGCCACAGACTTCGAGCTGGTCGAACCGAGCTGAGGGTTAACTCTCCAGAGAAAATATCCGATCGCAGACGCAATCACTAGAGCGAGCCCCAGAACAAGCCACATTCGGGCACCAAAACGGGACTTTCCCGCCGATGGTTGTATCGGTCTTGATGGCGAGATCTTCAGTGCGCGCAGCTCCGAGCGAAGCTCACTGGGTGTTTGCTGACGTTCATCCGGACCTTTGGCCAGCATCTTTTTTAGCAGCCCGACAACCGGTGACGGGATCTGCTTAAGTTGTTCCAGTGGCAATGCTGAATGCAGGTGCTGGCTAATGACCTCAAAGGTGGTCCCGGTAAATGGAACCTTAGCCGTCAAACATTCCCATAGGGTTACACCCAAAGAGTAAATGTCCGAGCGGATATCCACTTCGCGTCCGGCACACTGCTCCGGACTCGCGAAAAGAGCGGTCCCAGTGAACATCCCAGGCACAGAAAGACCAGGTTCAGAATTCAAACTCGAAGCCGCGGCCGCCGCCTTAGCTAGACCAAAATCGATGACTTTGACGTTGACGGCGCCATCATCATTGAAGCGGAGCATGATATTCCCCGGCTTGATATCTCGATGAATGATCTGCTCCTTATGGGCTGCCTCCAGAGCCGCGGCCACTTGGTCTGTGATTTCGAGGGCCAGAGGGACGGGCATGGGCCCTTTCTGCTGGATCAGCTGATGGAGCGTCGCGCCCTCCACAAGCTCCATGGCATAGAAGTAATCCCCATTTTTCGTTCCTAAGTGGAAAACAGAAGCGACATTGGGGTGGCGCAGGCGAGCCGCAGCTCGCGCCTCTCGGACAAAACGCAGCCGGGCCGATTCGTCTTTAAGATAGCGAACGTTGATGACCTTTAGCGCCACCGGACAGCGCAGATTCTTGTCTATGGCTCGATACGTCACCCCCATGGCGCCGCGCCCGAGCTCTACAGGCGCCCCATCGCTGCCTCTCAAGACTTCATAGTGATCAAAGCTTCCGATTGCCCCTTGCGTTAACTCTTGAATTCCATCCGCCAACCCTTGCGATTCCGTGTTCGCAGAGTCTGACGTTAAGTTGACTGTAAGAGCCGCTCTTAACTGGCAGACAGGACAACGCTCTGGCGTAAGCGATACCGGAATTTTGGTGCCGCAATTTGGGCAAACCGAGATTTCATCGCCGGGAGCGGTTACCCGATGGTCACTCATATGTGGCCTTCAGCAACCGCCAACGCTTCACACAGAGCGCGGATTTCTTCGTCGATTTCCGCCGGATCCGAGACCGTACGCGAGACCTCTTGGCGCAGGAGGACAATGTATTGCTTACGAAACCGGTGGATCGTGGTTTTGGCCGTGGCAAGGCTCACGCCGAGCGCTCCGGCCACCTCTTCATACGTTGGCGGCGACCTACCAAACTCAACCCCAACGAACGGGTGCAGGATTTCAAACCGCGCCGATTCTCCGCCTAGGGCACATTCTTCTTGCAACCGCTTCGTTGCGCGAGTCAGCAAAGCCATCGCCCACCGGGCATCAAAAATCTTCTCTGGGGTTAATTGATCGGTTTGCTCAAGCTCATATCGACTTTCGGCTTCTTCCGCATCCAAAAACAGAAATTCGCGGTCTCCGCCGCGTTTCAAGGCTCGTGCCCGATCGGACTCGTCTGCTAGAAAATTCTGGAAAGAACCTAGAAGAAATGACCGAAACCTCCCTCTCGCCGGATCCGCCTGCTTAAGGGCTCGGCGTTTCAAGATCGACAAGAAGAATCCCTGAGTAAGATCTTGAGCATCATGCGCCGATTGGCCTCGGCGGCGTGCAAAAGCGTACAAAGGATACCAGTAATCCCGGCAAAGCGCGCTCAGCGCCTCCTTGCTCCCAGGCATCTGGGTTTCCGCAGCAATAAGGATTGCGCTCCAGCGGGTAGTACGAAATTGGGCTGGATCACCGGATATTAAGCGATGCTCCTGGTTCACCGACACCTCTTATGGGAGCGACGGAGCACTAAAGCAGCACTCCAGGCGGTCGTCGATACGTTTTTATACGTACACCAATTACTGGCCGGATACCGAATTCGCTTCTCGACTGTTTCGAGCTACGAAGATGAATCTGGCCACATGCGAGAGCCAATTAAGGCGCTGCTCAGCTGACATAGAGGCGAACTCGGTATGGCCGTCGAAGTCCGCTTCCTGGAGATTCAGGAACTGAGGACCGACCGCGTTATTCTCGAGCTCTTCCTTCATTGTCGCGTTCTTTTACTTCCAATTCAGTCAATGCACGGATGTCACTAATATCCTTTTCCCGAACTGGTCGAACGCGGCTTTTCATCTCGATCAACTTGCGACGAGAAGCGACTCGGATCACACGACCTCGAATGTCTAGCAGATACGCATCAGCGATCAGATCGTCAAAGCTATTCTCTCTGGTGAGAAACAAATCAATCTGGCGATAAGGCTCTTGCGGACTCCAGAAGGTGAACACCAACGCGTTCTTTTCCCGGATCAACTCAGCTATGCTTTGTCTATCGAGAATAATTTCGGCCGGCACTGGGGCTCTAGGCACCAGCCGGAGGTTGCTCATAGCCTCAAGAAACCGGTGCAGATTATCCGGTTCTAACGAGACCGCGACATCGAGATCCAAAGTGGTTCGTTCCACTCCGTGAAGCACCATAGCGACCCCGCCCGCAACCACGAAGTCGACGCGATGATCACTGAGGGCGCAGAGAATTTCGACTAGATGGCTTTCTTGGGACATGGGCACAACGCCGATATGGCCGGGAGCGATCGTGAGCGCCGGGAACAAATTGACCGCGAACGCACACGAAGATTCAACCGCAGATGAACGCGGATGTACGCAGGTAAAGTTGATGAAAACGAACTGGAATGTCGCTCGAAAAAATGTCTGCGTATATCTGCGACAATCTGCGGTTGGTCTCTTTACTATTCGCGTCCATTGGGGGTTGATTGTTCACCGCGTCGCCTCCTACTCCCCACTCCATTGCCGCCCGAGCTGCTTCTTCGCGGCGTCCTTCTCCTCGCCCAGGCGGTTCATCCGGTCGTCTAAGACCTGCTTCTTATATTTCCATTGCTCTTTCACTTCGCCCGAACTGTGATCGATCCAATAATCGATGTACTTCCTTTCCTGCTTCATCGCGTTTTTCTTGGCGTCCCATTGAGCATCCAATTTCCGGTAAGCCTCGTCTTTAGCACGGTCTCGATCCTCTTTGGTCCGGTAAACCGGGCTCGGTGTTGATCTGGGTCGCGAAATTGGGCTCGGTTTGGCATTTGCGACCTGTGGCGGAGTACCCAGTGGACCTGGGTTCGCGTCGGTATTCGTAACGGGTCTGCCCTCAAAGACGGTGTTCGTGGGGTTGACCGGAGATCCACTGGGATTAGCCGGCGTCTCTACCGGACTCGCCCGCAGCACTTGTACTTCCGAATTGTTAGACGGAATAACCCCAGACTCGGCCGAAGGTGTCGCTCCAAACGTGAATTCTAACACTACTCGTTTCCCGGCCTGGATATCAGCTGTGCGCACCTGCTCCGGACGCCCTTCAATCTTCACTTCGACAGATTGCTTACTGGGCGGCAAAATGCCTTCTATGGGCGGTTTTCCCAGGTCGATTCCACCAACCACGACGTCTGCATCCGGGCGGTCGCAGGTTATCGATAACAATCCATAGGTATGTTTGAATTCAATCACACTATTTCCGCTCGGATCGGGAACAAAGCGTTGGGTAACCGGCGTCAGGGAACCGATTCTTGAGGTTAACTCGATTTGCCCAGACGGCAGGTTCGCCGTTAACGGCGTCTGACCTAAAGCAATTCCGGCCAAATAAATTGTGGCACCGGTCGGATCGCTTTTAAGAGAGACGTTTACTCCTTGGTAAGTGTTCTGGACGTTAACGGACGCGCCTTGGGCCAACTCAACGTCCCTGGTCATCTCCGGCCAACCAGGGCGTTTAAACGTCACCTGATATTTTCCGGTAGGCATATTGTCTACCGTCAAAGGAGTTATCCCGGAAGTGGCCTTCTGGTTCGCACCATTGATTTCAAAGGGCACGCCCGGAGGGTCTGTCTTTACAACAAACTGTCCGACCTCCCGCGCTAACGAAACCAAGCCAAGATTATTGATCGTTCCATCCGTGACTACGAGGTCGACAGACTTGTTTGCGTAGTCGGGATACTGCATTTCAAGCGTTTGCTTACCGACCGGTAAACGGTAGCTGGCAAGAGGAGTCGTACCAATCGGTTGCCCCTTCCATCGCACGGAAGCGCCGGACGGCTTGGTATCCAGCGTCACGAAGCCTTCGTGTGTAACCTGCTTGGGGACGGGCGCCTGCCGATTTAAAAAGAAACTGACAGCAACCACCATCCCCAGCGCACCCAAGCCAAACAGAACGATGGCGATTGTAATGACGCGCAATAACCATGGCGATGTAACTGCTCGGGGCTCGTCCTCCTCTAACTCAGGATCCTCTGGATCGCGTGGCACCTGGGTCGGGGCCACGTACGTTTCGCGTCCTGCTTTGTCCGGTTGAGCCGGACTCGGGCGGACAACCCCTACGCCCGCAGACGACTGCGCCCCAACTTCGTGAGTGCGGTTTGATCCAGGCCCAGCCACACGCGACAATGGCGGTTGAGCCGCAAGTTCGGCGCGCTCAAGTTCGGCTAGGAATTCCACCGCCGATCCGAAACGGGCCGCCTCAAGTATCCCCGGACGTAAAACCGCGTTCCCGGCCTCGGAAAGAGCCGAAACCGGCGCAAATCTGGCTGGAGCGCCGGCCGCGGGATCAGCGTAGTGAGAAACCCCGCCCAACAATTCATAAATTAATTGAGCCAACGGTCCCACTGGGTTTTTCACCAAATCCAAGCCGGTCGACGGTCGAACCAAGGTCTCGGTCGGCTCCGGCACCTTCGAGCCCTGAATGCCGGCAGTCGCTAACGAGTCCACCTTAACCACGAATGGAGGCCAGGACTCCACGGGCGCCTTTCGGAGTGCGTCGAGATCTTCGTTCCCATGAGCCGGTTCTATCCTAATATCCCCGACAGCGACCGAGCCGAGTAACAGTTCTCGATCGGCTAAAAAATCGAGTAACTTGGCCAACGGCTGCACCAACCGAAAGGTCTCAGGCCAGCGCAATTCTCCGCGAGAACGCAACAGCTCCTGAAAGGTGAATCCGCGAGTCCATTCGCTGACCAGCAAAAGCCCGCAATCGGTCGATTCCAGCCCGTAGACCGCGGTTAAGTTTGGATGGTGAACATTGCGCAGTTTAGCAACTTCGGCACGAAGGGTCCCCGATTGCTGCCCATCGTACCCACCCGCCGTAAATGGCTTGAGACCTACCACCCGGTTCGTCTGCAGGTCTTTCGCCTTGAACAGACCCGACGGCAATCGCTCTAAAATTTCGTAGCGGTACGAAATGATTTGGCCAGTTGTGTAACCACGCGAGTTCCGGCCCGCCAGAGTCGCAACCGGATCCGTCGCAGTTATTTCCCCGGCGAGATCCCGGCTCTCCGAATCTGTCAGCATTTCATCGAGAGCCTGCTTGAGTTCAACGGCAGTCTGGAACCGATCTTCGGCTCTCTTAGCTAACATTCGCCGCAGTAACTCCCCTACCCTAGGGTTAAACGAACGCAGCGCATCCTCTGACAATTCAGTTCCCAGATGCTGATGGATCACACTAGCCACCGATCCCTCAAAAGGTGGCCGGCCCGACAGCATGTACCAAAGGGTTGCTCCCAGTGAGTAGATGTCGGAACGCCCATCGATTTCACGTTCTTCGAGTTGTTCAGGACTAGCGAAATTCGGGGTACCAACGAAACCACCTAAAGTTACAGTGACCGATTTGTCCGAAGACGATCCAACTGACTTGGCCAATCCGAAGTCGATGACTTTGACTAAGAGATGTTCCTCGTCCGGCTCATTAACCAGCATGATGTTGGACGGCTTGATATCGCGGTGGACCAGCTTCTGACGCTCAGCGGCAACCAGAGCACGTGCTACCTGGCGGGCAATACGTATTGCTTGCTCCGCTGAAAACGGCCCTTCGCGGCGTATCCGGCTCTCAACGGTTTCGCCGTCCACGTATTCCATGACGTAGAAAAAACCGTCTCCCGAGTTGCCTAGGTGAAATACGGTAGCAACATTGGGATGACGAAGTTGAGCGGCGGCGCGAGCTTCCCGAACGAAACGTTGGCGAGCGGTATCAGAGGACAGAAATTGTGGATTGATGACCTTCAGCGCGACATCGCACCTGAGGTTGGTATCGAATGCCTTGTAAGTCACCCCCATGGCCCCTCGGCCCAGTTCCCAAGGGCTCCCGTCAGGATGACTCAGCACCTGGAAATGCTCGAACTTCTCAGCTTCAGGCATGGCCAGTGAACGATATGCCTAGAGAGCATCTTCGCAAATAGCCAAGTAATCAGTAATCAGTAGGTCAGTACTCAGTCCTGACCGTTTTCGGTAGCTCTTCAGTTTCAGAAACTGATTACTGACTCACTGATTGCTGATTACTCTTTCGTAACACGCCCCTCTCAGCACTCGTAACCTAGAACTATTCTGGCTTATCGATGTACAGACGATTGGGATCGGTGGCATTCGGGTCTCGAAAGATTTGGGGCGGATTACCGGAAATGACCTGATACCCGGTCAAAACAAACTCTGGATAAAATCGATTTGAAGCCGGTTCGTACACCGTTTGCCCGGAGAAATAACCTTTCAAACGATACTCAGTATTGTTGTCAGAGCCGATGGCATTCGCCGCGCGGTCAGGCGCTAGAGTCTTCTGTTCGTTCAACATCACTAACTGCGCCTGGCTCCAAGGCTGCTGAGGTTTCCGTATGTAGCCCCAGAAGAAATAGTTTCGGCGATACAAACGTCGGCCAATAAAGTAATCGCCCGGCTGTTCCGCCGCGATACTTTGCGCTAACACCGCCTGTCGAGCAGCGAACTCGTCTTCAGCGCATCCAGCTAGAAAAAGAGTGGCAAGAAAGGCTATCGCTAGGGAAACACGGCTCATGTTGGTCCTGGTGCATCGAGTCATAAGTTGGAGGCGTAACGTCTTGCGCCCGCGGAATCAGTTGGCTGATTTTTCAAGGCGCGAACGACGAGCATATCTAAAACTGATAGCTAAGGAGTGAGCAACGCCGAAAATCAGCCAACTGGCCACGGCCCGAAGGGTTGGCTTGAAAATGGTCCGTCTGGTGTCCCGCGGCCGCGGGATTCGTCAGGTATCGGCGCCGGAAATCTCCTCACCAGTGCCAGCCCGGCTCGGACCGCCTCACATCAGACCTTTTGAGTGATGGGCAAATCAAGTGCCGTGCGCTTGATGTTTTATCTGATCCAAAAGATCCGATTTTTCTTGTAGAGCCGAGACCAAGGCCTCGATTGCGCGTAATGTCTGTGGGCTGATATGGTGTTCCATTCCTTCCACGTCGTGATAAATGACCTCCTCATCGATCCCGAGCATCCTTAGAAAATCGGTCAGCAATTGATGCCGCTGCATGATGTTCCGAGCCAGCGTCTCCCCGGCGGTCGTTAAAACGAGCCCGCGATATTTCTCGTACTTGAGGAGGCCTTCCGAATCGAGGCGCTGTACCATGTTCGTCACGCTGGCCTGAGAAATCTTGAGCCCCAGGGCGATATCGGCAACGCGGGCATATCCCTTCGTATTGATCAGGTCAAGGATTTGCTCGAGGTAGTCTTCGACGGTCGAAGACCTCGCCACCGGAGCCGAGTTTTCGGGCATATCAGTCGATTATGCTCTGGGCCAGCATGGGTTGCAAGAACGACAACTTGGTGGGGCGAGGCTCCCGGATGTCCTTGTATCTTAACCAGAGGGAAAGGCGTCCTTTTACCGAATAGTGCCGCTACGCCCCAAGACGCGCCGAGCCGTGTCCCAGCGCTGGGTCGCGGCTCGGCACGGTCTAAGGCGTAACAACATCGCCCGGCCAAGATGGTCAGCTGCTTCGGTCCTGTGGTAAATTCCTTCGGGAGCCTCGCCCCACCAAGTTTTTTCGTCCCCCTAGCGCCCCACCAGTGCTGCGTTCACCTGCTGATTGAATCCGACGCTGGTGATCAAGACTTCATCTCCGCGGATCTCGGTAACCGATCGCGACACCGTCTGCAGCCGTTGTCCAGCATGCAAAGTTGGCGGCAGTTTCTGTTGTTCGAGCGCGAACTTCGCCAAAACCAGCTGCAGCACTGCGCTCGCGCCCAATGAATCTCCAATGGCAGGTTTGTGTGCATAAACCGGCACCGAACCAAAACCGGACGCGAAGACAGCTTCTTCCACTCGATCTGCAAAGGTACCGTTTGCACTGGAAAGAATACCGGCCGGCGTATACCCGTTGCATACTTCAGCCGCCAGCTCCGCCAGTGCAGCAGGAGCCTCTTTCTGGGAGAAAAAAGGTAAACCAGCAGAGGTTCCAGCGAGACGCAACGAACCCGAACGGCTTAACACTACGGCTGCGGCGCTCTCGGCTAAGATTGTGCCTTCGCTGAGTCCAAACACCGGGAAAGAGGATTGATTACTGGCCATGCGCCAGGTGGCAAATCCGTCTGCCAAGACCCAATCCGCTTCTTCTGCCCCAACCACAACACAAAACGGAAGAGTCGGATCAATGGCCAGAAGTTGGGATGCGAAATTGAGCGCCGACAACCCAACCGAAGAATCTCCCACCAAAGTATAGTCGCGGCCGTCGATCTTCAGTAGCGCTGCGAGATGGCTGGCCGGGGCATTGTACACGGTCTCCGGAAAAAGGACTGGGCTGGCGACATTTGCCCCTTCCGTGAGCACTTCGTGATAGAAACGGCGGGTATAAGCGACTCCGCCACAGGCGATTGCGAAGACGATCGCTCCCCGACTTGCTTGTTCTGAGGGGATTCCCGCATCCGATAACGCGGCTAGCCCCGCACTAACCCCGAGCAGGGAGATCTCACCTGAACGCCGCAGCCGAGGCTGGCGGCCGGCGCCACTAGTAAACTTTGCCGGTACCGCACTATAGTAATACGAACGTCCGCCGAATCCCTGCGGCAACAGCTGGCGAACTGCTTCAGTGCCTCGCACCAGTTCATCCCAGGTCTCCTTGGCATCTGCGCCAATCGGCGTAACCGCACCAACTCCTTGAATACAGAAACCGAATTTAGAATCCACAGTTTTCTAGCTCGACGAAGCGGCAACCGAACCAAAATAGAGGCCTCGCGCAGAGGGCGCAACGGACGCAAAGGCTAAGCAGGGAAAACCCTGACGAAAAAGCGAAATCTCGCTCATTTTTCGTGAGATTCTTAACCTGTGCTCTTCAGAGAAGAATTTTCCTTTTCTTTACCTCCGCGCCCGTTGCGCCCTCTGCGCGCGGCTATGATTTAGGCTGCCTGGAGGACGAGGGTTGCATTAGCGCCACCGAAGCCGAAAGAGTTTGAGACCACCCGCTGGATCTTGGCCGGCTCTTCCGCGTTGCTGACCACCCGAAACGTCCAATCCGGTTCTGGTTGACGGAAGTTGATATTCGGCGGGATAAACTGATGGAGTATCGCCAGCACACTGAAAACGGCCTCAATCGCTCCAGCGCCCCCCAAAGCATGGCCCATCATCGATTTTGTCGAACTGATGGCGACACCGGGCATCAGTTCGGAGATTGCTTTTCCTTCCGTGGCATCGTTGAAGACTGTGGCGGTTCCATGCGCGTTCACATAATCGACCGAGGCTGGATCGAGCTGGGCGTCGGCTAACGCTCTTTCCATCGCCAGTTTTGGGCCGACCCCGGAAGGATCGGGTTGCGTCAAATGATAGTTATCGGTGGAGACACCATACCCCACGATCTCAGCCAATACGGTGGCGCGGCGGGCAACGGCAGCTTTCTCCGATTCGAGCGTTAGCAGGGCAGCTCCTTCACCCAGCACCAAACCATTCCGGTCCCGGTCAAACGGCCGGATCCTGTTTGGTGTAGCGGCCTGAAGCGAATCGAACCCAGTAAACACAAGCTCGGACAGAGGGTCATAACCACCACACATAACCGAGTCATAAAGGCCGGCCCTGATCAATTGAAAGGCATGACCAATCGCATTGGTGCCGGAGGCGCAAGCGTTGGAAATAATCTGCGCCGGAATCCGCCAACCGAATTTCGCCTGAACATCCAACACCGGCTTTTGGGCCATATAGTTCGCTACCGTCTGAGCCGCGCCGCGGCGGCTGGCTGGTTCGAACAACGAACGGTAGAAGCGTTCTCCGTTGGACATCCCACCGCTGGAGGTGGCAATCACCACGATCTCCGGAGAGAATCCGCCCGCGGTGCGGACCACCTCCCGCGCTGCTTGCAGCATCATCAGAGAGCTGCGATCCAGTCTCCGATCCTTTCGGGTCACGGCTTCTTTCAACCATTCATCGGTTACCTGACCCGCACTGCGGCATCGCGTCTTGGAAACATCGAACGCCGTAACCGGAGAAACACAATCCCTGCCCTTCAGCAGGCTCTTCAGATTCTCAGCGTTGTCGCCACCTAAAGGCGACACGATTCCGTACCCGGTGATGAAAACCCGCTGCATTTTGGCGTTATAAGACATCGGTCAAACTAGACTAAACTCGTACATCACCGTGGGAACTCAAACAACGCCGGGAACGGGAACGGTAGGAGCGACCTCCCGTTCGTCCGTCTTGACCGGCGGTCCCTGAAACCCTGGGGAGCGAGAACTGGTCCCTAACGAAGCCAGAGATCGAGTGATAGGACCTGAGCGCACGATGGAGCAACGAGGGATGCGATTCGCCTCCTCCCGCGGTCGCGGCACTACGACGCGACAGGTCCTCTGACATTTATATGATAGAAAGCCCAAAAGATGCGGTGTGGTGACCGACCAGCACTGGGCAGGCTCGCTCTTTCCCGCCATTCCGGCGTTGACCGGGTTAACCTCTATCCAATTTCTGTTCTTTTTGGATCTGGTTAAGATTCATGCTGTCGGTTGCGCCGATGCCAATCTTTTTGCTTCTGTTTACCAGCGACTATCGAAGCCCAGAAGCCGGCCAACGCCGCGCAATTCGACGCTGACTATATTTTATTCGAATTTCCATAAATTAGAGTTGACGCTCACATACATCTTTCATATATGCCGATGTTAATCGCGTGGATCACAGACCCTGACGGACGGGTCTGCTTTGGCGCGGGGTAAACGTTAAGGATATCAACTCAGCAATTCAGTCTATGACTTCAGCACCCGCAGAGCAGGATGCGCTTCTGGTCTGAAGAAGGATGACTACACGTTGGCTTATGGATGGAGTCTACGCAGTATACGGCCTGGGTCTAAAGGCCCTTCCCGCCCTAGTCCTTCCGGATCCTATTCCTAGTTGTAACTAGGAAATCCCAGGATCCGGATCGGATCAATTAGTGTCGACTGTCAGCTCGAGTCGAAGTTAGTTCGATCAAAAGCAGCGCGGCTTTTTCGTCTCGAAAGAGATTGCGCCAAGGGACAGTTTTGTCTCCGGACGTCCGGCTAAAGGCCGGGCAACAGAGACCGGCAAGCAGTGTCGTCTTTAGAATCAGACTGTTAACTATTTAACTCCAAAATTATGTCTAACCATTCAACATCCCCGTTGTTAGTTAGACTAACTACTTAAGCTAACCACTCCAATTAACCAATTTCGTCTAACTAGATCAGTGGAATCGCTGGGTGGTAGGAAGTATCGAGCCCGAGCTATTCCATTTTGTTAGACGACTAATTCTCCGGCTATCTGACAAAGCTAGAAACGTTGTTCCAAGTTTCGCCCTCACACTTCGCAGTAACCGGAGTTTTTACTAACCATTATGCAAGGTCTACTTAAAACATTGGGCCGTAATTATTCGGCCCGTTATGTAGGAGGCGCCGGTTATCGGCGCCGATTTGGAAGTATGGCGCTAGGCGGATTTGTTTCCGCCTCCCTCCTCTTCACATCTAGCGCGATGTTTGGCGCGATGACGACTATCGAACTGTCTCCATTAGTTGCGAAATCCACTTTCGTTTCGCAGATGGAAAGCAGTAAAACCATCAGCGTGGTATTGGCGCTACCGTCTTCGGACCCAGCGGGTTTGAAGGCCTTTGTCGACCACGTATCCACGCCGGGCGATCCGCTCTTCCACAAGTACCTCACTCCGCAGGAGTTTGCGGATCGGTTCGGCGCGAATGCGGCTGATTATGAAGCCCTGAAGGTGTGGGCAGGGTCAAATAACCTGACCATTTCACAGGAATCAATTGGTCGTACGACTCTGACCGTACGAGGCAGCGTGGCGGTGCTGAATCGGCTCTTCAAAACCGAGATCAATAACTATGAGACCAGCGACGGGGTAATCTTTCATTCGGCTGGTATTAAGCCGACGGTTCCTGCCGAAATTGGTTCGAAGGTAGTTGCGGTTATCGGACTAACCTCGGGGAAACCGGATGCTGCCTTGGCCAAATTGGGCAAGACGCTCGGTGAACACCCTGCACCTAACAGCGCGCTCAAACCGGCGGGCAGAACCGAAGCCTTAGGAACTGGCCCCGGCGGCACCTACGGTCCCCAAGACCTGCACACGGCTTACTCCATCCCGAACTGGGGTGGTTTAATAAAGGGTCAAACCCTGGCTGTCTTCGAGCAAGGCTTTTACAACACGGCCGACGTCAGCTATTACGAGACCTACTTTAAGACCGGGTCAAACGTGAAACAGGTTCCGATTTCGGTGAACGGTTCCCCGGTTATCATCGAGTCGGCGATCGAGGGAGAAGCCTGCCTCGATCTCGACATGATCATCGCCACGAACCCAAAGGTGGCAACAGTCTTGGTGTACATCGATGATTACCAGTACGACCCGTTCGATGTTGCTATCACGGATGCTTTCACCAAGATCGCGGATGACGCGAAGGCAAGTGTGGTGAGCGCCTCCTATGGACAAGACGAAGGCTTCTTCATTTCAGCTGGCACAGAAGTGGCCCTGGACACCGCTCTACAACAATGCGCGGCCCAAGGCATTACCGTGCTGGCTAGCTCGGGCGACAACGGTGCTTTCGGTAATGGTTTCAACTTCCCGTACAACGTCTCTAATCCGGCTAGCGATCCCTACATCACCGGTGTCGGCGGCACACAATTGCTGACCACTACTGGTGAAAATTATTTGCTAGAGAGTGCATGGAACGAATTCCCGTACTACGGAGCCACCGGTGGCGGTATCAGCACCTACTGGGCACAACCGGCCTATCAAAACATTCCCTTCACCGGGTACACTGCCGGAAACGGTGGATCTACGACCATGCGGAACGTGCCGGATGTGGCAGCAGAGGCCGCTGTGGCCACCGGAGTTGCGGTCTATATTAGTGATGCAGGCGGCTGGCAACAATATGGTGGTACCAGTGTGGCTAGCCCGCTCTGGGCCGGTTACCTGAGTAACATCAACGCGGCCCTCACCTGGACCGGTTTGGGTAACCTTGGGTTCTTCAATCCGATCCTGTACACGGTTGGAACTACAGTGGGCGGTACCCCGTCCGACTACCTGTATGACATCGAGACTGGTTCTAACGGCTATGTTCCATTCGGCGGCCCTGGTTTCTATAACGGCTTCGGTTATAGCAACACGACGGGCAACGGTTCAATATGGGGCGGCGGATTTGGCCTACAGCTGCTGCTCTCCGGCAAACAGGCCGGGACTGCCCCCGGTTCGTTAATCGTCGGGCTTAAAGCGGCAGCGACGTCAACCAGTGCAACGATCACCTGGACCAAGCCGACCGGTAATCCAGTGGGTTATGCCATCGGCTTGTATAAGGCCGGTCCGCTGTTCAACAATACCATCGGCTATGTTAAAAGACCGCCGACCCTCAGCATGACGTTCACAGGCCTGACTCCAAACACAGCCTACAACGTCTTTGTCTGGGGCTTCAATGCCAGCGGTGGATCGGCAAACCCGGGTAACGTCGCCTTCACGACCGCCAAGTAAGCAGTTATGGGTCCGCAGCGGTTCTGAGTCGTTGTTGTAACCGACTAAGAAATATAAGTCCGGCAACCTCGAGTCTCTTACGGGGTTGCCGGCTTTTTTCGCCGTGTCGCTGTGTCACCCATTCGCCTTTGACGGCGCTACCCGCGTTGCTTACCCTGCCCTATGGCATCCAGCGCGAGCGAACCGCCTCGGTATCCGATCCGGCGTTTCTGCTGGATGATCGCGAACGCAGCTCGCTGGAAATGCCCTACATGTGGGCGCCGTCCAATTTTTGTTCCTTGGTACAAGGTTAGAAGCCTTCAGGATTGGTTTATGCCCTTAGACGGCTGTCCAGATTGCGGCTATCCATACGAACGCGAACCCGGTTATTTCCTTCTCTCAATCTTCGCGATCAATTACGGCGGCGGCGCGTTGATCGGAGTAATTCTCTATTTGATTTTCGATTTCTGGGTCAGATTCCCGATCTGGCTGACCTTGGTGTTGGCGATCACGCCTGTACCGATTTTCAATGTTTGGTTCGCCCGTCACTCCAAAGCGCTATTCATTGCCTTCGACCTATTTCTAGATCCGCATCGCCGCGATGATGGGGATGGGGATGAGCCAGCCAAAACACCAAGTCCGAAACGGCCTCGACTGGATCCAGTTAACCGCTAATCGGCGAAAGAATCGGAAGGGTTCACTCGACGGAGGTCGTCCACTCGTGGGGCCAAGTCACCATAACCGACCCCCGTGGATATTGCTATTACGGAGCTTAGTTCCGACTGCATCGGCTTCGTCCCCCGGCGCGGGAGGCAGCGCGCTCCCCGGCCCAGCTTGCGGCAAAAAAGATTCGATGCGATAGGCTGCGCATGCAGTCCCTTTTGGCCATTTTACAGCTCGCCGCGGTTGAAGTGAACGCCTGGAAGATCATTGGCTGGAGCGGCAATTTGATCTTCGGCCTTCGCTTCGTTTGGCAATGGATCGCTTCAGAGAGAGCCAAAAAAAGCATAATTCCCCCCGGATTTTGGGAAATCAGTTTGTTGGGTAGCATTATTTACACGAGTTATTTTATTTTTTATCGTCACGACTCGGTAGGCATCATTTCTAACTTGTTGCCTCTACCGCTCTATGCGCGGAACGTATTCTTGCACTGGCGCCACGCACGCAATGATAAGAAAGTACAGGAATCAGCGAAGGAGGACTCGCTAGTAGATTAAATGAATAAAAGGGACGCGAAACGATCCTGAGAAAAAGCGAAACCGCAGATGAATACGGACGCACACAGATATGCCGTAGCAAAAATCACGGAGGGAAATCTCGAAAATCTATCTGCGTAGATCTGCAGCTTGCCCGCTATAGTTTAGCGACGGCTGGTGAATCTGCGCTTGGACTCATGCCGTTTGTCTTCGCGTTAATTCGCGGTTTAGAAGTTTTTATGATTTATCTCGATAACAACGCAACCACGGCGATCGATCCCCAAGTGTTGGATGCGATGCTGCCGTACTTGAAGGAACAATACGGCAATCCATCCAGTGCTTATGCGTTTGGAAAGAAAGTGGCTCGAGCAGTGGAAAATGCCAGGGAACAAGTCGCTGCCTTGTTACATTGCGACCCCGCTGAGATTGTTTTCACCAGCTGTGGCACTGAGTCAGACAATACGGCGGTGCAATCCACACTCTGGATCGATCGAGATCGGAAACACATTATCACCAGTAAGGTCGAGCACAGCGCTATCCTCAGACAAGCTGAGGCATTGGCCCGGCGCGGATACGAGATTACTTGGATCGAAGTGGATGAACGCGGTCTGCCGGATCTCGCCGCCTTGGAAGAGGCGATTCGGCCTGACACCGCCATCGTTTCTTTGATGTGGGCAAACAACGAGACCGGCGTGCTTTTCCCGATTGCAGAAATCGCGGCTATTTGCCAGCGCAAACAGACAATTTTTCATACCGACGCCGTGCAGGCGGTTGGAAAAGTGCCGATCGATCTGCGAGCGGGCAATATTCAATTTCTGGCATTATCGGGACACAAACTGCACGCCCCGAAAGGCGTGGGCGCGCTGTATGTGAACCGGCGCACCCGCTTCAATCCCTTTTTGATCGGCGGCAGCCAAGAGGAAAAACGCCGCGGCGGCACAGAGAATACGGCTTCTATTGTCGCCTTGGGCAAAGCAGCGGAACTTGCCTTGGAACATCTCACCGAAGAGAACACGCGAGTAAGGGATTTACGGGACCGATTTGAGCAAGATGTGATGAAGCGGATCTCCGGCGTCCGTATCAATGGGGATACAGAGCATCGGTTACCTAACACTGCGAACCTGGCGATCGAAGGCGCCGATTCGGAAGCGCTGCTGATGTTGCTTGACCAGAAAGGCGTCTGTTGCTCGGCAGGCTCAGCCTGTACCGCCGGTTCGCTGGAACCGTCCCATGTGCTTCGAGCCATGGGTTTCTCGACCGACCGCGCGCGAGCCAGCCTGCGATTTTCGTTTGGACGATTTAACACCGAGGAAGAAGTCTCGGCTGTTGCAAACATTTTAGCGGCTGCAGTGGAAAAGGTTCGCGGTGCAAATCGCGGTGTTCTGGCTGCATAGCTCTGCGGATTCGTCGTCGTCCTCGAATCGGGGATCGTGGTCGAATATGAGTGAAATGCAATGCCCAGGGCGCTGGCCTATCATCGACCACGCCCTGCAGCCCAAAAAATCGAGGACGAGAACGACGACGAGTAAGAGTATGAACCTCGGATCCCTACACCACGAAAAGAGCCATAAATTCGTCGACGGGTTTGTCCAATAGTCGCGATGAATCCGCGAAAAGAGAGAGGATGCGCCCGGAATTCTTTTCAGAGATTTTGCTTCGCAAACTTCTTTCAAACTTCTCGAACAAAAGCGGTTCGCCCTCTTTTCTCCGGCGAGGATGGCCGATCGGATATTCCACCACTACTTTTTCGCTGGCAGAGCCGTCTCGAAAGAAAACCTGAACCGAGTTCCCGATCGACCGTTTGTCTGGGTCCAGATAGTCTTTGCTGAAGTCGGGGTTCTCAATGACTTCCATTTTCTGACGCAGAACGTCGATCCGCGGATCGGCTGCGGCAGCGTCTTCGTAGTCTTCCGCTGTCAGCTCTCCTCGGATCAGGGGAACCGCCACCATATATTGGATGCAATGATCGCGATCGGCCGGGTTATTTAAGGGGCCGGTCTTATCAATGATGCGCTTGCCTGATTCCTGGGTTTCAATGACCACTTTGGAAATCTCATCCAGGCGGTCCTTAGTCCGAACGAATAGTTGTAAAGCCGCTTCTACGGCAGTTTGAGCGTGGAATTCTGCGGGGAAAGAGATCTTAAATAGAACATGGCGGATGACGTAAGAACCGAGAGGCTGTGCCAGTTGGATCGGGTTACCACCGAATAGAACATCTTGAAATCCCCACCGAGGCGCGGTTAAAGCGCTCGGGTATCCCATCTCGCCGCGAAGCGCCTGTAGGCCATGGAAAACGGCGCGAGAGGTGGCATCACCTGCCGCCCAGCTTTTCCGAGAACCGGTGTTAGGTGCATGGCGATAAGTACGAAGCGCACCTCCGTCGATGAAAGCATTGGAGATCGCATTCACGATCTCGGCCCGAGAGCCGCCCAATAGCCTGGTGATTACCGCAGTGGACGCAACCCGGACCAGGAGTACATGGTCGAGTCCGACCCGGTTGAAACTGTGCGAAAGCGCCAGCACACCCTGAATCTCGTAGGCCTGAACCCCCGCTTTTAGCACGTCGCGGATTGTTAATCGACGAGAGTTGGCGCTTCCCGGCCTGCTTAGATAGTCAGAAACGGCCAAGATTCCGCCGAAGTTATCCGACGGATGCCCCCATTCTGCGGCCAGCCAGGTGTCATTAAAATCGAGCCATCGGATCATGGCGCCGATATTGAACGCCGCCCGAACCGGCTCGAGCTCGTAAGCGGTACCCGGCACCCGGGCGCCGCCGGACAAAACCGCTCCCGGAACGATCGGCCCTAACAATTTGGTACACGCCGGATACGAGAGCGCCTGCAACGCACACCCGAGACTGTCCATCAGGCAGAGTCGAGCCACCGATTCGGCTTCGAGCTCGACCGGCGACTCACTCAGGACATAATCGGCAATTTGTTGGAGCAGAGTATCCTCAGGGGGGCGGTTTGAAGATGGGATCATGACGGTAAATATCCGCACGCCTCGCGCAAAGGGCGCAGCGGACGCAGATCTAAGAAGAGAGAATCTTTCTGGAAAAGCAATATCTGAACGTTGGCACGTTGGATCTATTCTTGAGAGAACTTTCTAAGGTACCGGGCTTGTCGTGAAGACGCGATAGACCATCAACTCTACTCCTTATTCGGAGTCTATTCGCCTAGTACCTTCTTAACTCTGCGTCCGCCGCGACCTCTGCGCGAGGCTCTTTACCGCTTCTCGATCGGCACGAAGGGCCGGGGCTCGGGACCAACGTAGTCGGCATTGGGGCGAATCAGTTTGTTATTCGCGCGCTGCTCCTGGATATGGGCTGACCATCCCGCGGTTCGAGCCATTGCAAAGAGCGGGGTGAAGTGAGGGGTCGGGATGCCCAGAAAATGATAGACAGTCGCGCTGAAAAAATCTGCGTTGGCAAAAAGGTTCTTCTCTTCTTTCATCACGGTCTCGATCTCCTCAGAGACTTCGAAAAGGTAGCCGTCCGGCGCCGACTTCGACAAGCGCTGGGACCAGGCTTTGTTGATCGCATTGCGGGGATCGCTGTGTTTGTAGACGGCATGCCCAAATCCCATGATTTTCTGTTTAGTTGCTAAGAGCTCGAGCACCGCGGCCCGCGCCTCTTTTCTGGTCTTAAATCTTTCGACCAATGCCATCGCCGCCTCGTTGGCGCCGCCGTGTAGCGGCCCTCGCAAAGTGCCGATGCCCGCCGTGATACAGGAATAGAAATCCGAGAGCGTCGCTGCGCAGACCCGGCAGGCAAAGGTAGAGGCGTTGAACTCGTGTTCCGCGTACAGGATAAGCGACACATCCAACGCGCGGCGCGAACCCTCGCTCGGAGCATCCCCGTGTAAAAGGGTTAAATAATGCCCGGCTAATGAATTGGCATCGTCGTCGGTAGCAATTCGTTCACCTTTGCGAGAGAAATGATGCCAATAGGCGAGCGCCGAAGGAAAGACAGCCAGTAGCCGCTCCGAAACTTCCTTTTGGATCGCAAAACTCGATTCTGGTTCGATCGATCCGAGGAAGGAACACGCGGTGCGTAGCACATCCATCGGGTGTGCATCCGCCGGGATCAATTCGAGCACCTTGCTTAAGGCCTCCGGCAATTGCCGTTTCTGTTTTAGCCTAAGGCGAAAAGAATCGAGCTCGGCCTGAACCGGTAACGCGCCGTAAATTAACAAATAAGCAACCTCTTCGAATGACGCGCGATCGGCTAACTCTTCAATCGCATAGCCACGGTAGGTTAAACCGACCCCTGCTTTTCCAACTGTCGCTATTTCTGTTACTCCAACGGCTTGCCCGCGTAAGCCGGTGGATGCTGGGGGAACGTTCGCAATGCTCATGGCCTTTCTTAATGTTTCGAAAACGAATCTAATTTAGATTCATAGTCGTGGTAGTTGAGGACCTCGTAGAGATGATCCCGGGTCTGCATCGCGCTGACCGCTGGTTTCTGAGTGCCGGCGTTGCGAATGGTTTCATAGACGCTCTCCGCTGCAGCCGACATCGCCCGAAAAGCGCTTAACGGATAGAGCACAATCCGGATCCCGGCCGCTCGCATCTCGTCCACTGAGAAAAGCGGGGTTTTTCCAAACTCAGTCAGGTTCGCCAGGACGGGGACTCGGAGTCGCTCTGTAAACCGGCGATAATCGTCGAGGCTGGTGACTGCTTCCGCAAAAATCAGGTCGGCTCCTGCTTCCACATATTTCTCACACCGCTCAAGAGCGGGATCAATACCTTCGCCGGCCACCGCATCCGTACGAGCCATTAACATAAAGGAGGGATCGATCTTGGCATCGCTAGCCGCCTTGATACGATCAACCATCTCCTGTGGCTCCACGAGTTCTTTATTGGGACGATGGCCGCAGCGTTTTGCCTGAACCTGGTCTTCGATGTGGCAACCGGCAGCCCCTGCCCGGCCCAGATCTCGAACTGCGCGAGCGATATTAAAAGCATTGCCCCAACCCGTATCGGCATCAACCATTAGCGGCAAATCGGTGGCTCCAGTGATCCTGCGAACGTCTTCGCAGACGTCGTTCAGATTGGTCATTCCGAGATCCGGTAACCCAAAGGAAGCATTGGCAACACCCGCGCCGGATAAATAAACCGCTCGAAAGCCGGCCCGTTCAGCGAGAAGCGCACAGAAGGCATTGATTGTCCCCACCATCTGCAACGGTCTTTCCTGCTCGATCGCGGTTCGCAAGCGGGTGCCCGGGGAACTTGGTGATTTTTGATTGCTGATTGGTGATTGGTTGGAGGGGCTTGTCACCTTCTCATGTTCTAACCCGCAGCTGGGAGGAGTTCAAGGCTAGAGGGGAGTCGCTTTGGCACGTCACAGGCAATCGCGTGGCATTCCCTACAGGGCCCGATGTGACCGAAAAGCAAGGCAACAGGCGGCTCCCGGGAATGGCGGACACGTTGCGCACCGACGTAGGCGCCACTATCTCCGCAATTCTTGAGTATCAGATCGTCTATTCATCGTCTCGTAGTCTGAAACTCGTGACGGTGGTCGAATAGATCGCAAAGCAGCTTCCCTCCGATCTTGAACTCCATCAGCGCTATAGTTTAGAACTGAGATCACCAGCCTATGGCCCAAATTGGCAAATGCACAAATAACGTGGGTTGCACCCTAGCTTACACCGGTCAAGAGATCCGTTTCGAAGGTTCCGCTGTATGCCCGGAATGCGGGCGACCCTTGACCTTACTCGCAAAGCCAAAGACGGGCAGCAAACTCTGGCTCGTGATCTTGGCTTTGGTTTTACTTGTGGCGATCGCCGGCGGCGGATTCTATGCAGTCGAGCGCATCGTGAGTGGGTCCGACACTACAAAAACCAGCGCGACAGCGACACCGTCGCCATCGGCCACGAACACCAGCACAAGCGATGGGAAGATGGTGGATGGGAAAAGCCAGGTCCCCGCTGACGTGCTCAACAAAGCCAACAATCAATCCGGTCAGTCGCCAAGTCCGGCCACATCCGCTGCTTCTCCGTCGGTAACGCCTTCGCCCGAAGTGCAGCAGTCGCCGCCCGGTCCCAACGAAAGCACCACGCCGGGCAACGGTGATAAACCACCACAAGGCGACGCTTCTCCCCCCGGGGGCAAGTCTCCCGCCGGGAATGCCAATCCCGATGTCCGTCACCAAAATCCGAGCCCACAGAAGTCACCCGACGCCTCCGGAGGTGGGGACAATTCCGGACAAACGGTCGACACTAAACCGAAGGAGTTGTCTTCGGCCGAGTTGGGAGCCACCAAGGAAGATATCAAGAAGCGGATCAACGCGATTCCACGGATGAGCGATTCGGAGAAAACAAAGCTAATCGACAAGCTCGATTCGGCTCAGTATATGCAACGAGTCGGAGTCGTATACTTCCCGACAGGAAGCAATGTCCTTCCCAAGCCGGCGGTGGACAAGCTCGTTAGCTTATTTAAAGCGCCGGAGCTGGTACAGAAAATGAGCGACCCCACGCTTGTGTTTATCGTTGCCGGTTATGCCGACATGACAGGCGATCCCAAAGGAAATTATAAATTATCCGATGAACGGGCCCAAGCTGTAGCCAATGTGCTTCCGGACGCTGCCGGCGTACTCAATTTAGTCCGCACAGTGCCGATGGGAGGCACTGATCTCCTCAGCGGCAGAAGGCCGGACCAAAATCGGGCGGTCGAGATTTGGGCAGTAATTCCGCAGTAGCCCGCATTACCGGAAAATGCGTCAAAGCATTTGCCGGTCACGCAGGCTGTAAGCGGAATGATCCGGCTACGCCGGACCTTCCGCTCGGCTATCACTGGTAGGTCACGCCTACGCCCGGCGGAATACCAAGCTGTAAGCCGGGGATTCCGCTCATAGCCCGCCACGCTAAAAAGAGGCTAAGCTTTTTTTAGCGCGGTGGGCTGAGGCGTAGCCCGATGCGCAGGGCGTCGAATTCTACGTGATGACGGACCTTGTCCAAGGGGCGGCGCTCACCCCGCGGCAGCGTCACTCCATCCAAGCGAAGCGGCCTACTCACGTTCCGCGGAGTTAGAATAAACCATTCGCCTTGCTCTCTGCCGACTAGTGCGTGCCGCGCTTCCAACCCCGGAATCTGCTTGAAAACTTCTGGGGCCAGTGTGGATTCGGTCCCGATAATCGTGCCATCCCGGCACACAAAAGTCTTACCTTCTATTACGAGTTCAAGCCGGGCATTCTTAGGCGCCGGTGGACGAAAATCACCTTTTAAACCGAAATCGACCGAGCCCGCTCGCCGGCCTTCGTCCGAAGAAGACATTTCGGCATGCTAGACGGATTCTGAGCGGGTGCCAATAAAAGAACGCCGGGAACGAACGGAGGCGACTGGAGGGGAGCCGCTTTGGCGCGTGTCCTAGAGACTGACTAATTTGCTATGCCACGAGGCCGGCTGAGAACTTTGTTAAACAGGCGGCTCCGGCGAACGTTTCAAAGCGATGCATCAATCGTGGCCTTCGATTCGTTTACAGCGGCCTATAATACAGCTGCATCGCGTTGAGACGTTTTCTGGGGAGCGCTTGCTTTCGCGTCCTCAGGTCAGGCTCGCGATAAAAAATCTCGACCGATGATAGGGCACCGGAGAAAGCGGCCCCCCCACGCTCTGTTCTGGCGATCCCGGCCATACCAGCGTTTAACTGTGAACGTTCACGCCACATTCCTAACAAAATATTGATCTTTTCCCAGAAAGGCGTTATTCCGGGTACGGCCAACCTTCTCTAAGCTCTATCCACAGACCTTTTAGAGAAGGCTAACCCCCCAGCTAATTATGAAATCATTATATCCCCTTGCTCGAGGAAACCCAGTATCGGCGCTAACTACCTTAGCGGTACTCGGGCTCATCAATACTTCTGGTTTTGCCGCAGACAAGAAGTTAGTCGTTGGCTTCTCTCAGGTCGGCGCTGAAAGCGGCTGGCGAACCGCCAATACCGATTCCATCAAATCCGAGGCCGCTAAACGCGGCATTGATCTGCATTTCTCAGACGCGCAGCAGAAGGAGGAAAACCAAATCAAAGCCATCCGGTCCTTCATTGCGCAGGGTGTCGATGTGATTGCTTTTTCACCCGTAGTGGAAACCGGATTTGAGCCGGTGTTGCAAGAGGCAAAAAAGGCCGGAATCCCAGTCGTTCTATCGGACCGCGCAGTGAAGGTTTCAGATCCTACCTTATACAAATGTTTTCTCGGTTCGGACTTCATTGAAGAAGGCAAAAGAGCGGGAAACGAAGCACTCAAGCTGACTGATGGTAAAGCGGGAATTGCAGAATTGGTAGGAACCGTAGGATCAGCTCCCGCGATCGACCGGGCAAAAGGTTTTCGCGAAGTTATCGCCAGCCACCCGGACATGAAGATCATCTTGTCGCAGAGCGGTGATTTCACCCGTGCGAAAGGCAAAGAAGTCATGGAAGCATTCTTGAAATCTCCGGAGGCCAAGCAGATCACGCTGCTCTTCGCCCATAATGACGATATGGCTTTAGGCGCGATTCAAGCGATGGAAGAAGCCGGGATTAAGCCGGGCCAAGATATCAAGATCGTGTCGATTGATGGGGTCAAGGGAGCGTTTGAAGCGATGAAAGATGGCAAGCTTAACGTTACCGTTGAATGCAATCCGTTGCTTGGACCTCAGCTATTTGACATCATCGAGAAGGTCGCCAAAGGCGAAACGGTACCGGCCCGGGTTGTGACCCAAGAGGGAGTATACGAACAGGCTCAGGCCGCCGAAGAGCTTCCAAAACGCCAGTACTAGGCGCGCAACCTCTTAGTTTCTGGGCGGGCGCTCGCGCTGAAGGTTGAGCGCCCGAGTAGCTCCGCGTGAAAGTGAGATGTGAAAAGTGAGAAGTGAGAGGTAAACACATTTACCAATCACTTTGCACGACAACGCTTCGCCGGCGCTGGATCCCGAACGCCGGGAAAACCAATCATCTCTCCTTCTCAGGTCTCACACTCCGACCCCGATGCCCCTTTTAGAGATCGCTGGCCTAAGCAAAAGCTTTCCGGGCGTAAAAGCGCTCGACGCCGTCGATCTCGCGGTTCAGCCCGGAGAGATCCATGCCTTGATGGGGGAAAACGGCGCCGGGAAGAGCACTTTGATCAAAGTCTTGACCGGTGTGTTTCCTCGAGACGCCGGCGAAACCCGATTATCCGGGCAAGCAATCGCGCCAAAATCTCCTCGAGAAGCGGAAGCCCTGGGAATCAGCACCGTATATCAAGAGGTCAATCTCATTCCTCATTTGTCGGTGGCAGAGAACATCTGTATCGGGCGGCAACCCACCTGGATGGGAACCGTCCGTTGGGGTGCAATCGCCAAACGGGCCAGAGCTGCATTAGCGAGGTTGGACCTTTCTTTGGATGTGAACCGCCAGCTTTCTTCGTATTCGATCGCGATTCAACAAATGGTGGCGATCGCCCGGGCACTCGATGTCTCAGCCAAGCTTTTGATTTTGGACGAACCCACATCGAGCCTCGACAAAACCGAGGTAGACGAACTGTTCAAGAAGCTGCGCATTCTGCGCCAGGACGGTCTCGGCATCATTTTTATCACTCACTTTTTGGAACAGGTTTACGAGATAACCGATTCGATTACCGTTTTGCGCAACGGGTGTCGGGTGGGCTGTTTCGCCACCAAGGAGCTGCCACGAATCAACTTGGTGTCCCACATGATTGGGAGAAATCTCGGCCAAGTCGAAGCACTTGAGCAGACCAGGGCCAGCACTGCCACCATCCGTTCAGAGACCCCCATGCTGGAAGCGCGCGCGATGGGCAAAAAAGGCTCAATCCAACCACTCGATCTGGACATTCGGCCGGGAGAGGTGGTCGGCCTAGCCGGTTTGCTTGGGTCGGGACGAACGGAAACCGCGCGGCTGCTGTTCGGAGTTGATAACCCGGACCAAGGGACTATCCGCATCAATAATCAGCCGGTAAAATTCAGGTCACCTCGCGCCGCCATCCGTTACCGGATCGCCTTAACCCCCGAGGACCGGAAAGTTGCCGGGATTATCCCAAACTTAACGGTGCGGGAAAATATCGTGTTGGCACTGCAAGCAAGCCGAGGCAGTTGGCGGCGCTTGTCGATAAGCGAGCAAGAGAAGCTCGCGGATCGCTTTATCAATTCGTTGGGCATAAAGACACCCAGTCGGGAACAAATCGTGCGAAACCTGAGCGGAGGAAATCAACAAAAGGTGTTGCTGGCTCGCTGGCTCGCCACGGAACCGAGATTGTTTATTTTGGACGAGCCGACCCGAGGAATTGACGTGGGAGCGAAAGCGGAGATTGAGAAGCTGATTCAGTCGCTAAGGCAGGATGGTCTGGCCGTGCTTTTCATCAGTTCCGAATTGGAAGAGGTCGTCCGGCAAAGCCAGCGGGTCGTAGTCTTGCGCGACCGCCGCAAAGTTGATGAATTGACAGAGGCAGCGATCTCCGAGCAAGCTATTATGGAATCCATCGCGAGCCACAGCTCGGACCGACCGGAGGCATGAGCGACTGGTTATCTGACCTCATTTTTTGGATCGTCTTTGCCGCTATTCTCTTTGGGCTACGCCGGCAACGGATTTTTTGGACCGTTGGCGCGCTAGGGTTGCTTCTACTTTTCAACCAGTTTTTCACCCCTGGCTTCTTTCACGTTCAAGTACTTGACGGCCACCTTTATGGCTCGCGCATAGACGTGCTGAACCAAGGGGCAAAGGTCATGCTTTTGTCTCTGGGCATGGTTCTGGTCATTGCCACAGGTGGAGTCGATCTTTCCGTGGGTGCGGTGATGGCGATTGCCGCGGCGGTGTCCTCCCGGCTTCTGGTTACCCAGCATTTCCCGGCAGGCGTCGCTATTGCGGCGGCATTGGGCGTGTCGGTGCTGGCCGGCGCCTGGAACGGTTTGCTAGTCGCCGGGTTTGGCATTCAACCGATTGTGGCAACCCTGGTCTTGATGGTGGCCGGGCGTGGTGTCGCACAGCTGATCACCGAAGGACAGATCATCAATTTCCTGGATCCCACCATGGTGTACTTGGGAAATGGTCACCTATTTGGTCTGCCTTTTACCCTGACGCTCGTGGTGGTGATGTTATTGTTAACGCATTTCCTGGTTCGGCGGACCGCGTTGGGGCTCTTCATCGAGTCCGTCGGCGACAATGACGAGGCCAGCCGTTACTCCGGCATCAACGCGAAGCAGGTGAAATTCCTGGTGTATACCTTTTCGGGGCTTTGTGCGGGTCTCGCCGGGCTGGTGGCATGCTCGAATATAAAGAGCGCCGATGCGAACAACATTGGCCTCTATCTTGAGCTTGATGCGATCTTAGCGGTCGTTGTCGGTGGCACCTCGCTGCAAGGCGGACGTTTTTATCTGGTGGGTGCAGTCGTCGGCGGTTTGTTTATCCAAACGCTGACAACCACATTTTACGCCAAAAATGTCAGCTCCGATATCGCGCCAGTGCCTAAAGCGCTGGTGATTATCGCTGTCTGCCTGCTCCAAAGTGAGGTGTTTCGAACCAGGTTCGGTCGCGTGCTGAGCCCTATAGAGAAATTCTTAAAACCGGTTGGCTCCTGGCTGCCTCGCCATCACCCAACCACTGCGCGGCATGACTCGTCTAAATCCTAAGTACATCCCGCTATTGGCGACTGCTGTTGTTTTGGCAGCCGTGTTTGGTACCGGCTCAGTGCTCTACCCTAATTTTGGCACACCCCGGGTTTTCGTGAATCTCTTGAACGATAACGCTTTTGTCGGGGTCGCAGCGATCGGCGAATCCTTTGTGATTCTATCGGGTGGTATCGATCTTTCCGTAGGGTCTATGGTGGCGTTTGTCGGGATTCTCATCGCCAAGCTGCTGCAGGTTGGATTTGACCCGTTTCTAGCCATGGGTATCGCTCTGTGCGCCGGGACTTTCGCTGGCGCCGTCATGGGCTGCCTCATTCATTTTTTTGAAATGCCTCCATTCCTGGTAACCCTGGCCGGCTTGTTTTGCCTGCGCGGTCTCGGTTTTGTCATTTACCCTGAATCGATCGGGATCGACCATCCCTTCTACGGCCAGGTGCTGCCGCAACTTTCTATCCTGGTCGCTCCAAAAGCGGTCTTGCCATTCACTGCGATGTGTTTCCTCGCCTCGGTTTTAGTGGGCACATTTATCGCCAATTTTACGCGCTTTGGACGCAACGTTTATGCGATCGGTTCCAACGAAAACTCCGCTCGCTTGATGGGATTGCCCATCGCCCAGACCAAAATCCTCACTTACGCACTCGCCGGATTTTTCTCCGCGGCCGGAGGTGTAGTAGCGACGTTTTACATGCAGTCGGGTAACCCAGCGTCGTTCGTTGGACTTGAGTTGGACGCGATCGCTTCAGTCGTTATTGGCGGGACCCTGCTCACCGGCGGGGTTGGATTTATTCCGGGCACCTTGATGGGAGTCCTGATCCTTGGCCTGATCCAAACCCTGATCAACTTCAACGGTACATTGAACAGCTGGTGGACGAAGATCGTGATCGGGGTGTTGTTGCTGATCTTCATTGTACTGCAGAAGTTGATCTCCAGAAGAGAAGTGACGCAGCTTTAGCGAAACGGCGCTGGTGGGGCGAGGCTCCCGAACGTCCGCAACGGCCTAGCAAAGCACCTGATTTTGCCCGGGCACGTGGTGCGCAGCGCCGTTGCTCCCGCCGAGCCGTGTCCCAGCGCGACCTTTACCCTACAGGGACCACCAACGGAAACCCCGTAACATTTCCTAAAAAACCTTCGAACATCGCGAACGTGGCACACCGCTGGAGACGGCTCGGCGCGCGCAGCGGCATTGCATGTCACGTCTACAGAGAGCCGGTTTACCTTTGCTGACCAGTTTCGGACGTTCGGGAGCCTCGCCCCACCAAAGCTCACTCGCCCATTCGCTCCCACCCCCTTTCGCTCGACAATTCCGCCAGGACGGCCGATCAATAGCAACTTTCCATGTGCAGGGCTGCTGAACTCCTCTACCTATGAACTACCGCATCATCGGAACGACGTTGCCAGTGCTCGAACTCCAGTTAAACCCGGGCGAAGGCGTATTTGCCGTTTCGGGTGAGCTCTCCTGGATGAACAGCGCGATCACCATGAATACGACCACTCAATTCGGCGGCGGTGGCGGATTCTTCGGCGCATTGAAGCGGATGGCCGGAGGTGGCTCGTTGTTTATGACCGATTACCGAGCCGATGGCGGCGAAGGTCTTTTAGCGTTCGCCACCCGGGTGCCGGGGAGCATCCTTTTTCTTGAGATCAGTCCGAGCGAAACTTACCTCATTCATCGTCACGGTTTCTTATGCGCAACCCACGGAATTGAACTGAACGTTGCCTTTCAACAATCTCTCGGTGCCGGGATTTTCGGTGGAGACGGTTTCTTGCTCCAGAAGGTGGCCGGGACCGGTCATGCCTGGATTGAACTAGACGGTGAAGTGGTAACGTACGATCTGAAACCGGGAGAGACCCTGCGAGTCCATCCTGGTCACGTCGGCATGTTCCAGGAATCCGTTAGTTTTGATATAACCCGGGTGCCCGGAATTAAAAATATGCTGTTCGGCGGAGACGGAATTTTTCTGGCGGCCCTCACCGGACCCGGAAGGGTCTGGCTGCAGTCACTGCCTTTGTCGAATCTTGCGCATGCACTTCAACCGTACTTGCCGAGAACCGTCGAAAAGGTAGAAGACGCGGGCGCGGGCGCCGTGATCGGTTCAGTAATACGAGGACTGACGAAAGGAAGCTAACGCTGCGCGGGAAACCGCGCACGCATTAGCCGATTGGCGGTTCATTTATTGACTGTTGGCTATTCGCACGAAGCGCGTTATCCTCCTAGTATCCCTCCCGCGTGTACGAAACATGAATGGAATATCAAAAATCACGCGAAACTTGCATCTGTTCGAATAGCTATCCGTCCTTCTCCGAAGATCCTATCTGTCGGTTTCCCGCCGGCACGTCGCTATGTCAGCGAGGTGCGTGCCAGTAGGACTACCCAAGTTGAACCCTAGCTTTTGAACTACATGCGAACCATCCCCATTCGACCGCTCAAGGTCACGGAAAACACCGCTACCGGCTCAATCATTGCCATCGGATTCGCGATATCGCTGATACCGCTCGCGCTTCTGATCCTGCTTTTTGCTTTAGTTTATCCCGGGCTCCTCGCAGATTCCCAAATCGCGAAAAACGCAGTTAAGGTCCCCCAAGCTATTGCGCACGGCGACATCGTCTCGACGGTGGTGCTTAGTACAGCAAATGTACCCATTGATTATGGTATCCAGGGGGGCAAAAAATTTAAATCCCAACGCTGGGCATTCGTGTTCGGTGAATTCCATCATCAAAAGCCGCTAGAAGTATATTATCTGCAAGGCCGCCCGGAGATTGCCACGACAAATTGGGCCATCGATGCATTGCCTCTGCGGTGGAGCACATTCTGGGCTTTCGCCGTCGCATTCGCATTTGGTATCCTGTTGGTTTGGGGACTGATCGCTGTCGCCATTCACAACGCAAAAAGCCTGCGCCGCACCGCATCTAATCCGGCAGCGATCGAAGCCGCGATACTATCGGGAAACCAGGTAAAAAATAACCGCTACTGGAACTACTCTTGGCAACTACCAAACGGTAAGACTCGAAAGAATCTGGTTGCTTGGTCTCCAGAGCGAAAGCCTTATTTCACGAGCGCGACAGAAGATCGAGCATTGGCCATTGTTTGTGGGAAGGGCCTTGCGCATCTGGTTGATGTCAACGGCCGCCCGTTCGATCTCGGCTCATCTGAGCTGGAAGCTATCGCTAAAGAGCTGCGGTCAGTGTAGGCCGGAAGGGCTCTATCGTGCTCCTGCTCGTCCTCGTGCTCGAGATTGTTGAGCCATTCGATCGGGGCCTGCTTAGAGTTTAGCCACACCTGCGCGGGATAGGCTTGAAAATTGCCACCGCATTGTTCCAAATCTTCGCGACGAGCACGAGCACGAGCACGAAGCGCTGCTGCTAAAGCCAAACTGCAAACACCTAACCGCTAACCATTGATTTGTTAGGGATGCAGGCTAAGGAAGAGAATGCCAGAAATCGGAGTGATTCAGATGCGCTGCTCGCTGGATCCGAGTGAGAACTTGGAGAATGCGATTGCTTTGGTCCGAGATGCCGCGGCGCAAGGGGCTCAAATCATTTGTCTGCCAGAACTGTTTAAGACGGTCTACTTCTGCCAAGAGGAGAATCACAAGTATTTCCAGTACGCCGAGGCGATCCCGGGACCAACCACTGAACGGCTATCGGTCTTAGCCAAAGAGCTGCAAGTCGTGATAGTCGCTTCATTATTCGAGCGCCGAGCAGCCGGCCTATATCATAACACTGCCGCGGTCATCGATGCGGACGGAACGTTGCTCGGGATTTATCGAAAAATGCATATCCCGGATGATCCGTTGTTTTATGAGAAATTCTATTTTACTCCGGGAGACCTGGGCTTCCGATCCTGGCAAACCAAGTACGCCCGGGTTGGTGTATTGGTCTGTTGGGATCAATGGTACCCGGAGGCAGCGCGACTTACCGCATTACGTGGAGCTGAGGTCCTCTTTTATCCTACGGCTATCGGTTGGCATCCTTCGGAGAAAGCTGAGTTCGGTGAGCGTCAACATTCGTCTTGGGAGACGGTCCAACGCGGGCACGCCATTGCGAACGGATGTTACGTCGCCGTGCCTAACCGAGTTGGCCATGAAGATCCAGCCGGTGGTGATGGCCTGGACTTTTGGGGGCGCAGTTTTATAGCGGACCCATCTGGCCAGATCTTAGCTAAGGCTGGAGAAGAAAAGCCTGAAATCGTAATCGCAAGTGTTGATCCAAAAGCGCTTGATCTTCAGCGCACTCACTGGCCTTTCTTGCGTGATCGCCGCATCGAAGCGTACGCCGAATTAACCAAACGCTTCATCGATTGAACCTGCATTTATAAGCAAAGCAGGTTATGGCAGGATCGTCCTGAGCGTGCCGGATGATTCTGC
The DNA here is from genome assembly GCA_019239825.1 of Verrucomicrobiota bacterium. Taxonomy (GTDB): domain Bacteria; phylum Verrucomicrobiota; class Verrucomicrobiia; order Chthoniobacterales; family JAFAMB01; genus JAFAVN01. Next base: position 8,136 of record JAFAZK010000208.1, on the reverse strand, counting down.
CCGGTTGCTTTTACTGGTATAATTAGGGGGGGAACAATTTGAAAATGACTGATTTTACTGCCAATTCACCTGCTTCGTTGGGATACAAAATGCCCCCGGAATGGGAGCCGCACGAAGCGACTTGGCTTTCCTGGCCCCGGCGTGATGGGATCAGTTTTCCTCATGCTTATGAGGAAGTGATTCCTGCATTTACGCATATGATCGATGCATTGCGCGGTTCTGAGAAGGTCAGGATCAACGTGATGGATGTGGATCATGAGAACGAGGTCAGATTCTTTCTGAAAGAGATTGATATTTCTCATGTCGAATTTTTCATTATTCCAACCAATGAACCGTGGTGCCGGGATCATGGTCCGATCTTTGTTAAGCGCGAGGCAGAACCGCGCTTGGCGGTTATCGATTGGAATTACAATGCCTGGGGTGGCAAGTACCCGCCGTTCGATCTCGATGAGGTAGTTCCAACCCGAGTGGCAGAGCGACTTAAGCTGCCGGTTTATTACCCTGGACTGGTGCTGGAGGGCGGTTCCATTGACGTCAATGGCGTGGGGGCAGCGTTATCGACTAAATCCTGTTTATTAAATCCGAACCGGAATCCCCAGCATTCCCAAGAGCAAATCGAACGGGCGCTGCGGGATTATCTCGGTATCTCGGAGATTCTGTGGCTATCCGGCGGTATCGAAGGCGATGATACCGATGGCCATATCGACAACCTTACACGTTTCGTCGCGCCCAATACGGTAGTCACGGTAGTTGAGGCCAATGAAAAGGATTCCAACTACGAACCGTTGCAGACTAACCTATCGCTGTTAAAAAAGATGCGTTTGTCCGATGGTTCTGAATTGAACATCGTGCGGCTGCCAATGCCGCCAAGGGTCGAGCGGGAAGATCGACGCTTACCTGCCAGCTACGCCAATTTTTATATCGGAAATCGCGTCGTCTTGGTACCGGCTTTCGATGCACCAAGTGACAAGAAAGTTGTTTCGACCCTGAAGAAATGTTTTCCGGATCGAAACATAGTGCCGATCGATTGCCGAAACTTGGTGTGGGGACTGGGCGCGTTCCATTGTCTGACTCAGCAACAGCCGGCGGTTTAGGCGCCTGGGCGTATCGCCAGAAAATCGTGGCAGATATGGCGCCCGGATAGACGCGACGCCCCGGGCCGCAGGCAGCTTCGGCGCGCTGGGCTGTCAAAGAACGCTCGATTGTGCCACACCAACCGGGAGCCGCGGCAAATACGTCTTTCAGCGACCTGAGCTACAGACCTTTTCCGAAGCTAAAGGCCGCCCATTTCTATTGCTGCTCCCCTCCGCAACCGGTCGAGCTTGCGCGCCATTCCCTACGTCTTCTGGAAGATCTCGTCGTAAATCGTTCCGTTCCCAACTTTGGTGACCGGCCCTGAAAGGACGATAGAAAAGTCTTCCCCGATCGTAATTTTTAGTTCACCGCCGGGCATCTGCACTTGCACATCTGGGCCGCACAAACCAAGCCGGCGGGCGACCGCCGCAGCCGCAGAAGAGCTGCTACCGGAAGCCAGAGTATAACCTGCTCCGCGTTCCCAAATCTCAATCTGAATTCTGCTCTGATCGAGCACCTTCAAAAACTGTACATTCGTCCGATTTGGAAACAGTGAATGCCGCTCAATCTTCGGCCCCAGACGTTTGGCTAAGTCAGCGTCGACCTCGTCCCGTAAAATCACGCAGTGCGGGTTCCCAATCGTCGCGGCTGAAATTTTCAAGCTCTCCCCATCGACGTCCAACTCCTCATCGAGTACTTCGCGCCGCTCTCCCATCACGGGGATTACATCGCTCCAGAAACTTACGGTTCCCATCTCCACTTCGATCTCATGATGAGGATCCCGCACCCGGCACCGGACGATTCCGCCCGCGGTCTCTAATAGAAAAGGCTCCCCTCCAACCGAACCGCGCTCCCAAAGGTGCCGGCAAAAGATCCGGATCCCGTTCCCGCTTTTCTCCGCTTCTGATCCGTCGGGATTAAAGATGCGCAGGGCGGTTAATGCCGATTCCGAGGGTAAAGGACCAAACAAAATGCCGTCCGACCCGATCCCGAAATTGCGATCACAAATGACGCGGATCCGTTCCGGGCTTTTCATCAAGCCCATCTCGTCCATGACGAGGTAATCGTTGCCTAACCCGTGGTATTTGGAGAAGCGCATAGCCTGCTTTTCTAAGAAATGCGCCTGCATTTCCTAGAAAAGCAGGCTATGGCACCAGGATACTTCGGCGAAGCCGATGCATTCTGCTGCTTCTTTTTGTTAGAATTTCGCAATGATTTTGATGATAGGATTCAAAACCTAAAGTCCACGAAATCAAAGCAAAGAGCTTAAACTGCGGAAGATCCAGCCTAGCTGGATCTTCCGCAGTCGCAGCGCGCCGTTAATTCGCATTATTGATAAATGTGAATTAACGGCGCGCTAGACGGTAGAACAATGTTCCGCCCAGGATGAGATAGATCACGTTCGGCAGCCAAATCAACACCTCCGGATGAAGACTGGCGTTACCCTTAAGGTTATCGGTCAGCACGATGAATATAAAGAAGGTGAAGGCGACACAAATGCTGATGCCGATACCCACCGAGGTTTCGCGTCGATGCGCGGTGATAGCCAGGGGGATTCCCACCAGAACAAACGTTAGTACCGCCAATGAATTTGAGAAGCGTTTGCTTAACTCGGTTCGCAGGATGGTAAGCTGTTTTCCCTGCTTTTGTTCCATGGCTTCTCGGAGATGACTTAGCGTCAACTCCGTCGGACGCTGGTTACTGTGGGCTTTGGTAATCAATTCCTGAAGCGAAATCGGAAAAACACCTTCCTCGACGCTGATCCCGTAGTGCATCTTTTTTAGGTCTTCTACATCGGACTCATCCCGGTCTTCGTAACGCGCGTCAAAAATCCTGAGCAAAATCCGTTGATTCTGTTTGTCTACCTCCATCGTGCCGCGCTTGGCATAAATGACCCGGACCGGGACCTGCTGCGCGTTCATTTCATAAATGTGAAGATCTTCCAGCGTACTCCCATTCTTCCGGCCCACATAAATTTTCCGATTTGGGAACGCATCGATCACTTCGTCTGAACCGAACAGCGCCAAGGGTTCCGTTGACGCGAGCTTAAACGCCAGCTCTTTGAACCTTTTTTCGCATTCTGGCGCTACGTAAAGGTTGATCCAAAGTGAAAGCACGAGACAGCCCAACGTGATCACAAATACGGGCGCACAGATGCGGAGCATGCCGATTCCGGTGGCGCGTAGAGCCAACAGCTCGTTCTCGGAAGAAAGTTTGCCGAACACGAGCAATACGGAAAGCAGTGCACCCCAAGGGATCGAATAAATCATCGAAAAAGGGAGCAAGTCGCCGATAAAGGAGAAGATATAACTCCAGGGCAAACCATGGGTCATCAAGAGCTCGAGCAGCTGACGCATGGCGTTAGCGACCACCAACATCAGGCTCAGCATGCAGATCGTCCAAGTCAGAGTCGTGATGATCTGACTGCTGATGTATCGATCAATTATCTTAACCACACGTACAGAACAAATTGCGATCGCCGTACACGTTGTCAATCCTGCCTACCGGAGGCCAATACTTATATTCCTTGGTCCACGGAGCAGGAAACGCGGCTGACTCCCGACTGTACCCGCGGCCCCAAGGCTCAATCGCCAAATCCTGGGCCGTATGCGGCGCTCTTTTTAAGGCATTATCCTCGCGGTCTGCTTCCCCGGTTTCGATCGCTCGAATCTCGCCAAAGATTGAAATCATCGCGTCACAGAAGCGATCGAGTTCAGCCTTCGACTCGCTCTCCGTAGGTTCTATCATCAGTGTGCCTGGGACCGGCCATGACATGGTTGGGGCGTGAAACCCGTAATCCATCAGGCGTTTGGCGACATCTTCTACCTCAATACCAGCAGATTTTTTGAATTGCCGCAGGTCAACAATGCACTCGTGAGCGACCCGGCCAGATTTCCCTTTATACAAGACCGGATAATACCCCTGAAGACGGGTGGCGATGTAGTTGGCACTGGCGATCGCAACTTTGGTGGCCTGGGTAAGACCTGCGGCTCCCATGAGCGCAATGTAAGCCCACGAAATGCACAGAATACCTGCACTTCCAAACGGTGCGGCAGATACAGGGCCAATCGCGTCCGGATGCTGCTCCTCCGCAAATGGATGAGTCGGTAAATACGGAGCTAAATGCGCTTTGACTCCGATCGGACCGACGCCCGGGCCGCCTCCTCCGTGCGGAATACAGAACGTCTTGTGGAGATTCAGGTGACAAACGTCCGCGCCGAGGTCCGCCGGACGGCACAAACCAACCAGGGCGTTCAGATTCGCTCCGTCCATATACACCTGACCACCGTGTCGATGGACAATCTCAATTAGGTCGATAATACCCTCTTCAAAGACGCCATGGGTCGACGGATAGGTCACCATCAATGCACCCAGCTGCGATTGATGAAGCGCTGCCTTCTTTTCCAGGTCCGCTAAATCGATGTTCCCACCGGAGTCGCACAGGACCGGCACAACCTTGAATCCGGCCATCGCGGCCGAGGCAGGATTGGTACCGTGCGCTGACGTGGGAATCAGACACACATTTCGATTCTTCTCTCCTCGCTGTTCGTGATAACGGCGAATCGTCAGCAGCCCAGCATATTCCCCTTGCGAGCCGGCATTGGGCTGGACCGTGACTGCAGCAAAGCCGGTGATCTTGGCCAACCAATCTTCGAGACCGCTGATCAGCCGGCGATAACCCACGGTTTGTTCCTGTGGCGCGAATGGATGGATCTGGCCAAAGCCAGGCCACGTGACCGGCAACATCTCGACCGCCGCATTTAGTTTCATGGTGCAGGAGCCGAGTGGAATCATTGACGTCGTCAATGATAGATCTCGATTTTCCAAGCGCTTCAAATAGCGCATCAATTCGGTCTCAGTGTGGAACGAGTTGAAGACGGGCTGTTGCAGAAATTCCGACTGTCTTTGGAAAACATCCGGGACTGGCTCGATCTCCCTCTGGCGAAAATCGTCCCAAGAGAGTCTCTGTTCGGTATCGAATAGCTTGGCCAACGCTGCCAGATCCGCAGCGGAAACGGTTTCGTCGAGCGAGATCCCAATCCAACCATCAGGATAGAAGCGGAAATTGATTTTTTGCTTGGCTGCTTCGGCTAAGATTTTCTCGCCCTCTACTCCCAGACGGACTTTGATCGTGTCAAAGCGGACCCCCTCGAGCACTTGGAATTTAAGCGCGCTTAACCACCCGGCCAGCAACTCGGTCTTTCGCCGAATTTCGGTCGCGATTGCCCTTAACCCATCGGGCCCATGATAAAGGGCGTAGGTCGCGGCAATCACGGCCAGCAAAACCTGCGCAGTGCAAATATTGCTCGTCGCTTTATCTCGGCGGATATGCTGTTCACGAGTTTGCAGCGCCAAACGATAAGCGGGGCGTCCGGCTGAATCCTTGGAAACGCCGACGAGGCGTCCCGGCATGTGTCTCTTAAACTCGTCGCGGGTGGCAAAGAAGGCTGCGTGCGGGCCGCCGAAGCCAACGGGTACACCAAACCGCTGAGAAGAACCAACACAGACGTCCGCATTAAATTCGCCCGGAGGAACCAAAAGAGTCAGGCTCAAGAGATCCGCAGCTATAACTACGAGGGTGCCCGCGGCGTGAGCTGCTTCCACAAATGCTCGGTAGTCTTCTACCTGGCCATCGGTATCCGGATATTGAAGAAGAGCTCCACAAAAATTCTGCGTCCAATCGACCGTCTCGGGCAGCCCGACCGTTACTTCGATACCCAGCGCTTCAGCTCTGGTGCGAACAACCGCAATGGTTTGCGGATGACAATTGCTAGCAACGAAAAATCGGTGGCGATCATCCTGTTTCGTGGCGGCGAAACAGAGCGACATTGCTTCGGCCGCAGCGGTCGCTTCATCTAACAGCGACGCGTTTGCGATCTCCAGTCCAGTGAGATCGACAATCAGGGTTTGGAAGTTCAGTAATGCCTCCAACCGGCCTTGGGCAATCTCGGCCTGGTACGGTGTATACGCTGTGTACCATCCAGGATTCTCCAGGATATTTCTCTGGATGGCGGGTGGGGTCACCGTCGGATAATATCCGAGACCGATGTACGACTTGTTGACCGAATTTAAATCGGCCAGCGAGCGTAGATATCGCAGCGCCTCAGCTTCGCTCAGTGCCTCGGGCAGCCCGAGGTCACCTTTAAGCCGAATCTTCTCCGGCACTACCGCATCGATGAGGGCGTCCAGAGTTTCGTAACCGGTAGCGGCTATTAGACTTTCCAATTCGCTGCCGCTCAAACCGATGTGGCGATCGCTAAAGGACGGCAACGCGGCGACCGGCGTATCGTGTAGGGTTCCCTGTGTTCGCATTCGGCGAAAAACAAGATATTGCATTCACTTTGGACGTTTCGCAAACCCATCTATGTTTGCGGCCATGGCTTTAACTCCATCAGAACTACAACGAACGCCGCTGTATGGGGAACATCTGAGGTTACGCGCTAAGTTGATCGCCTTCGGCGGATGGGAAATGCCAGTCTATTACACGAGCATTTTGGAAGAGCACCAGGCCGTCCGTCAGCGAGCCGGCATTTTCGATATTTCGCACATGGGCGAAGTAGAAATCTCGGGGCCAAAAGCGCCGGAGTGGCTCAATTCCATGCTGACAAACAATCTAGATCGCCTCTCTATCGGAGAAGGCCAATACACCCTGATGTTGAATGATCATGGAGGCGTAATCGACGATCTAATCGTCTACCGACGCTCGGAGACGGGCTATTTCCTGGTAGTCAATGCGGCCAAGATCGCTGAGGACGTTTCGTGGTTGCAAGACCATCAGGCAGAAGGAGTTTCGGTCTCAGACCAGAGCCAGTTATTTGCCGCGGTGGCGGTACAAGGGCCTAACGCAGCCAAGGTTTTTCAGACTATCGGAGAACTGCCTACCCGCAACCATATTGAAAGATTCAAGCTGGGGAGCGTACCAATGTTAGTGGCCCGCACCGGCTATACTGGAGAGGACGGGTTTGAAGCCTTTTTTCCGGCGGAGACTGCGGCAGAGGTCTGGTCGGCTTTCCTTGAATTGGGCCAGGCTGAAGGCCTGACCCCATGCGGTCTAGGAGCTCGCGATACCCTCAGGCTGGAGGCTTGTTACCCTTTGAACGGCTCCGATTTATCCCCAGAGACAACGCCTTTGGAGGCTGGGTTAGGCATCTTTGTGGATTTGAAGAAGACCGGCTTTATTGGACAAGAGACTCTGATGCACCAGACAGAAGAGGGGCTCACGCGTCGCTTAGTCGCAGTGAAATTGCCTCCCAAATCCCCCCCTCCCCGCCCCCACTATCCGATTTCGGTAGAATCCGAGGTGATCGGCGAGCTCACCAGCGGCACTCAATCGCCAACTCTCGGAGTGGGTATCGGACTGGGCTACGTGAAGATTCCCTTCGCAAAACCGGGACAGCCCGTCGAGATCGACGTGCGCGGCCGCAAATTTCCCGCGACTGTAGTGAAAAAACCGCTATACAAGAGAAATGTCAGTGCCTGAGGACTTAAAGTACGCCGAGACCCATGAATGGGTTCGGATCGATAAAAATATTGGTACCGTTGGGATTACAGATCATGCTCAAGGTGAGCTGACCGATATCGTTTTTGTCGAATTACCTAAGGTCGGCGCCAAAGTAACCGCCAAGCAGCAGGCTGCCGTCGTTGAATCGGTCAAAGCCGCGAGCGATATTTATTCCCCCGTTTCCGGTGAGGTTACGGAGGTTAACAGCGAACTGGAAAGTAATCCGGCACTGGTCAACACCGCACCTTACGCAGAAGGCTGGCTGTTTAAGGTACAATTGGAAGAAGGAGTGGACCTTTCTGAGCTAAAAGATGCGGCTGCTTATCGAGCTCAAATCGGAGCCGAATAGCAAGTAGCAGAATGACAGATTACAAATGACAAATGACAGATTGTCCCTCTGCAAAATCATAAACTCGTCGCCATCGTCTCTACGAATTGGGGACGATATCATTTGTCATCCTGTCATTTGTCATTTGTCATTTCTTTTTTCCCTATGTCTTGGCTGAATTGGTTGGAGAACCGGGTCGGTTTTCTTGCGATACCCCGTCTGATCCCGGCGA
>JAFAZK010000058.1 GCA_019239825.1 Verrucomicrobiota bacterium | reverse complement strand
TCTTGATAGATCGCCGTCTTTTTAGCGTGCCATTCCGCCAAAAGTTGCTTTTGGGCCGGTTCATCCTTCGGGACCGGGTAAACAGCCTGAAATTCCGGCTCGATAAATAGCGCCTGCATTCGTTCTTTGCCACCGCCGATCCTCAGCTTTTCTGCGTATTGCTGCTCGGTCCAACGCCAGGGAACATCTGCCTTTTGCCACATGCGGTTAAACGCAACCAGGTGACCATGTAGCTCGGTGTCTGCTAACACGCCGTCACAGTCGAAAATCAAAGCCTTCATGCACTTAAAATGACAGATGACAAATAACAGATCACAGATGACTCACTTTCTATAAGCAGTTCCGCGAGGCTTCGATATTTGTCATTTGTAATCTGTCATTTGTCATCCTGGCCGTTAGGCTTGCCCCGCGCTTCCGAAGATGTCCATGAATCCGGCAGCCATGCCTTTAACGTCTTGCTGAACGGCTTTCAGTAATTTCAACGGATCATATTCCTTCGGCTTATTCTCGAGGTAGGTGCGGAAGCTATCGGCAAGTTGCATCTTCAGCTTTGTGGAGATGTTAACCTTGGCACACCCGTTTTGGATCAGTCGCCGAAACGTATCGTCGGACAAACCGGTGCCACCGTGTAAAACGATCGGAACCGGCTTGCGGGCGGTAATCTCCTTTACCCGGTCAAAGTTAATCACCGGCTCAGTAGCATACATCCCGTGAGCAGTACCAATCGCGGGAGCAAAGCAATCGATCCCGGTTGCTTCGATAAACTCGACACATTTTTCGATTGGAACGAGCTCACCTTCTAGATCGCCGCCAACGCCATCCTCAACCCCTTTGACCGCTTCCAACTCGCCTTCGACCCCCGCGCTTAGTTTTCTCGCAAAACGAACAACTTCGGTGGTCTGACGCAGATTTTCTTCATAGGTCAGACTCGAGGCGTCAAAGAGAGCTGAATTCCACCCTGCTTCGAGGCAGGTTTTTATCATTGAAACGTCGGGGCAATGATCAAGGTGAAGCGTCGCTGGAATCGGACGCTGCGATGCCAGCTCTGCAAAGGTCTGCTGGATTAAACGCGCGCCCCAGAATTTAACGGTCTTGACCGAGACCTGGATGATAACAGGCGAACGGGTCTCCGAGGCTGCGTCCAAAACCGCCATCATAGTCAGGTCGTCTACGATGTTGAACGCACCGACACCGTAACGTTTTTCAAAAGCCCGACCCAAGATCTCTTTGAGAGCAACAACAGGCATAAGGCTGGAGGAACTAGGAGCTAGAAGGGCATCTCTGGTGGGGCGAGGCTCCCGAATGGCCAAATCGGTGTGTCGAAGTCTGTAGCTATCCTCGCCGAATCACGTTATTAGGCCGTTAAACGCGCCGAGCCGTGGTCTATCGTGCGCCACGGCTCGGCGCGTCGATTAGAATTTGTCACCAGTCTTTGGGTGTTCATATCACTTCTCTGGTCAAATCCTTTGGCCGTTCGGGAGCCTCGCCCTACCAAATATGGCTGCCCTCCTAGTTCCTGGGTTTACAGGGTTTTAGAAAATCCTAACCGCGATTTCGGCCGGAGCATCGAGCAGTTGTTTTAGTTCGTCATCAAGCCGTAGCAAGGTGAGAGAAAAACCCGCCATCTCCAACGAGGTGCAGTAGTTCCCAACGTAATTTCGCGCTATACCTAGTCCGGCATCTGCGCAACGCTGGGCCGCCCGCCGATATAATAGATAGAGTTCGCTGGGGGGAGTTCCGCCTAGTCCATTGATCATGAGAGCAACTTCGTCTCCCCTTTTGTAAGGAAGATCTTTGGAAACCGCATCGAAGAGCTCGTCGACCACCGCGTCAGCGTTTGGTAACGGAGCGCGGCGCCGGCCTTTTTCTCCGTGGATCCCAACGCCCATTTCCATTTCTCCACTCGCCAGCTCGAAGATGGGTTTATCTTTACCCGGAGGAGTGCACCCTGTAATTGCGACACCCATCGTTCGAACCACACTGACCACCTTCTCCCCTAATTTGACCAGATCCGCTAGATCAGCGCCTTTGGCGGCAGCGGCTCCGCAAGCCTTAATGACAAAGAAATTACCCGCGACTCCGCGCCGGCCGACCGTGTAGGCGCTATCCATAACCGCCACGTCGTCGTTGATAAGCACGACTCCGATCTTGAAGTCTTCCGCTTCGGCCATTTCGCGCGCCATCTCCCAGGCCGCCCGGTCACCGGTGTAATTGTTGATCAGGTGCAAAACGCCCTTCTTCGAATTCATCAGGCGCGTGCATTCCAGTACGTACTCCATGGGCGGAGCCGCAAATACATTGCCCGGACAAGCGGCATCTAGCATGCCCGGACCCACCGCCATGACGTGGGCCGGCTCGTGACCGCTTCCGGAACCCTGAATAACGGAAACGAAGTTATCGTTCGGGCGATCCGCTCTATAGATACAATTGAATTTCGCCTGGTATTTCAGTTTGCCGGGATTGGCTAATGCGATGCCCTCGAGCATTTCGGCGACGAAGTTCTCGGGGGCATTCATGAATTTATTCATTGTTGGGGAGTTCCTTTATTCGGGGGGTTATGCTGAGAATGCGATTCTTATTGGGTAGGTTCGGTACCAAGTTGCACGGCTATGGCTCGCAACATCATGGCGACGGCAACGATTCCTGGGTCAAGGGTTCCTATGGTGCGCTCACCGGCGTAAGATTGGCGTCCGCGCTTCGCCGTCCATTGGCGGGTGCCTTCAATGGCATCCTCTGCCACTGAAGCCGCCGCCTGGACGGCAGGCACTAAGTCTTTTGGCGCCTGACGCGCATGTTCTTCTAATTTGTCGACGGCCGGGATCAACGCATCTAGCAAGGTTTTGTCTCCTTGACTGGCGTTGCCTCGGGCCATGATACCGGCGATCGCCGCCCGGCCCATCATTACAAGATCATCAAGATTGATCGTTTGCTTTTCTTTGGAATTTATCCCCGCTCGAAGGAACGCCGTGCCCCACATCGGCCCGGTGGTGCCGCCGGCGCTTCCCGCAAACGTCGAACCTACTTTCACCAGAAACGTTCCAATCGATGATCGATCGATCCCCTCGTCTATTTGACGCAAAACGGCTCGAAAACCGTCGGCCAGGGTCTTGCCGAAATCGGCATCCCCCATTTCGCCGTCCAAGTCACAAAAAAACTTTTCGTTATCTAAGGAGATTTTAGCAACGGTTCGCACGCAGCTTTCTACGACATCGAGGGTGAGGCTATGCATTTCTGGGGGAGTCATCAGCGGTTGCCGGCAATTAAAATGCGGTATCCTGGGATCCAGGTTAGTGACGCGGATAAAAACGGCAACGAGCCGTCTTAGTCAAACTGTTGACCGGCGGACTTGCAGGAAGCTCGTCCGCACGACAGATCACGGGTGACAAATGACAAATTCGGGAAGGTCAGTCGTGCGGCCCATTTGTCATCTGTCATTTGTCACCCGGACGAGCTCCGGGCGAGTCCGCCGGTCACTGAACACGGTTTTCCCTTCGCACCAGCTCCCTTCCACCATAAGCCGATAAGGTATCGTCGGTATGCCACGTTCGTTCCGGTGCAACATATCGACCAGGAAGTCGACTGCCATGACTCCGATCTGAAACGAGTTCTTTTTCATCCCCGACAACCCTTTGCGCCCTTCATCCAGAGAATGAAACGCGACCCCGACATCGGTTGGGATTCGAAGACCGGCTGCTCTCAAGCAAGCTAAAACTTCGGGCAACCGAGTCACGATCGCGTCTGGGCGATGAGCCATGAACCAGGTTAAAAATGCTTGGGCGTCCCAGCGGTCGAGGATCAGCGGTGGTAGACGGTTCTTGCGATGGAGTTGGTTCTGTTCGACGAGATAGGCAGCTAGCCAATTGTGATCGACCCGTTCGTCGTGATCGCGCCGATTTACAAGTCCCAGACGCCGATAGCCGCGCGCCTGTAGCTCGGCGAAGAGCTTCCACATCGTGCGGTATTCGTGGTTGGAAACCAGATGCAGCTGTGGTTCGACCAACGTGTAGCCAAAGGTCACTGCTGCAAAGCGGTGCCAGGCGACATCGATCGAGCAAAGTCGTTCCTGCGGCGGGATCAGCAGACCTTGAATATTCCGGGTCCATAAAATCTGGCTCATCCGTGCGCCGGTCATGCCCGGTTGCCGCAACCAAAAGCATTCGAGCGCATAGCCTCGTTCTGCCGCCCGAGCAGAGGCGCCCTCAAAATAGTCGCGGTTGCATGCAGAATTCCGCCAACTCCATTCCGCCTTGTGGTTGGTTAGCCAGCCGATCACACCCCGACAATCAGTGACCTGCTTTTGACCTCGGTAAGCACATAACGCCGCTAACATCGCGTCCGGTTGATAGTGGAGCTGATGGGCGATCTCTTGGATCCGTAGACGAGTCTCCTCCGGTATCCGGGGATGATCTCGCAAAGCGAGAGAGACCGTCGAGTAATGGCATCCTGCTCGCTGAGCGATGTCGCGTAACGTTGCCCGAATCCGAGAACGAGCCATAGGAGGGATGCATCAAAGATCGTCGGATCGGGGCGGCACGCAACTAAAGCGTGAGAAGTGAGACGTGAGAAGGGATTGGTGAGAGGTTCCTGCGGCTCGAATTTGGTGGGGCGAGGCTCCCGAAAGACTGCTGGTGCTACCAGAGCGGATTGGCGGACACCATTAACTGCACTGTTGTTACACCGATAAACGCGCCGAGCCGTGGACCTGCGATACTCCACGGCTCCGAGTTCGCTGTTCCTTTCCATTGACGGACCAGTCCGCTAAAGCTATGTCGGGACAGGTCGGCACGTTTCGAGGCCCAACCAACCACGCTAATTGTGTCCGCCGGTTTCCCTGGTAGCACCAGCAGTCTTTCAGGAGCCTCGCCCCACCAATCACTTCTCACGCCACGCGCCAGTGGCTCACACTCGATTGGCCAAGGTCAAATTCGTAAGGAACGGATACACCGCCGTACTTGGGATACACAAACCTTGCGGCTGGGCTGTTTGTACGAGTAATGCCAAACAGCACTTCGGCGCCGCCTTGTGCTGCCACCAACAATGATTCTTTGAGCAGGAGGGCACCAAACCCACGATTACGGTATTCCACAGTGATGCAGGGGCCCGTGATCAAATGGTTATCACTGCTCCGGCTGGTATCGATCACCGATGCGGCAATAACTCGATTCCCGTGCGTAAGGACCAAACAATCGCCTTCGCGATGATGAGCAAATTTATCGTCCACTTCCTGCTGCAATCGGGGCATGAGTTTGGAGGCGACATCATTCCAACATGACTCCTGGGCGAAACAGCTATTAATGACCTGCTGAATCAATGCCTTCTCGTGCCGACTCGCCGTGCGGAGGCCGTAAGTCTCGGTGATGATGTACCGGCTGGTTTCAGGAAGATCTTTGACCTCCCAACTGAACCGGGACCAGCCCATGGATTTCATATTGCTATGCAATGTTCCCCGAAAGCCTCGAAATTAGCAAGTCCCGAAAGCCACAAGGCCGAGGAGGCAGAACGGAGTCGGAGACGCCAAACCAAAAGCCCAGCCATCTAGTCCGCAAATACGGCGACGCCAGACCTTACAGCGAGATATTTTGGGTAAGGGGGAACGGCGTTTTTCGCCGAATGATTTAGCCAGAAGAACAGCCGAAGCCGTTATTTGATCAAAGTTACCGAGTGCGATTCGGGTCGTCCTTGATGCACACCCACCATACACATCCCAATAGAGCAGAGCCTAGAAAGAGGAACATTCCCAAGGTCAGCATACGCCATGGTGATGCCGGAATTAGCCCGCATAGTCAAAAGGAAAGTGGTCATCAGGCTAAAAAATCCGATAAACGGTTCGAAATGGAGTATTAGAGATGGACAGGAATTTGGTGTTTACGCAAAGACCTCGCATATTTTTTCCATCGCGCGAAAAGGCCAAAACATTGGATTAAACACGGCTCCGGAAATTATCCAGCGTACTGTTTTGTCCAGCGGTTGGTTCGATTGCTCCATTTCATCGACAGGACACAAACCATGCGTTGACGCGTTCGCGAGAGAGCCGCTTGTTAAACAAAATTTGCGGCCATATACGCGCCGAGAGAAATCGCGCGAGATTCATTCGGTGCGATCTAAAGCGGCTTGCCCGACGTTGCCCTTTAAGAGTCTAAATGACTAGGCGAAGGCCTGCTCCACTCCACCGCTCCGTCACTCCGCGTTCTTCGTTTGAACACCAAAGAACAGACTTAGCACTTGCCGGTATACTTCTCGCTTGAATGGAGGCACCCATTCCAAGTTGAACTCCGACGGGACGATCCAATTCAGCGCACGGAACTCAGGCTCACTGGTTTCATGTTTGGGTTCAAAACCCGGTAAAAGTTCGACCAGAAAGTAGATCTGCTCTTGCCCGTGAAAGCCTTCTTTGGTTCGGCCGCCGTCAAAAAGATAGCGGTAAGGTTCCTTTCGCTCGATGATTCGATATGATCGGCGGGGAAGGCCGACTTCCTCGAGTAATTCACGCGCAAGAGCTTGTTCCGGAGTTTCCCGGGATTTGATACCTCCTTGAGGGAATTGCCAGGATCCGGGTCGATCCGAGCGCTCTCCGACTAAGATCTTCTGGTCGGAACGCCGGATGATCGCAGCAACGTTCGGCCGGTAGATCGGTGTACTTGTACCCACGGTTTTAGCGCCCTAGCAGATCCAATAGGCTTTTGGCCTGATTCTTAAACTGATTGGACATTCCTTGATTGAGCGCGTCAGAGATCCTCTTCGAAAGATCTTCTTTTGGATCATTCAGTGGGCCGGTGACCTGCATTTGCGCCCAGGAGAGGCCGTCTCGCTGTTCAGTGAAGACTTTCTGTTGAACCCCAGGCAGCCAGCCCAGAAGAGTAGACGACAGTCCGATCGTTAAGTTGGCTTTGATCTGGTCTCCGTCGATCGTTCCATTTCCGTCCACACGTAAGAGATCTTGGTATTTGACGGACAAGTTAGAAAATTCAAAGTGTTGCCCCTGTCGGTTAATCTGAACATCGACGCTGTCGAGTTGCCAATCATTCAGGCCGAGTTGCTTTACCAAGCTGCGAACTTTTCCGAACAGCAACGACCAATCTAATTTGGCTTTGTCTAAATGCACGGTCCCAACAATTTGACCGGAGTTGGGCTCACCTAAGTCCCCGGTGAAATCGAGGCTTCCCGAAGCGAGTCCTTGAAGGTGCCACTTCGTGGGAGGAAACTCACTTAGCGAAAGTCCCGCCAAATCGCCATGGAACTTGTAAGGACGGTTACCTTCAAACTTAACAGATCCGTTGACCGCGATCGAGCCGCCGGCCGGGATCGATAGCTTTGCCTGATTGACAGTGATTGCCGGCGACTGATACGAACCCGCTGCCTCGTCGATTTGCAAGGCAGGCCAACCACTGGCATTGAGCGTTCCTCCGTTAGCCGAGAGATCCCACTGTTTATCTCCGCGATGAACCGCGGCCACCTGTAGCCCGGTGATCTCTGCCGGCTTTTCTCCCGCGGACCAATGCACGTTGACCTCCTTCACGGAGACTCGGTTTACGTCGACTCTGGGGTGGACAAAGCTGGGCAACTTAATCCCCAGCGAGTGATGCTCAGACTGTTGACCATTCGCCGCATCAGGGGCCGGTGTTCCAATTACCAGATCCAGGTTTTTGATCAGGACATCATTGAAATCGCAGACCCCGGAAAAAAGCCTGGACCAATTTGGCCGGGCGGAAAGTTCTTTCGCTTGGATAGAAGCAAGATGAGTTTTCGGTCTCCCTTTGCCCGTATAGTCAGTGGAATAGAGAGCGCCCCCACTCGTACTGATGGGCCCAAGTATCCCTTCGGTTTTGAGTGACCGGTTAACGCTCCGGCTGATCAAGTGGCGGAAGGTCTCGCTGCCGAGAAAGAACGATCCCCCAAACCAGGCCGCCGCCAAAATCAAGATGACGACTCCGAGTGCGATAAAAAGAAAACGAAATACTTTCACAAGCTTTAAGACGTGTTAGCTGAGCAGGTCAGGTCACAATCACGCGGCACAGTATGGAACAGCGGTAACGCCGTCAACGGCGGCTTGTCCGACAGGCCGACAACTCTACTTTGGTAGGGTGAGGCTCCCGCAGGACCTCAGACTTTCAACAAAGCGACTGGCGTTCCTAGATCCCACGCCGTCCTAGTTCAATACGCGTGCCGAACCGCGCGTCTGCTGTGTCGCTAGTCTCTTGGTTGTTCGGAGCTCCGTACATCCACACACCGTTTTGCGCCAAAAAACAAGCTGTACGGCGGATCACACGTTGGGCCGCGGCTCGGCGGGCGCAGCGGCGCAAGACATCAATTCTACAAACGAGGTTGTCGGTCCTTGCTAACCTGTTTCGGACGTTCGGGAGCGTGGCCCCACCAAATTAGGCTCACGCTTTTCGAGCATGCTCCCGCAAAACGTAAAGCCCGATGGCGATCACGGGAAAGAGAAACAAGGGCCAATAGCTAGCGACCGGTGGCAACGGATCTGCGATATTTAAGGTTCCCGCAACGAGCGCCTGTTGGTCGCCGCGTTGTACCTCGGTGCGCACATGCCAAACACCCGCCGACGGTATTTGCACCGTTGCGCCATATAGGAGGCGATTTGATGCCCCCGAATGAAGAAGCGGCACCGCTGCCAAATTCGCCGGCTCAGTAACCGCACAACTAGGTGGATACCAAGCCGGCTGGGCATTTTGATGAACCTTTACCGGCGCCAGCGTCAAAGTCACTACAGCATCCATGACAGGTTCCCCACTCTTCGCATCCTGGATCAGAGCACTAAAATCGATCTGCCCCGCCCGAGGCAGAGGCGGTTCGGCAAAAAGCGTGATATCGAACGGTCCACTCACCGAATGAAGCTGAACCGATCCCCCATCCGCGAACGCATTGCTCGCGAGTATGAGAATGACAAATAACAGATGACAAATGACAGATAACAAACTCACCGCTCGGCACAAGCGATGGTTCCCTGTCTTTAATGGGCTCTTTTCGAAAGGCCATCTCTTCCGGAAGAATTCAACCGATTTGTCATTTGTCATCTGTGATTTGTCATTCAGTGCAGCATTCCCCGCATTTCCATCGGTTGAAAAACAATCCAAATCCCTGCGACATAAAGCAAACTGAGCAGAACACCCCAGGGTAAAAATGCAGCTAGGGCTTTCCGTTTCGTTGCCAGGCTGACAGAAACTCTCCAGGCGAAATATAAACTGACCAGCAGCCCTAGATCTAAGGCCAGGCATTGAAAATCCAATAACTGAGGAATCGCGGGAGTATGGAGGCTCCACCAAGGTGTACCGGTTCCGGCAATGTGAAGATCGAGAAAAAGCCGTTGTATGACTGGAATCGGCGTCAGTAAGGCCGTGAAAAGATGAAATCCAAAATGCGCCAACCACATGGCGGCGCCGAGCGGCACCAAGGTCATGGTAAACCGGCATGCAATCGGCCGCACGGTACCAGTGATAGAGCCGAGCCAGCGGCTAGCGAGCGCGCAGCCGGCGATGGCGATCAGCGGCAATAGGCCGAGCACAAGGGAGAAAAAAACGAGCAGGACAACCGGCCGCGAAATCAGATCGAGTGTCAGCCGCGAAAAACTCAATGCATTTTCGACCGGTAAAGTCATGGACGCCGCGTTAAGGAATGCCCCAAAAACCAGGACCAGCACCAGAGCCGTCAGATCTGTTCTTTCGGCAAACCGACCAATTGAGGATCGGAAATGGTCCCGGGCTAAGGTACGACCGGGTGGTACGGCAATGATTCCGATGTTGTCGTGAGGACAGGCCCGCACACAATCCAGACAGAACGTGCAGTCTAAATTGCTCTCTTTCTTTGGTTGAAAAAGTCGTAATTCGCAGCCGCGTTGTTGCTGATTTCCTTTAATACAGTCAAAAGACTTACAGGTATGACAAACGTCCAAATTGCGGGTTTTTACCTCGAACGGTGAAACCAGCGACTGCACAAAGTTAAATTGGCCGATTGGGCAAACATATTTGCAAAAACTGGCGCCGCGGAAAAAGCCATCGACGACAATGGCTGCCACAAAATATCCGATGATAACCCAAGCCGTCAGCCAGGGACTATTCCACAAGCCAAAGGCTTCATAAGACCATAGGTAGATCGCAAGCAGGCCAGCCGAGACCCATTTGGTGCGCAGCCATCTTGGCCATTGCCGGTTGGCCGGCAGGATCCGGCGGCCAAGGTCGCGGGCAAAAGTAAAGGGACAAGCGAAGCAAAAGAAGTTCCCAAAAACGAGCAGCGCTAATACGCTAAGGCCTCGCCAGTGGGTCCAAGGCAAGGTCCCCGCCAAGTTCATTGGCCCGATCTGCGGCCCGAACAACCCGTCGCATACAATCAACATGGCGAGTCCAAAAAGAACGCCCTGGACGACACGTCGGAACGCCAATGAACGAATCACTCGCCCGACCCAACCTAACGCCAGCAGATCGACGCGTCCGCTAGGGACGATCCCCCGCTCATCCGATCTTTTTTTGGAGCGAGCAGGGTTAAACCACAAGCGGACGAGCGGGACCGTATCCTTAGCGAGCACGCGCGAGCGGCTGAGCAAGAGTTCATCCCTGGCAGCGGCGTGGCGCCTGGGAGAAAGAAACCGCATCGCCAAGATGCCGGCGGGTATTAAATAAAAAATCGAACCTGGCACCCACATGATCGCGCCGGCGGCATGCTGATCGCTCAAAGGGTTCATGCCAGGAAATTGCGGTACCAGACCGTAAGTCGGATAAACAACCCGATCCGAAAACGTCAGAAACGCGGACAGAACCGTATTCTGAACGTCGGCTAGAAGAAGATACGGAATGATGGCCCATTCCGGCCACTGCGGCCGACTGGGCCAGGGCTGAACGACCGGCCACCAGAAAAGTGTACCCGACCCGAGAAAACAGGCGTGCTCAATGATGTGCCAGGTGGGTGAGCGTAAAGTCAACTCGTACAGCGGAGGAGCGTGCCAGCCTAAAGTCAGTACTACAAACAGAATCCAGGTTACCTTCGGGTTGGTTAACCAACGCCCGAATCGTTTGCAGACGTTCCACAGCAAGAACGGTCGAATCACCTCGCGAACAAAGGGACGTGGGAGTCCCGTCAATAGCGGTAAGAACGGATTGCCCAATAACAAAAGCGGCGGCGCGATCATCATCAGCAAAAGGTGCTGGACCATATGCGCCTGCAGCAGAAGATTCGAGAACGTGTCCAGAGGCGAATCGAGCGCCAGGAAGACAGTGGCTACGCCCCCTAGAAATGACGTCAGACGCCACCCATCGAACCGGTGAGGAACCTGTCTCCGCAGCTTCAGCCAGCCACGAAAGTAAATGACCGCCAGGAGTACGAGCCCAACCGTCGGCCACAATTGAATCGACCAAGATTCAATAATGGCATCGGCAGCATCCTCCATAGGGCAAGTAAGCAGTAATCAGTAAGCAGTAAACAGTAGGTCAGCAATCAGTGGAGGAGTTCGCAGACGCACCATGGATTGTCGGCTTGAACCCCTTCTACTCATTACCCTCTTACTGTTTACTGCTTAGTGCTTACTGGTTACTAGTGACTTCCTTCCCCGGCGTCGGACTTGGCGTCGGCTGACTTTCACCGATCGGCTTCAACACGCCAACAGCCTCCCGCGCCGGTGGAACGTTTGCTGGATGCAACGAGCAGAGATAAGCCACTAAAGCCCGCACTTGTTCGGGAGATAAATTCCTGCCGTAAGCCGGCATGTTGCCACCGCCTTGGATTACCTGCCGGACCAACTGCGGATTGGTCATACGTGTTGCCACCCGAGTCAGATCTGGGCCGCGGTGTCCTCCCTCGCCAGCGATAGCATGGCAGTTCCGGCATTGCATTTCTTGAAACACAACAGCTCCCTGAAGTTCTACCGGCGCGCGCTCCTTAATGTATTCCGCCTTGATCGGCAACCCGCTCCAGGCATCCATGTGTGGCGACCAGGGTCCGGTCATGGCCTCATAGGTCAACAGACCGACGCCCAGGTAGCTCAGAACCACGATGGCGACCGCAACCGGCCGGCGTCGCCAATGCTTCTCGCCTTCATTGGTGATGAAAGGAAGCAAAAATAAAAGCAGCGACGCAACCGTCGGAAATACAAAGAAAAGCCAAGGCTCCGACCCATTAGGCAAAAGCGCCGCCAATGCGAATAGCCATAGAAACGGTGTGTCCGGCTTGGCATCTGCAATTTCGATAGTCGGATTCGCCGGTGTACCAGGACCGTTTGGACCTACAAACAGTGCAAGACCGACGATAACCAGGATGAGAATGCCGTTGGCAACGATGTCTTTATTAATCGCGGCCGGCACAAATGGGACCCCTTCTCGCTTGATAATCTCACTATAATGTTTGTCGTACGTCGCTCGCTTTACCAGGACACCTGGTTTCGGTTGCTCGTTGATACCTTTGCCGAGGACGAGCCGTAAATGCACGCTAACGAAAGCCAACAGAGCTCCCGGCAGAATGAAAACGTGCAAAGAAAAGAATCGGGATAAAGCATCCGTCCCGATAATCGGTCCGCCAAGTAAGATCTGGACTATGGCCTGGCCAATAATCGGGATACGCCCGGCGACTGAAGCTCCAATCCCAACGCCCCAGTAAGCGTCAGTATCGAACCGCATAACTTGTCCGCTAAAAGCCAAGCCCAGCGTCACAAATAATAAGACACAGCCGGTCATCCAAGTCAGTTCACGAGGGTATTTATAGGCGCCCCACAAAAAGACCTGGGTCATGTGGAGCATCATGACGATCACCATGCAGGTCGAGCCCCAGAAATGGATGCCACGCAAGACCCAGCCGAGCGGGATGGAGTAGTTCAGCAGTTCCAGGCTGTGATAAGATTCGGCTGCAGATGGTGTGTACGCCATCGCCAGAAAAATGCCGGTCACAATCTGGATGGCGAAACAGGTGAGCGTCATGCTGCCGAACGTGTAGAACCAGCTCCCTGTGCTCGCAGGAACGGGATGTCCAGCAGTCTGGCCCCAGAGCTTGGTCAGATGCAGGCGTCGCTCAAGCCAAAGCGCGACATTTCTTAGTGTGGACATCATAGGCTAAGCAGAATTGGCCAGGGTTGGCAGTAGGCCGGCTTTGATGTTCAGCTCACTTTTCTCTACCTTATGTTCATAGACGAAAAGGCCGCGCGGTGGTGGTCCGGCCGCACGGCTTCCATCCTCGTAATACGCGCCGCCGTGACAAGGGCAGAGAAATAACTTCGATTGTTCAAACCAGCGGACCGGACAACCGAGATGGGCGCAATTAATAGCGAAAACCGTGAAATTTTCGCCGGTTTCCCGCTTAACCCAACAAGGAATATTTGCGGTGGCGCCGTCGGCTTGAGTTCGAATCGGATTGAGGAACACGGCCATCCGGGTGGTATTCTCCGGAAATTGATCAATCGATCCCAGCGATACCCAGGTAGGCTGATTCCCCTTCACAATGCTGGAAATAAAAAAACCGATGATCGGTATACCAACGAGCGCTCCGGCAATCGCGTTAATCCCTAGCCCCAGCTTCAGCATGAAATCACGCCGAGTTGCCGAGTAATCATACTTCGGCATTTCGTGCGCACTATCTTCGTGTGGATCGTCAGAAGCCATGGTTATTGAGAAGAATCGGTTGCGGTTGGTGAAACGGCGGCGTTGGCTTCGCTTGCGCTGTGGCGATGTGAAGCCAACCAAGCAACGACATTGGCGATGTCTTCAGGCGACATCGGATGATCTTTAACGAACTGTTGATAGTTCGGCATGCCGAGCTCCGGCCGCCCGGCGATAATGATACTCCGAAGATACTGGTCGGAGACCAGGTGCAAGTAGTCCTGATTGACAATCGAGCCTGCCTTTTTTCCGCCGTCCCCAGCTTGACCGTGACAGCCCGCACAATACTGGTTGTACGCCTCAGAGCCACGATCAGCATCGCCCGGTGGAGCTGAGTAAGGCGGCAGGCTACTTCCTGATGATGCTTTGTTGGACTCAGCAGTTTGTTGGGGGGCAGCCTTACCGGCCAGGTTATTGACCAAAATATCGATCTGCTCATCGGTTAGGCTGCCTCCGTTCGCTTTCGCAAATGCCGGCATGGCAGTTCCCTTGATACCGTCCGCGATGAGTTTCTTCAGACCGTCTTTTGGTACAATAGCTAAATAGAACGGGTTCTGCACCGAAAGCGCTGGCCCAATCGCGACGTCATCACCGTGACAGGCGCTGCAGTTGGTACCGAACAGCTCTTTAAAATCTTTTATCGCATCCGGCGCTATCCACCGATCGCTCTCCTTAGGTTTACCAGGAAGTTGATCGCATCCGGAAAAGACTAAAAGGCCGCCCGCGCAACCGGCGTATAACACAAGGTTTGGCCAGGAGAAGTTCATTTGTCCTCGTCAGCTTCCATTGCATGCACACCCATGCGCGCTGCTAGCGACCAGGTTTGCATCGTCTCGACCTTTTGTGACTTGAAGACTACGTAACCACCGACGAGACCAAATGAAACCTGGCAGACAATAAACCAGAACCAATTTACATGCGCGGCTAACGCCGGATTAACGATATCAAACATCGGAAACAGCATCGCTGTCCAAATCAGGGGAATAATAATTCCTCCCCAGAACCATTCGAAACGCGCGGGCAACATCGGCAGAAGCACGGTGTAGAGCATCCCCACCAGGATTGACAACACCCCATGGCTCAGTACCGCGATGATAAAAGCAGACAAATGAAACTGGTCCAACGCCGCCGCATTTGCTGTCTCCATCGTCGGGAGGCCTGCGGCAGCTAACAGATTAATCGGGTACCAAATGCTGTGCTGAAAGATCAGGCCGTAGAGCATGGCTAACACGGCCATAGCCGCTCCCCCGGCTAATCCTCCGTTAATTCCCGACGAGTATCGGTGGACCCGGACCGGATAGTACGCCCGGTGCCCCCCAGCCCCTAACGCCAAGTGACTGATTCGGCGGGGAGAAACCTTGATCGCTGCCGGTCGTTTAGCCGGCTCTTGAAACGGCACAAATTCGTGACTGGGTACCGGGAATAACGCACGAAACCAACCGATCCCTCCAATAAGTCCCAGAAGGAATCCGACTATCGCAACTACAAAGCTAGTGATGAACCCGAGTGCTATTAACATGATCCCTAGCGCAGCGATCATCGGCCAAGCGGTAGGGGTCGGTAGCTCCACGCCCTCGGCGTTCTCATGCTCCGGATGAAGTTCGGTTTCCATTGGCGATTTAGTGTTGCATGCCGATGATGTAAACTACGGTCACAACCACGGCCCAGATCCCGTCCACGAAATGCCAGTACCAAGAGATCATCTCGATATGCTCGTGGTGACGAGGCTTGATATTGCCAGTGACACTCGCGACCAAAATCAGGGTGAGTAATAGCAACCCGACGATGACGTGACTAGCGTGCAGACCAACCAGCGAATAAAAAGTGGATCCAAACAGGTTAGTGCTCAGCGTCAGATGATCGTGATAAATCAAGCTGTACCACTCGGAGGCGGTATAGATCAGAAATCCCAGGCCTAGTAATGCCGTGATCAGCCACCAAAGCTCAAATCCGGCCTTGTCCCCCTTCTTTAACCGATGCTCCGCGACTACCACCGTTCCGCTGCTGGAAAACAGAAAGAAAGATCCCAGCCAAGGAAACTCCAAGACCTCCCACGGATAGGGCCCATTCAAACTCTTCCCCATGTAAAACAGGTACGCCACTACGAAGATAGTAAACAGAGAAGACTCAGTCAGGATCACCAGGGTTAACCCAACCTTTCGTGGAGACGGTAATCGCCACTCCGTTTCAGCCGTTGCCAATAGATCAGTACTCACAAATTCAGTAATTGATGGTTACTCAAACTTCCAATCCGGATCTTCAGGGTGTTTTAAATCCCACAGCGGACGCCGGCTACGCACTTCCGGTAGGTGTTCGAAATTGTATTCGGGAGGCGGTGACGAGGTCATCCATTCCAGCGTCCAGGCATCCCAGGGGTCGTCCCCCGCAATCTTTCCCTTTCGAGCTGAATAGATCATGTTCACTATGAAGATGATCGCGCCGATGCCTTGGAGGAATGCGCCGATGGTGGAGATCATATTGAGGAACTCCCAACCCCGCCCCTCCTGGTAGGTGTAGATCCGACGCGGCATCCCGAGGAAACCCAAGAAATGCTGAGGATCGAATGTGAGGTGGAACCCGATCGTGAAAATCCAGAAATGCCAAAGCCCTAACCGTTTGTCCAGCATCCGGCCCGTCGGTTTAGGAAACCAATAATAAAAGCCGGCAAACACCGCGAAAACGATCCCGCCAACAATGACGTAGTGAAAGTGAGCGATGACAAAGTAGGAGTCGTTTAGCTGCCAATCAAAGGGCGCGCATCCCAACATAATCCCGGTTAATCCGGCGATGAGAAACTGGAACAAAAAGGCGATGCAAAAAAGCATCGGAACTTCCAGCCGTATCTTGCCGCCGTACATCGTCCCCAGCCAATTGAAGATCTTGATTCCGGTCGGGATGGCGATGACGAAAGTGGCAAAGGCGAAGAACGTGACACTAAAAGAGTCCATCCCGATCGTGAACATATGGTGGGCCCATACGCCCGCGCTGATGAAACCAATCATTACAGTCGCCGCAACCATCATCGGGTAGCCGAAAATCGGCTTTCGCGAAAACACCGGGACAACTTCCGAGATAACGCCAAACGCGGGTAGCACCAGGATATAGACCTCCGGATGACCGAAGATCCAGAAAAAGTGTTGCCACAATACCGGCGACCCACCGGCTTGAGCTTCAAAGAATTTCGCGCCGAAGAATCGTTCCAGGACCAACATGATCTGGGCGGCCGACAGCGGCGGCATAAACATGATGATAAGAAACATCGTCACCAGGGACAACCAGGTGAAAAGCGGCATCCGGTAGAGGGTCATGCCCTTCGTGCGATAGCAAAAGATTGTGACCATGACGTTGACGCCGCCCGTTATACTGCCGACCCCGCTAACCAGTAGGCCCAACGACCAAAAATCAATGTTGTTCCCAGGCGAAAAAGCGCGCGACGTGAGCGGAGCAATCGCAAACCAGGAGGCGTCAGGCGCGGCGCCCATTCCGTATAATCCAGGCCCGAAGATGTAGCTCAGAAAAAGAAAAACACCCCCAAAAAACGTGGCCCAGAATGAAAACGCGTTGAGACGCGGAAACGCCATGTCCCTAGCGCCGATCTGGAGCGGCACAATGTAGTTGATTAACCCGAACACCATCATCATCGCGAAGAAAAAGATCATCGTCGTGCCGTGCATCGTGATCATCTGATTAAAGGTTTCTCCGTCCAGCAGATGGTTATTCGGTACTGCTATTTGGGTACGAATCAGCGAAGCCATGATCCCGCCCGCAACGAAAAACGTCCAAGCCGCCCCGATGTACAAGAAGCCCAGTTTCTTATGATCCACCGTGAAGACCAGATCCTGAATCCAGGCGGTGAGGCTACCGTGCTCATGTCCGGGTGGAGCCGGTCTTAGTTCTGTTCCTATTTCCTTGAGTGTTGAATTGGGGTCGGCCATAACGGGTCACTTGAGGCTTCGGAGATAAGCTAAAATCGCGTCAACTTGGTTATCTGTAAGTTGCATGTTGGGCATCAGACATCCGGCTTTTAGGACCTGCGGGTCCTTCAGCCAGCTTCGCAGGTTCTGTTCATCGTTGGGCGCAACCCCAGACCCAAGTGTTGCCCGACTGGCGAAATGCGTTAGGTTCGGCGCAAACACGCCATTGGCTCCTTGCAGACCGTCAATGGTGTGGCAGGTCCCGCACGAGCTCGCCACAAACTGCTTTTGCCCCTCCTCGGTTTGAGAATCAGACACGGGGGTTTGCTTTTGCGACTCAAGCCATTTTTGATAGACGTCCGGCTTATCCACAACGACGCGAATTAGCATGTTGGCGTGTTGCTGCCCGCAGAGAACGGTGCAGTTCCCCAAATAAACGCCGGTGGCATAGGGCTCAATCCACATCGTGTTCCTGTAGTTTGGAACCAACATGGTTTTCCCATTTAACTGGGGCACCCAAAACCCATGGATTACATCGGCCGATTCGAGAATCATTTCCGTGGGCACTCGATTCTTGCGGTCACTGAGGGACACATGAATCTCGTTAGCGGTCACAACATCATGTTTAGGATAACGGACCTCCCACCAGAAGCGGTGCCCAATAACGCGGATTTCTTCCGCCGCCGCCGGCATCTGGTGATGTTGGATTTCGCCGATCGTCCGGGCAGTGACTAACACTAACATCACCACGATCAAGATCGGAGGCACCGTCCAAGCCAGCTCAATCGCAGCGCTTCCGTAAACCTGGGGCGGTTCTTCCTGATCATCTTCCGGACCTCGACGTCGATATCGAATAATCGCGTAGGTTAGTAGTCCGCCCACGATCAGGAAAATGGCGGCACAAACCGCCATCACCAAAAGTGAGACGGAATAAAGCGTCTCGGCCGGGGCGGATAGCGGATCAAAAATATTTTGGACCGCTCGGATCGTTGAATCTTGAGCCCGAGCAACGGGTGCCCATGAAAGGAACCCAACAAATGTCGCGACCGTGAACCCTACGAGCAGCCAGCCTCGTCCTGAGCCACGTGTCGCAAGCGAGTACCTGGTGTATAGATGGTTGAGCACGATACTTGTCCTGCAACTCTTACCCACGCTTCGCTCGCGTAGCAACCGACACCTTGGTATTAACGCGCGCATTTTCTATTTTCATGGTCTGCTCGATCCGTCCATTAGTTTTTCTAATAATCGACAGATTTTTGAGGAGAATTTCCGCTGGCGGTGTGTCTAGGAACTTAATGGTAGACTTGATTTTGTTGTAGGCCATCACTCAAAGGGAGGATTTTCGATCAGCTCAATCGGACAACGGCCGAACCTGACTAGTTTCCCGGTGCTACCGATCAAATCGAAACCGCATCGTCGCATCAGTCGTTCGCCATCGCAGCCAGTCTGGCTGCCGGCCATCAACGAGTCCGGGTTAGTACTCGACCACCGGCGTAATGATTCCGGTAACGACCAAATACTATATCCCACTCCCACGGATAGCAGCCGCCGCGTCCGGCATCGGTGAACCGTACGGATTCAGTTATAGCGTAGCTTCAAAGAACACACGCAAACCTGTGAACCCAAATAGCTTGTTCGAACTCAGATCGATCATCAAGACATTTACCGCAAGCTTAGCGTCTTTTGCGCAACAAGAACGGTAGGATGAGCTCCTGGTCATCCGAGAAACGAGCAGGCGCCGCCGTCGCTTCGCTTTGGCGCACCCTAGGTCTCC
>JAFAZK010000050.1 GCA_019239825.1 Verrucomicrobiota bacterium | reverse complement strand
TGGACATATCCGATGGTGCCATTGCTCAGACGGTTCACTAACTCGCGCCGCCGTTTGACCCAACGATCGTATAGCAGGCCGATCAACTCCATTTGGTTGACGGGTTTGATCGTGACATCGAACCTGGTGTTTTTAACCGGGTCAAAGATACTGAGAAGAGTCGCTTTCCCGGCCTTCAGGTTTAAGAGCGGGCTGATGTCCATACCGGGTGTAAGCGTTACCCCATCGATCTTTTCGATAATCATCCCGGCTTGAACTTCGCTGGGCGCCACTAACGGACCTTTTTCGATGACCTCCAGAATTTTGAGGCCGGAGCCCTTGTACGCTGGGTCAAAGAATGCGCCCAGTGACGCGGTTTGATCACCGCCTTGAGGGAAATATCGGCAACCGGTGTGACTCGCATTTAGTTCACCCAGCATCTCGCTCATCATCTCAGCGAAATCCCGGTTGTTGGTAATGTAGGGAAGGAATTTAGCGTAAACCTTTTTGTAGTAATCCCAATCCACGCCTCCCATGTCGGATACGTAGAACTTCTCTTTCTCCAGCCGCCACATGTGCTCGAAGAGAGCGGCTCGTTCGGCTGCCCGGTTGAGCTCTTTCTCGGCCGTGAATTTCACCGGCTCCGTTTTGCCGGAGGCAAGTTCCACTTTGCTGATGCGTCCGTTAGCGAGGACAAAGACGTTTTTTTCCTCTTTATCCAGTGCCAACTCGATCGGGAACCTTAATCCAAAGTGCTCGATTTCTGGTGCTTCAAACTGGCCTAGCCGTTTCAGGTCTTTCGTGCGCGGCTTGAGTAACCAGAGATCGTAACCTTTGTCCGCTTTGGCCAGGTAAACCAATTGTTCGCCATCTTTGGTCAAAGCAAAGTCGGCCAGCCGGGCCGATGCTAAGGTCAAGCGTGCGGTTCGATCCTCTATGTTAGTCAGATCGATCTTGATTGGTTCAACCTTGGGCGTCTCTTCCTTCTTCTGCGGTGAAGCGCTGCCCTGCGCCGACGGGCTAGCTTGAGCTGAGGCACTAGCTTGTGGCGACGCGCTGCTCTGCGGCGAACCGCTGGGCTGGGGTGAAGCGCTGCTTTGTGGCGAAGCGCTTCCTTGCTCTTTCGCCTCTTTTGATTTCTCGCCTTCTTTCTTCTTCTTTTCTTCTTCCTCCTGCGCCTTCGCGACTTCGTATTCGGCAGGAGAAAGATTGAATCGATCTAAAGCCTCCTGAGTGAAGAACATTTCGAAAACATCGACCTGTGATCCACCGCCGGAGCCGGTGCCATGGAGCCCAAATTTATCATTCGCCCAAATCATGCTTTTTCCTTGAGTGGACCAGATCGGGTGGTCGCTCGAATAACCACTCTTAGTCAGGTAAGTGATTTGTTGTTGGCCCCCTGCGTCTACTAAACCAACTTCATTCGACCAGCGCTCCGGTTGGTTCATCGTGACCAGGAACCATTTCCCGTCTGGAGACCAATCAAACCATTGGTCCCCGTCTTCGTAGGAATAATTATTTTTGCCGGGCAGAATGAGGCGGGTTTGTTTGCTCTCTAGATTCAGAACTTTGAGAGTGGTCCGGTTTTCCAGATACCCGACTTCTTTGCCGTCCGGAGAATATTTTGGAAGGAAGTTCTCCTGGCCATTCTCGAGGATGGGATGGACATCGACAACGGTCGAAAGGGAGAAATAAGGTTCTTTTTCCTTAGGCTGAGCAATGGAGGCTTCGTAAAGGCTCCAGACGTTGTTGTATTCCGCCGCGAAAACCAACTTACGGCCATCGGGACTGAAGCTGAGGTTTCGAGCCTCGATAGGATTATTCGTGATCCGTTTGGTATCGCCGTGCTCGATGTCGGTGACATAAATATCGCCCCGCACGACAAAAGCGATCTCTTTGCCATTTGGACTGACCACCATTTCGGTAGCGCCTTCCACCATCGGAACGGTCCTGGTCTCTGCGGTGCCGTCCGCAATCGCAATCCGGATTGGCACTTTTACCGGCTTAGTTGCGCCAGCCGGCAAAAGATAAATCTCGCCGTCAAAGCCAAAGCAAAGGTCTCCAGTGTGTGAAATCGTTAAGAATCGAACCGGATTCTTGTCGAACTTGGTCACTTGCTCCGGAGTGCCGGCTTGTCCGTGGTTGAGCGGCAAGTGCCAAATGTTGAATGAGCCGCTTTGTTCGGACAAATAAAAGATCGAGTTTTCGTCCGGCGCCCAGACCGGGTTTCGATCTTCTCCGGGGTAAGTCGTGAGTTTGGTGTGATCGCCAGTCTGGATATCATAAATCCAGAGGTCATGGGCAAAGGCCGAGGTTTGATGTTTGCGCCAGAGATCCTCGTAGCCTTTCTGGTCGTCGTAGATGATATGCTGGCCGCTTTTGTCGAACTGGGCGTTTAAAGCCGGAGTCACCAAGATCATTTCCGGTTCTTTGCCGCCCTCGATTGATACCTTGTAAAGCTCAGGGAACCGTTTCGGTGCCGGAAATTTTGAGCTTTGCGCTGAAACCATCCGTTGAGCGTTGAACACCACAAATTGGCCGTCCGGGGTAAAACATACCGGTGTTTCGTCGGCAGAATGGGTGGTGAGGCGGCGAGCAGGGCCGCCTTCCGCACTGATGAGGAAAACGTCGAAGTTACCGTATCGATCGGATGCGAAAGCAATAGATTTGCCGTCTGGAGACCAGACTGGAGAGGTATCGACAGCGGTGCCTGCGGTGAGCGGTTGCGCCATTCCGCCAGCGGAAGGCACGACGAAAAGGTGACCTTCAAAGCTAAACGCGATGGTTTTGCCATCGGGCGAGATGGCCGGGTAGCGCATCCAAAGCGGCGAATTGTCTGGTCCGAGAGGCTGAGCAATGGAGGTGTTTTGTAAGGCAAGTACGGCACCCAACATGAACGCCACTGCGAACCCAAGCGGGGCTAAGCGCCCGCGTTGGCCTACAGAAAAGGCTTTCAGAAGCATTTGCCGCTAGTACACGGCTAAAACCTGAAAAGATGCAAATTCTTAACGGCAGCCTTCTCCCGTCGTCGCCGGGAATGCCGGTAACGACACGCGCCTGGAGGGGAGCCGCTTTGGCGCGTACTGCTAGGCTCCAGGGAGATTGTCCCAGCGCTGGTCCGGCTTTAAATGGTGCGAAGCAGGCGGCTCCCGGGAACGACCCCGCGTATCGCAGCTCTATCGGTTATAGGGGAGTAAATAACCGTCGCGGAGGACGCACAGAGTAAAAACAATGCGCAGGATAGTTTCCGGGAGCCGCCCGCTTAACACATGGTTTGGCGCTATCCGCGTTGTGAAGAAACGTGCCAGGTTTCACGCCGCGGTCAAAAGCGGCTCCCCGCCCATTGCAATTGCTTGTGGGCGTAGAGCAACAGTTCATTCAAGCCAAAGCGCTGAGCCGCTTGGATTGCGCCGTTGTCCCGTTTAATTGCCACCACATAGCTCCTTAAGTGAGCGTCGATTCCAGAAATATTTGCTTGGCCTTTGCTCGCTTTGGGGCGTCGTTATTACTCACCTGCTCGGCGAGTGTCGAGTTTTGGGTATTCATATTTGTCAGGTTGCTGCTCATCCAGCAGCCTGGCAATACCCATGTCATCTTCCAGGCGCTGCGTCCGTCGCTTAACCGAACTTGTTGTTCCTCGGTAAAAAGGCAGTGCCATGATAAAACTACATCTGGAGTTCCAGCTGAGTCGCGCCCTCAGAATCAGGTTCGTGGAACCGTACCCCGAGGCCAAGCAAGCGGACGTTTAGTGACTTCCGGCTAAGTCCCTGACGAAGCAGTTCTTGAAAATTCTCCACCGTCAATGGTAAGCCAGCGCGTTCGACGGTGGTTCTAGTAAAATCGGAGAATCGAATCTTGATAAATGCGGATTTTACTTGATCGGCTGCGCCCGACTTTTTCAGGTCACCCATGACATCCTCAAAGAGCTCAGGAATTTTGGCTTCGCATTGGGCTAAAGAGGTCAGGTCATGAGGGAAGGTGCGTTCGCTGCTCAGCGACTTCCGTATCCGATCCGGTTCGACCGGGCGATCGTCGATCCCGCGGCACAAGGAGAAAAGTTCCAGTCCGAACTTACCGAATTGCTCGATCAATTCGACTCGAGAATATCGCTGCAGATCGCCGCAGGTGTTCACTCCCAGTTCAGCCAATCGCTGTGCCGATTTTGGTCCGATACCCCAAAGCCGGCGCACAGGCAGTTCCAACATGAATTCCGAAATGTCTTCTGGCCGGATCTCGAATTGGCCGTTTGGCTTCTTCCAGTCACTGGCGATTTTTGCCAACATCTTGTTAGGAGCAATGCCCGCTGACGCGGTGAGTCGAGTGTTTTGCCAGATCAGTTGGCGGATGACGGTGACGGTTGCCGAGGTCTCGCCAGGATGATCGGATAAGTCGAGGAAGGCTTCGTCTAGGGACAGTGGCTCGATAACCGATGAAAATTTCATCAGGATGTCTCGAATCGTGGCTGATTCGCGCCGATAAACATCAAACCGGGTGGGCATCACGATAAGGTGCGGGCATTTCTGTAGGGCCTGGAAGGTCGGCATAGCGGAACGAACTCCAAATTCCCTTGCTTCGTAGTTGCACGTGGTCAGCACCCCTCGACGGTCCCGAGCACCGCCGACCGCCACCGGTTTGCCTGCTAGCTCAGGGTGATCCCGGACTTCGATCGCCGCATAGAAACAATCCATATCGAGATGGACGATCTTTCGCGGCATCGTCAAAGTTAGAAGAAAACCGCGAAGCGGGCAAAAAGAGGAAAGTGACGGGTTGTGATGGTTCGATGCGGGAGGCCCGGTCCTAGCTCCGTAGGAGCGTAATCTTTATAGCCACGTCAACCGACAAGCGGTCAGCTCCGCTAGGAGCGGCATCTAAGAACCTGTCTAAGCTACATCCCCAACTGGATGTCGCTCCTACGGAGCTGACCCGTGCATTGTGTCGCGAGCTATAAAGATTTCGCTCCTACCGAGCTTGTCGTCCGCTTCAACAATGGGACGAGCCTTTACCTGATTTCACTAGGGAGCACAGGAAGGCGGGATCTCCCGGCCTTCATCCGCATCGTAAAGATCAAAAAAAGTCTGAACGTCCGTGCGGTTTTCCAGCCCGAGCTGTCTTTTCCATCGGTTTAACGAAGCAGTCGATTGGTCCCGCCAGCCACACTTCGTCATGGAAGAGTTCCAGTGTCTAACCTCCTCCGCACTCGGGCGTTTACCAGCTTCATAAGCCCATTCCAGAATCTCTTCATCGGAATGCCCCGCCCGCACTTGGTTGACAATTCGTTGATATTCCACCCCGAGAAATCGGCAGCAGACCCCATCGAAAAAGATAGGATTTTGATCACCGAGATTATAACTGAGAGGCAGTTGACCCTGGTCAGACAAGCGAATCTTGTCGAGCATGCGCCCGAAATACACCAGCCCGCCTACCTTTGCGTATCCACTCCGCAAACCTTCAACTTCTGCCATAGTTGCTCGATCTCGTTTTGTTCTTTTCCAGCGGGCGACAACCGCGTCCGAGGGAGGCGCTTCAAAATCTCCAGATTAAAGGCGATAAATTCCGGTTTCATCTGCTGGGCGCTTATGGCTAGCAGCATTTTGCTGCTTCTATCGGCGCTAAGCAGCAAAGAAGTTTTCGTCAATATTTCTAAACCCAGAAGTCTGCGGCCCGGGTTCGCAAGGTTTCTTCGGGCTTAGCCATGGCGACTTCCAACGTTATTTTATCGTCAACGAGTGCAATCGTTCGATCAAAATAGGACTCCATTCCGGGGTGCGACTCAACGGTGCCGGCGATCGCCCAGACCGGCTTGCCAGCCGCTTTCGCTGCTGCCGCGACGCCGAAAGGACCTTTTCCTTGAAGCGATTGGGAGTCGAGTTTTCCCTCTCCCGTAATCACGATATCAGCGGCAGCAATCCGCTCTTCGAGTTTTAGCCGCTCGGCGACCACAGCAAAGCCGGAGACCAGATGTCCGTCAAGAAAGCTCATGAGACCGTAGCCCAGTCCTCCGGCGGCGCCCGACCTCGGAACGGCGGCATGATTTACGCCCAGTTCGCGTTCAACTAGATCGACAAATTTGGCGAGGTCGCGATCCAGGCTCTCAACCTGTTCGGGACTTAATCCTTTTTGTGGTCCGAATGTGTAGATCGCGCCCGTTTGCCCCAGCAATTTGGTTTCCACGTCGGCCAAGCCAACGATTTGCGCGTGCTTAGCGAAGCTCGATCTCTCGATCCTAGCGAAATCAGCGAAGTGCACCGGAAACGGCTCCAGCAGCCGGCCGGCGGCGTCGCGGAATTTGTATCCCATGGCAGCGGCTATCCCAATCCCGGCGTCAACCGTCGCGCTTCCTCCCAAGCCAATGGAGATTGGTGCTAAGCCCTCCTCGATCAACTTACGGATGATGACGCCGGTACCGTAGGTATTGGATCGAAGCGGTTGGCGCTCGTCCTTAGCGATCTGCCATAGGCCGGAAGCGGCGCTCATGTCGAGGAAAGCTTCGGTTCCAGAAATGAAATATTGGGCAGATATAGGCCGTTCAAGTGCATCGACGGTATCCATGCTTCTCGGCTGCGCGCCGAGTTGCATGGCTAAAAGGGCGGCAGTGCCTTCTCCTCCATCCGCGATGGGGAGGATATCGACTACCGCTCCTCCGTCTTGCTCGCGGGCAACCTCTGCCACGATGCGGCCGACTTCTTGAGCGGATAGAGTTCCTTTGAATTTATCAGGAGCAACTAGGTAGCGCACGGGATGTGAAGGTGAGAAGTGAGAAGTGAAAGGCCTGCCCCTGAGCAAGCATCGGGCGCGTCTAAGGGTGTTTGGTGGGGTCGGACCTTTTAAGCGGATTTGCGAGCCAGTGTTTGCCGGATTCGGGTGATTGACTCTGGGGATCGGAATCCGGGGAATTGTACTAGCCAATCGTGAATTGAGTTGTTGAGGGCGGATGGCAGGATGGGCTTCAATTGAGTTAATTCCTCAAGCTCCTTGACGACCTGCTCGGCGATTTGATCCAGCATCCAATCGGCTGCAGCTACAGGATCTAAACTCTGTCCCAAAGCGGTTTTGTATAGAGCCATGCCGTCAAGACAGCAGGTTTTGGTTCTGGGGTAAAAACTAAGCATGAGGTTCCATGGATCATGGCCTTGGTCGCCGCCTCGCCGAAAATCGGTGCGGAGCAGCAGGGCCGGGATATCAGCAAACTTTGCCACCATGAATTCGACGACGGTCCCCGAATCGATTTCAGAACCATCGAAATTGAAGATCGCAATATCGGAGCAGAGTAGATGTTCTAGATCTTCGTCCCTGATAAAGTGGGCGCCTTCTTCCCGGCTTTCCATTGTCTGCGGTAGCACGCACAGGAATTGGCTATTCGAGCGGCGCTGGACAGCAGCGGCGAGTCCGGCGTTACCCGCTAAATGTTTGGCGTTGAAAAGCTCACCGGCGAAGTAGACTGACAAGCTCATGTCCGAGTGGGTACGATAAGCGGGGAGAGAAACCAACTAAAGACCGGATCTTTGTGACATCATTGGCGAAAGAAGTCTGGCAGGAACGGGTTAGAAAGCACCAAGCCCGAGTTTCAGAGTGGATCGATCCTGTTCTTGAGCGACGGTCACGGCATGCTCGACATCCGGTCTACGACTTCCTTTTCGAGTACTATTCATTCCGCCCGGCCCAGCTGCTTAGATGGTCTCCCGGACCTGACGTCATTTTGCAGGACGCAGATAGGACCGATGGCGCCGCGGTCTGGGAAAGCGTCCAAGGAGGCCAGCGGCTCGCAACGTTCCCTGGCAGCCGGCGGGCGTTTGTAGATTGGGCCATCAATTTTCTAGGCAGCACGGCGGAACGCACGCCCAACTTCAGCTGCTTCGGTCTGCACGAATGGGCGATGGTTTATCGACAACCGGCAATCCGCCATCAGGAAGTGCCGCTGAGATTGCCCCGGCCGGATTTGGATTCTTTTCTTGAATCACAGCAGCTGTCTTGCACGCATTTTGACGCTTTTCGCTTTTTTAGCGAGCGAGCTAAACCACGGAACTCGATGCAGCTTGAACGTACGCTGACTGCCGAATTGGATCAGCCAGCATGCATTCACGTGAACATGGATCTCTACCGCTTCTGCTACAAAATAGCGCCTTGGATTGAGTCCGAGCTTTTGGCAGACGCATTTGCGCTAGCGCGTTCTGCCCGGGAACTGGATATGCGAGCCAGCCCATACGACCTGACCAAGTTCGGGTTTGAGCCGATCGCAATCGAGACCGGAGACGGCCGGGCTCAGTATGTTCGCCTGCAACGAGAAATTGCCCGGCTAGCCGAGCCCGTCCGGGAACGGGTTCTGAAGGCGTATCAGTTAATCCGCAGATGGTAGAGAATATTTAAAATCCGCAGATTACACAGATTACGCAGATTTCGGTATCAGGACTATCGCGTCGCAGGGTGTCTCCAAACCACAGGACGTGGGTAATCCCGAAGGAGACTTCCTCGAACCGTTAGATAACACGGTGGCAACTTAAACTCCGCCGCGTTGTCCCACCGCGAACCGAAATCCGCGTAATCTGCGGATTATTAAACTCTTCGGCCAGCGACGATCTGCGGATTAGCTCCTGGCAGATTCCGTCGGAGCTTTTTGGTGCAAATGCTCGGCGGCGATCCGTTGATACAAGCGGTCCTGAGCATCGACTGCTTTGAGCTCGATTACTTTAGCCCATTCTTCGCGCGCCTTGTCTTTCTCTCCTAGCGCTTCGAGCGCCTTGGCGTACTCGGCGTGATGGATGACTCGGCTCGGGTTGAGTTCGATCGCTTTCTTGAAATGAGTGATGGCAGCCTGAGTTGAGGCTGGTGGGAATTGTCCATAAACCAGCTCGGCGATGCCCTTTAACACTGGATTCAAAGTCGCCATCTCAAAATTCCAGCGTGCGAGAATCAAGTGCCCGTAATCGTTGTCCGGATCGATCGCGAGTCCTTTGTTGACCTCTGTATGAATCGCTTTGGAGTATTCAACCCGGGTTTTGTCATCGACGAACCAGCAAATCTGGCCATAAGCCGCGGCCAATCCGATGTGTGCCTGTGCGTCGTTGGGCAATTTGGCGACGGCCTTCTTTCCAAGCTCAACCGCAAGGGTGGCGTCGGTTTTCTTTTCGGTCTGGTCGGAGACTTCCTGGATTCGGCGCGCATAGAGGCGGGACAATCGTTTATCGATCTGCGGATTATCCGGGGAAGCAGCGTCGGCCTCTTTCAAGACGTGAATGGCGGATTCAGTCTCGCCCTGTAATTCGAGTTTATCGGCCTGTTCGAGCGAAGACTCGACATCGGACCCAAACGACACCATTGAAACCAGGGACACCATTGCAAGAACACCTATTTTCTTCATTTCCACCCTCTCCTTAGAATGAAAGCATATTTGTGATGAATCACCATTTAGCAAGGACTGTTGCGGCTTTGAGCGGCTTTTTCGCCGTCGCTTTCGGAGCTTTTGGCGCCCATGCGTTGCGCTCTCGGTTCGATGCGCTGGGCACACTGTCGATTTGGCAAACCGGAGTTTTGTACAATCTCGTGCACGCTGTTGTCCTTTTGGTTATTTCGCGATGGGACCCGTTTCCGCGACTTGCGTTCTGGCTCATGTTCTGCGGTTTGATCCTTTTTAGCGGTTCTTTATACGTCTTGGCGTTGACGAAGGTTCTCTGGATTGGAGCGATCACACCCCTTGGAGGTTTAGGAATGTTGGGTGGGTGGTTGGGGCTGGCGTTGAAAGGAAAAAGGGCGGGATGAAAGGCGGATGGGCGTGACGGCGTATCGGCGTAGATGCTCATAAGTTCTACCGTTCCAGCGTTTTCAGACCGGACGCTGCCTTCTGTTGATAGCCGCGCTCCTCTCTGCAGGTGGGCGGCAACCGAAGCACTTTTTGGTATTCAGCCCTGGCTTCTTCCTTTCGGCCAAGTCTGGCCAAGGCTTCGCCGTAGGAAAAATGATGAATCATCCTATCGGGAGCGAGTTCGATCGCTTTTCGAAAATTTTCGAGAGCTTTTTCCTGGGAGGCTGGCGGCATTTGTCCGTAAAGCAGCTCGGCAATCCCTCTAAGAATAGGGTTCAGCTGTGTCATCTCGAAGTTCCATCGAGCAAGCACGAGATGGGCGTAGTCGTTCTTCGGATCGAGCTCGATGGCCTTCTCCGCCTCATCTTTGATGAACTTGGAGTATTCCATCTTGGTTCGATCATCCACAAAATCGGTCATTACGCCGTAAGCGATCGCTGACGAGAGATGCGCCTCTGAGCTTTGTGGATCGGCTTCTATGGCTCTTTTAGCGTACGCCATTGACTCAACGGCGTAGTCGCGACCCTTTTTCTGGGCATTGTCGGGAAGATCATCGACGAAATCTGAATCCACGCGCGAAATCCGGTAGAGGATCTCAACGTTCCTTGGATCGCCTTTCTCCAAGCCCTTCAAGAGGGTGATC
Source organism: Verrucomicrobiota bacterium (assembly GCA_019239825.1). Classification (GTDB taxonomy): domain Bacteria; phylum Verrucomicrobiota; class Verrucomicrobiia; order Chthoniobacterales; family JAFAMB01; genus JAFAVN01. The sequence continues at coordinate 953 of JAFAZK010000050.1, read as the reverse complement.
GCTTCCAAAAAGTGGTCGGTATCATCCAGCCGATCCGCCTTTTGGAGTAGGCTGGACAGATTTTCGGCCTCGGCGGAGACTCGTGCTACCGGGCAGAACTGGACTGCGACCAGGATCAATAACCATCGCCATAGGTCGAGCGACGCCCTTCCCTTTGGGAACTTCTCATTTCTCTCGAGGAATTTCGTTAAACTGTTGGTTGACACTGTTATTAGTTTCACCTACTTTGCCCGCTCTTTTCGGTTAATCGGCATGAGGACATTCTCAGCAAAAGCGAGTGATATAGAGCGAAAGTGGTACATCGTTGACGCCAATAACCAGCCCTTGGGGCGGGTGGCAGTCAAGATCGCCAATTTGCTACGAGGAAAGCAAAAGCCAATCTTTACGCCGCATGTTGATACTGGCGATTTCGTGGTCGTCATCAATGCAGAGAAGGTGAGGTTAACCGGCAAGAAAGAGACGCAAAAGGAATACATGAGTTTCTCCGGTTATGTGGGAGGCCACAAATCTGAGACCGTAGAACGCCGGCGCGCTCGGCGGCCGGAATTATTGATCGAGCATGCGGTAAAAGGCATGATTCCACATAATCGTCTTGGGCGTTCGATTTTCACCAAATTAAAGGTTTACCGCGGCGACCAGCATCCGCACGCGGCGCAACAACCAATTTCTATTTAGCCAGCCATGTCAGAGACATTTACTGCTACCGGCCGTCGTAAGACCTCTGTTGCCCGAGTCAGGCTCCTGCGAGGCAGCGGAGTGATCGAGATTAATGGCCGGCCCTTTGAGGAATATTTCCCAACTGCGCCTCTGCAGCTCACGGTGCTGAAACCTTTCGAGGTGACCAAGACGATGAACAATTTCGACGTCAGGGCCAAAACTCATGGCGGCGGACCGGTTGGGCAAGCTGGCGCGATTCGATTAGGGATTGCCCGGGCGTTACTCGAGATTGATGC
>JAFAZK010000311.1 GCA_019239825.1 Verrucomicrobiota bacterium | reverse complement strand
TGATTGGCCGGCCGCTCCATGAAAAGTTGAAACTGGATCTTTCGGAACCCCGTATCCCGGCTTTGCCTCCACTGCAGAATTTTCTAAACCAGGTGGCACTACACCACCCCGCGATCAAAGCACAGGAGGCCAATATCGATGTGGCGCAGCAAAACCTACGTATTGCCGAGAGCGCGCTCTTGCCCACGGTTGGTCTTTCAGGCAGTTATACCGTCGGGACCGCTTTCTCTACGGAGAATCCGACACTCTTCATATTCGGCCTTCATGCGAGCGTTCCGATCTTTGACTGGGGGCACAACCTGGATGCAGAACGAGAGGAGCGCAATCGGGTAAAAGCGGCGCAAGCGGAATTGGGTCAGGTTGATTTGGAGTTACGGGAATCGCTTCTGACGCAATTGAGCGATATTCATACTACGGAGAGCGCAATCGCCGCACTTGAGCGTGACTATGTGGCAGCGAAGAACAGCTATACTTTGACCAATGAGCAGCACGAGCAAGGGACGGCGACAGAACTCGCATTGGTGGATGCAGAAGCAATCGTAGTCAAGGTTCAGGACGATTTGGTTCTGGCTAAGCTGGTGCAACGACTACAATATGTTCAGCTGCAGAAAATAGCCGGTGGGATCTGGGCGTGGAATCGATGAGACCATTGCAGGTACAGTCTCAAGGACGATCGGCGCAGCGAGCGGCACGCGTGCAATGAAGCCTTTTTCCTGGCTGATCAACTTAGCAGTCTGGTTCGCGGCAATCGGGGAGCGAATCTTAATGTGGTGCCTGCGGGGTTGGGCCTGTTTACTGGCGCTGCCTTGCATGGGTCTGGTTCTCTTAACCAAGTGGGTAGCGTTCACTCTCAGCAAGCGGATCCAGGGTATGCATCTGCCGCTGCTGGGCGATCCATCGCACGCTTCGGGGCACGTCTTGCTTTCTTACGGACTGGTGGCCGCCGGGCTGTTTGCCTTGGCTGGTTTGGCTTATACGCTGAGGTTGTGGCGCGTTCTTACCGTTAGTGGCGCCGCCATGCTGCTACTAACGCTGACGGCGGTCCTCCAAGCGGCTTTTGTCCATTGCTCACTACTCAATGATCTGCTCGACGAGGAGACTCAGGCTAAAGCCGCCTATCAATTCAATCAATATTATCTGCCGACCAATAGCGGCACCGAAGCCAGCGACGCGATAGGAATCTCCGGACTGTCTACAGAAACCGTCTGGTATCGTTTACTGTCAACCTGGTACTTCATGGGTTTCGGATGGTACGTCGCGGTGGTGGGTGGCCTTTGCGCGTTTACCTACGGCGTCTGCCAGCTCAATTCTGGTCGGGAGCGGCTGCTATTTACCGGAGCGGCCGTTGGGGTCATGGCGGCCTTGATAGCGGTGTGCTCCGCGCGACCGCTGCTTGCCCATGTCACCGTGGTCAAAGCTGAGCGGGCGGAGTCGACAGGAAATCTTAGCCGCGCAATCCGAGAGTACCAGAAAGCCATGCGGCTTGATAACTGGTACGCGATCCGGCCCGATCTTTATTGGCGAATTGGCGCGATCCAGTTTGGGCTTGGTCAGACCAGCACGGTAGAATATGGGATGTATCACGCCGAGTTGTTGTTAGCAGAAAAAAATTACCCTGCTGCGGCGGCTGAGTATCAAAGGGTGGCGCTTATGGCCGATGCGCCGAAAAAGGTGTTGACCCTGCGCACGGATCAGATCTGGATCTACTATGGCATGCAGTTGTACGCCAGCGGTGCGCTAGGGGATGCCGTGAACGCTTGGGAGCACGCTCTGGTCCGAAATCCAACCCAGTGGTTAGCGGTTTACTGTCTTGCCACGGCTTACTTCAGTACCGGGCGATACCAAGAATCTGTCGACTTGATTCTTGGCCTGCTAAAGGGATTGGCTGATCCGCAGTTGAAAGCGAACCTGCATACTAGTTTGGGAGACGCCTATACACGCCTTGGGGACTATCAAAAGGCAAAGCTGGCGTACCGTGTTTCGTATTCAATCGACAATGTATTGAACTGGCGCGCATTAATGTCGCTGGTTGGTTCTTGAATCGGATGCCAAATCGCCCCAGATTTCTCAGTTACTTAGGCACCAAAGAGGGGAAATTCTCGCTTTCGCTGGTCATTGCTTGCGGACTGGCGATGGTGTTCTTCATCGGGCGCACCTACCTTGAACCTGCACCCAGGACTTACGCGCTGGATTTTGGTCAAGCGCAATGGATCGAGGCGGCTAAGCCTTCGCCTTGTAACTATTTCCGTAAAGATATTTATCTGCCAACCGCGGTCGATCAGGCTTGGATTCAGATCGCGTCGACGGATAACTACACGTTGTACGTTAACGGCGAGCGGGTAGATGAGCGAAACTTTTACGGCATTACGATTGCCGGGCTGTACGATCTGAAGTCACTACTCCGACCGGGTAAGAATGCGATCGCGATCTCAGTGATTCGGGTTTCGTTGCCGGGATCAGCCCAACTGCGAGTCCGCGGCTTTTATGCGCCGCAGGGCGGCTCTCCGTTACAGGAATTCGATTCCGACTCGACCTGGAGGGCCTCTAACACGCCGGACGGCGTCGTCGGCGGCTACGCATGGCACACCCGGGAGCTGGATGATACATTTTGGTCATTCGCGAAAGCAGGATCCGCGGAAGGCCGTTTTCCGGTGACTGAATGGGTGAATTTTGATCCACGGCTACTGGAAACGAAACCGTCGGCTAAGTGGATCGGCTCCGCCGAGGGTAGCTCGTATCAGGCGTCTTTTAGCGCCAATGTAAGTGTTCCATCGAAACGGCGGGAGACCTGGTTACAAATCGCAGCCACCGGCGATTACAATCTGATTATTAACGGGCGCCTGATCGTCACCCAGCCGTTTACGACTCAGGTTACGCGGCCTCCAACCGCGACTCAGTCGTATGCGTCCCAGCTCAGCATCAACACAATCGTGACGCAGCCGTTCGTCAAAGAACTCAAAAATCGCCCAGTCTCACCTCAGGTATTTTCGACGAAACCCCTGTTGCTGGCCTACGAAATATCCCGGTGGCTGCGCAACGGCAATAACTCGATCGTGATCCGGGTCCGCTCGCAAACGCAGCCGGCCATGCTGCTGGCCGAGGGGTATACCGTGACCGGAAAGGGAGACCTGCGGCGGTTCGGAACAGACGACTCTTGGAACGCCTTTCTGTATGCTGATAAAAAGGAACGTGCGGTGATATGTTCGGAGTATGGGCTATCGCCGTGGGGTGATTTAGAGCAGAAGCTCGCGACTCCGGGGGTGACGCCAATCTACGACCTTCAGACGGTTCTCAGTTGGGGCGGGCTCGCTGTCGTCGTTGAGACCTCGCTTTTGCTCGCCTGGTTGGTGTTTGGAAGCTTTTCCAGCGCCCTCATAAGACACCCCGCAGAGAGGCTCTGGACGTTTGACGCGATTTTCCATCTCTGTGTCCTGGCGGTGATCCTCGCCTGCTGGCTCCTCACGTTTGATGTCCGTTTTCCTAACAATTGGTGTTTTCAACCAAAGTTTATTCTTGGGTGCGTTTTCCTCCTGCTGGTTGGAAAATTGCTGTTGTTTTTCCCTCGCGGAAAACTGCCGTCCGTGTCCGAACCAACAAAGGAGGCCGAGGGTCAACCGGGTCAAGGGCCTGGGGCGCGCTGGTGGCTCCGTCGATACGGGAAAGTGGTTGCTCTCGGGAGCGTCGTTCTATTGGGGTTGGGTTTGCGTCTCCATGACCTCACCAAAATGTCGCTCGATGTTGATGAGACGGGTGTTATTCAGTTTTCTCATGGGGTCCAGAAAAGAGGCTATCCGTTTATTCAGGTCGGTCCTTATGAACGAGAAGTCACGACCTACGAATTGGTCTCCTACTCGATCGCGGCCGCTCGTCAGTTTCTTGGCGAGAGCGAAGGCGCCTACAGAACGCCGTCCGTCATATACGGCACATTGACGGTTTTGCTGATCGGAGTAGCTGGCTGGCGGATGATGGGTTGGGGAGTCGGCTTGGTGTCGGCCTTGATTTACGCAACCTTTCCGGCAGGTCTTTTCTGGGGTCGAAACGCGTTTTGGCCTTCGCAAGAGCAATTCTTTGCCCTGTTGTCGATCTGGTGTTTTTATGAGGCGATCCGAACAAACCCGCTCCGGCGCGGCTTTCTAACCGCCTCGTCGATTGCCTTTACACTGGCCTACCTGACCTGGGAGGGGTCTGGGTTCCTACTTCCGATATTGTTTCTTTGTATGTTCGCCCTGAAATGGGGCGAGTACGAATGGATGAAGGACTGGCACTTGTGGCGGTGCTGCTTCTACATGAGCTTTGTGGTACTGATACAGTTAACCCATCGGCAAGTTGCGTCTTTGCCGACCTATCTGCAGACCGGCAATAACCTATCTGAAGTCACTAGCCCGGAGTTAGTTCCTCTCGACCTAACGAAATTTAATCCGTTTTACTACATCTATTGGTTACTTTTTGCTGAGAATTACTGCGTGATGTCGCTGGTTGGCCTGCTGGGAATTGTGTTTTGCTGGCGCTATCGACCCATTCGTTATCTTTTTGTTCTTACTGCAGGGTTGATGATCTGCTATACAGAGTTCTTACCCGCCTATGCGGTTCGTTATTGCTACGGCTACCAAGCAATGCTGATACTGGTTTCGGTCGGAATCCTATTTAAGCTCTTAGAGATGGTCTGCAGCTTAAGACATTACAAATTGAGATGGGGCGTAGCCGCGGTGCTGCTCGCCCTCTTCATTCTTAGCGCGAACAGCTTTGTCCTGAAAACTTACCGGCTTTCGACCAATCCCACGGAACCGTTCTATGGCGAACGCCTAGGGTTGTATCGCGCGGATTCGCGCAGTCCTGCCAAATTTATCGCCGAGAATGTGCGGCCCGGTGATTGTGTAATTATTTCGGTCCCACACATGTTCGAGTTTTACTCGCACATGAAGGCAAACTATTCCATCAACACGATGCTGGATAACAAGATAACCTACGACGCCACGCAACCGGTCCCGCATTTTATCGATAAATTCAGAGGTTATCCATGTATCCGCGGCATCGAGGAGTTGGAGGATCTCCGGGCACGCTACAAAAGGATCTGGGTTGAGCGCCTGGGCGGGAATCACACTAATCCGGCGGTAGAAGATTATTTCATGAAGAACTCTCGGATAGCTTTCCAGAGTTACCGCTCACAGGTAAATTTATTGGACGGCGCCCGGGATCTTACAGAGCAGGCTGTGGTCCACTAAAGCGAGGGAAGGCGGCAGCATATGGAAGTTCCTGGTGTTACCAGCAACAATATTTCGCCGGGCGCGGCGATACTGTTCTTGCACATTCACAAGACGGCCGGCACCACTTTGCACCGGATCATCGAAGGGGAATATAATCCCTTTCGGATCTACACCATCTTCGGAGGAGCCATCGAATGGTCAATCAATCACTTCAAACAGCTCCCTGAGCGGCGGCTGGCTGCCTTGCAGGTCGTCAAAGGGCATATGAGCTTCGGCCTCCATGAATATCTGCCTCAGCCCTCTACCTACATCACCTTTTTGCGAGACCCGGTTGAAAGATGCATCTCTGCCTACTCTTACTCCAAGGCTAATCCCGCTAATCCTTTCTACCATAGGATCAATCGAGAACGGTTGGATCTTTTAGCTTTCTTGGATTTGGCGCGCTGGAACCAGAATCTCCAGTGCAAGACGGTCGCGGGAATCGATCGTACTGAATTTCGACCGGTTAAACTTTTACGGCGCTCGCTCCGGGCCGGAGCGCCGCCTTCTGAGCAGGAGCTGGATCGCTGGAGCAATGCTAGCGTTCTTGAGAAAGCAAAAGAAAACCTGGTGCGGCATTTCAGTTTCGTTGGTGTGAGTGACCGCTTTCCGGAGGGCCTAGTTCTGCTTAAGCATCTGTTCGGTTGGAGGTTCTCTTCTTATTCGAGCTACCGTAAATCACGGGGTCGCCCGAAAACCGAATCTTTGGATCCTGAGATTCTCGCAGCCGTAGAAAAACGAAATGAATTCGATCGGGCCCTGTACGATTTTGGTAAGCGCATGTTTGCCGATACCATTGAGCGTCAAGATATTGACGTGGAACGAGAAGTGGCGGCCATTCGAGAGAACGCAATAGGTAAGCAAAAGTCGATTTTCGATTTTGGTGGCATTGCGGCTCGAGCAGCGGCCAGCCACTTAGCGTCTCTCTTATAGAGTAGTAATGAAATCACGAAGGTGTAGCGGCGGAACCCCCGGCTTTTGGTTGTTGGCGAACGGGAGTGCGATTTCTAGCGCCTGGCGGTTTACGCGAGTATGAAAGCCTCACAACGAATCGTCAAGAATGCGGCTTGGGGAGCTCTAGCCGGAGTCGTTGGTGGCGGCTTGCAGTTCCTCTCCGTGATTGTTGTAGCTCGGACGCTGCCGGTAAGCTCCTTTGGCACTTACAACTATCTTTTGGCTTTTGCCATCCTATTTCAATTCCTGGCGGATTTTGGTTTGGTTAACATACTGGTCCGGGAAATGGCTCGCCGACCGGGAGAATTGGACCGTCTGCTCGGAAGCGCCAAGGGTTTGATGTGGGTGCTTTTTTTCGTGTTCCTGATTCTCCTTTCGATCGCCGCTCTGGTGCAGAACGTTCCAGGACAGGTCAAGACACTCTCTTTTGTGATGGGTGTGGCCAGTCTGACTTTGCTACAAGGGGTGAGCTACGCCGCGGTGCTGCGGGCGCATGAGGACATGGAATTCAATTCAATTGGATTCACCCTACACAAGGCCGCGCTCCTGGGTTTCATTATCCTCACACTGAAACTCGGTCTAGGCTTGTGGGGACTTGTCTTTGCCCATTTAGCCGCAAATCTCTTGTTGTGGTTTTATTATGCTCAGGTGGTGGGCCGGCGTTTTGGCCTCTGGGTTTCGCTGCAAAGGGATGTTCAACTCTGGAAGACGTTAATTGGGGAGGCAGTCCCACTGGGCGGCGGCCTATTATTGCGGCAGATAGGTTGGCAGCTCGATTCTTTGTTGCTGTATTGGTTGGCTGATGCTTATTCCGCCGGCCTATTTGGCGGCCCTTATCGAATCCTTCTGGCTGTCAGACTAATGTCAATGATCCTGGTACTGCCGCTGTACCCTGGATTGGTGCGACTCGCCAAGGACTCACTTCCCCAATTCTGGGCTGCCTACGATCGGGCGCTGAAATGGTTGGTCTGTTTAAGCCTGCCTGGCTCGATCGTTTTCCTATTCGCACCTGAAGCAGTGGTGCGGACGGTTCTTGGCGCGAAGTTTATTGCCTCGACCGGCGCCTTACAGTGGTTTGGCTTAGCCTTCGTGCCGCTGTTTGTGTCAGCGCTGTTTCCCTACGTTTTCACAGCGTTGGGTCGTCAACGGTTTTTCTTTCTGATTATTAGCATTGCGCTCATCGTGCGCATCGCGTTGGAAGCTTGGCTTATACCAAAGTACGGTTACATGAGCGCATGTGTGATTGCATCCTGGTGTGAGATCCTACCATTCGCTGCCTTTGTTGTGGTTCTCAGCGGGCGCCGTCTCCTTTCACGCTTGCCAGATACTTTCATCAGGCCAATATGCGCCGGGCTTGCGATGGGTGGACTGTTGATCGCCTGCCACAACATAGTTAATAGCCAACAACAATTCGTCCTTAAGATATTGGTCTATTCGGCGGCTGTTGGCGTCTATGTCGGCATCCTTCTTCTGCTTAAGACGTTCTCGAAGACTGAGCTAGGGTTAGCCAAAGAAGCGCTGAGTTTTGTTGGACCTTATTTACGGAGCTTCCGTCAGAAACCGGAGACACCGTCGGGAAGCTAGCTGTTGCCCGGAATGTGGTCCCGGGCGGATGCATGGCCAAAGTTGTACCTGAGGAGCCCTGGAGTAAAGGCTACGAGCCCTTCCGAAAACTTGCCTTACTCGATGTAGCCAAGCGCCTTAAGGCGCTCCTCCACCGCTGCTGCTTCTTCGGCCGAATAGGCGCCCCCTTGGCCTCCGCTCTGATTTTCACCTGAGACTTCCTCATACTGAACTGGGTTGGCCTGGACAAAAGCCGGCTCAAAAAGATCGAGCAGAACCTTGCCATCCATATCGGACGGGATTTTTTGCCCCGCTAGATAAAGCAAGGTTGGAGCCATGTCCATCAAGCGAGCGCCACCTATCTCTGCCCCTTTTTTCACCGGCCCACCTCTCGCGACCAAGACGCCTTGCATTCGATGAGTGCCTGCCCATTCCGACTCTTTCATCGGCTGCCGCTCTCGTACGACTAGAGGCGGCTTATCACTGTCTTCGGGAAAGCTCGGGCTGCTAGAGAACGCATTCTGGCTCCACCAATCCAGAATCAAATCCGCCGCTTCGCCCGCGTATGGTCCCTGAAAAACTTCATCTCGTCTGTAGATATGGGGAATGACCGGCTCGCCGGTTCTAGGATCTTTGAGGTCTCGGAGCTTGCCCGTGATAAAAGTGACGAGGTCCTCATATTCGGAGTCATCGACGATACCGTGCGGTTTGGACCCTTTACTGTTAATCCAAATACTCGGAGGCGAAGCGAGCACCTCGCTGCAATAGGCTTTGGTGGCCGACCAATCGATGTTCGCATAAGAGGTGTAAGCGCCCTCAAATTTCTCGCGAAGCTTCGGAAAGAGATTTGCCAAGGCCTTCTTCTGACTAGAGCTGAGCGAGCCGCGGATGAGGCGATAAACTCCTCGTACAATCTTTTGGCGAGTGCTTTGCAGCCCGGACTTTGAGTCTGCGCGGTATTTCAACAAGCCAAGTTGCGCGAGATAGCGATTCAAATAAACAACCCGGTCGGAGACTGGCCCGCCACCATGGTCGGAAACCACAAAGACAACAGTTTCCTCCGGCAGACGACTAGTGAATTCACCGACTGCCCGATCAAGCCGCTGGTAGACCCCACGTATGGCGTCGCGAAATTTCTCGGCTCCAGCAGGATCGTGAAGGAAGTGCTGCGGATCCATGTAGTGCCAGAAATGATGCTGAACGGTGTCGATCGACATGTAAGTCAACATCATGACGTCCGCGGTGTGATGCTCTAAAACGTAAAGTCCTAGTTTGGTCCATTGGTTATCCAGCGCCTCCATTTCATCGAGCGCTTTCTGATGTTTCTCATCAGAAGTCATCGCCCCGAGAAAGCGCAGCTCGAGCGAAAGCGGTCCAATGGTGCGTTCCAGCTCTTCTCTCAAAGACTGGGGGAAAATGAACGCGCTTTTTTCTGAAGGCGTGTCCATCCCGGAGATTTGAAAACCGTTGACCTCTTCGGGTGGATAAGTGAACGGAACGTTGATGGATCCGATGCTGCACCCGCCTTTCGAGAGCAGCTGCCAGATCGTTTGAGATCGTCGCGATCCGGCATTGGCGTAGCGCATGGCATAACTGCCCGGCTGAGGTTCAAGGAAATGAAAGATACCGTGCTTTCCCGGGTTCTTGCCGGTCATAAAGGAAGTCCATGCCGGAGGTGTCAGTGGCGGTATGGCAGAGTCAAGCTTACCGGAAACTCCTTGAGCAACCAGTTTTGCTAGGTTCGGCAAGTGACCTTCGTCGATCCAGGGTCGCATTAAGTCCCAGGTGGCCGAATCCAAACCCAGTACAAATATCTTCGGTTTCTGCATATCAATGATGTGGTTGGACCTTTTCTTAGCGCTCGTTCGTGCCGCCAACGGTCTGCCATCCGCTTGACACGCTCGTACTAAGAACCATAAGCCTGAAATAGCAACAAGAATGCATCGGGTCTTTGCGGTTGGTTAGGTTTCTGGAACTTGTAGAAGTGCCATATATACCATTCGCATGGAATGATTATTAGCAGCGTAACCAAAGTCTGCTTTTGCGCGGATGAGGACTCCCTTTCACAGTTGTAATTTTCCTGCAAGCCTGGTGTCACTTCATGCTGCTCCATTCCAGGTGCGTTTTCTTTAGCTAGCATCATGCCCTTATTCTAAACGTCGCCTTAGGCCCCCAAGAACATGCGGGCGTTCTTAGAGTCTTGCGAAAAGCCAAAGATACTGCTTTAAGGGAGAACGAAAAAGCGGAAGCAAAAGTATTGTGAAGTTACTACTCAGCGTGATTGGAGAAGACAGTGCCTCTTAGTTGGCTAAAGCGATCTAAGCCGAAAGTAATGGTCATCGGATTGGATTGTGCAGAACCGGGTTTGATTTTTGACCGTTGGCTTGACCGCCTGCCCAATATCCGGGCACTCATTGAACGAGGTGTACACGGCCCTCTTCGATCGTGTGATCCGCCAATTACCGTCCCCGCTTGGTCAGTGATGATGTCGTCGAAAAAGCCGGGCACGCTTGGAATCTACGGATTTCGCAACCGGGCCGACTACTCATATGAAAACCATGTGATCGCGAATTCAACTGCGGTCAAAGAGGATCGAGTCTGGGACATTCTTTCTCGACATAACAAGCGGGTTATGCTCATAGGCATTCCGCAGACATTTCCGCCCAAGCCGGTTAATGGGATTCTGGTGGGCGATTTTCTCACTCCGGATATCAAAGCCGAATACACCTATCCGCCTGAATTTAAAAACGAGATCGCCGAGGTAGTGGGTGAATACATTCTTGATGTGCGAGAATTCAGGTCCGACAAAAAAGATCTCATTCTAAAAGAGATCTTCGAAATGACGCGAAAGCGGTTCCAGTTGGCGCGGTATCTGTTGGCGGAGAAGGAATGGGATTATTTCATGATGGTTGAGATTGGTGTAGACAGAATCCAGCACGCATTCTGGGCCTGCATGGACAAGACTCACCGCAATTATCGGGCCGGTAACTCTTACGAAAACGTCATTCTCGATTACTATCAACTGGTCGACACTGAGATTGGAGAACTGTTAAAACTTGCTGATAAGAACACTGCCGTCTTTGTGGTTTCAGACCATGGGGCGCAGAAAATGGAGGGTTCAATCTGCATTAACGAATGGCTGATCAAGGAAGGTTATTTGGCTCTACTTGAGATGCCAACAACGCCAACTCCGTTCGCTAAGCTGAAAGTGGACTGGTCTAAGACAAAAGCATGGGGAGATGGCGGTTATTACTCGAGAATTTTCCTCAATCTAAAGGGTCGTGAACCGCAGGGAACCGTTGACGCTAGTCAATACGATCGGATTCGATCCGAGCTCATCGAGAAGATTGAGGCAATTCCAGATGAAAAAGGGCGTCCCATCAGCACTAAGGTTTTTCGACCGGAAGAACTTTATCAAACCAGGAACGGTGTGGCGCCAGATCTAATGGTTTATTTTGGTAACCTGGCTTGGCGTTCTGCCGGTACGGTCGGCCGAAATTCAATTTATACGTTTGAGAATGACACTGGTCCGGATGACGCCAACCACGGACAGTATGGTGTGTTTATTGCTAAACCAAATGGCGGTAAACCGGGTGCGGGACGTTTGGAAGGGCTGCAGATTCAGGATATCGCTCCAACAATTCTTCGGCTCTTTGACTTGCCGATTCCCGCCGGCATGGAAGGCAAAGCAATCGAGGGCGTTTTTTAGGGATAGTCGGATAGCAACCGATGGTTAACCGCGGAGATCACCGACTGCTCACTCGGATCATTACAGTCGTGGTCGTACACTTCGATGAAGTGAGCTTTGCTCGAAACGCCAAAGTCCAGTGCATCTTTTAGAGTGCCTCCGTCGACTGTTCCGCCTGCAAACTCTTTAAGCATTTGGTAGCCGACGGTGGTCGATGAAGACAAAGCCGGGATTTTTGTATTAGGCCAAAACGACCGAGACATGTGCGGGTGCAATGCGTCCGATTTGATCCCGTATCTGCCGGAGTAGGCCTTAGCGGCATAACTCGTAACATCACTGAAGGGTATACTCGACTTTGGCTGGGTAGCCGGACTGCCGTAGGCATAAAGGAACGGAGTGTTCGGGAAAGCTGCCGCATACAGGTCAAGAATGTTTACGGCGGCGGTCATCCAAGCGGAAACTCCGCCCGCTGCATCGAAGCTATGTACGCTCGCTGGTGTGCTGCAGAGATAATCTTCTTCGAGGCGTCCGGGACCGCCCATCGTGATGTAGGCGACCACGGATAGGCCATTGTAGCGGGCCCCTAATGCTTGCACGAAATGTGTCCAGTACTGCTTAAAGACCGGATCCCATGGTAGCGGCATAGTCCCATACCCGGGGACCTCAAACGGTTTAGCACCCAGCCCATAGATCCACGTGGGAGAATCGACCCCGGCATGAACCGAAATAGAAATCTTCTTGTTATGTCCTTGGGCTAAGCTCACCCCGGTATCAAGATAGCTCCAGTCGTACTGGTTCGCCGCTGGCTCGAATTTCGCCCAGGTGCCTCGCAGCACAACTCCGGCGATGTTGGGATTCGACCAGCAAGGCTTGCCCTGCAAATTTTCAACCGGCTTCTCAACAGTGTCGCCCGGCAGGAGGTCGAATATACCTGAACCGGAACGTTTACCAGAGTCGGAGCCAGCAATCGAGTCGAGGCTTGGGAAAAGGAGGAACAATGCACATATTCTCAGAATCATAGTAATTGCGAGAGCTATCGATACTCGATATCTCTCCGGAGATCAATCACCGATGCTCTTGTGCTTGTTCTGTCGCCCGTCAAGCCTCGTGTTAGGTCTTAACAACATTCGCCCATCAGCGATTCGAGCCGTTCTTCACTGAATCGGTCGAGGCAAACCATTATCGTTGCCGAGGACCGACAATGGCTGCTTACAAAAATGCGTGAATTTGATCGCGCATTCAGAGCGCTCGCTCAAGGATGGACCAGCCACTCGTCGTTGACGGCGTTCCAATTCGCTGTAAGAGTGTGGGCGATCGCTTTGTGAAGTAGAGAAGAATGCGATTGGAAAGAGATTCCGTTTTAGCGTTTTTTTCGTCGGCTTTCGTGGCGTTGGTCGCAGCGAGTCACGTCAATGCAGCGCTGCTTTTCCAGGACCGCCATGCCGGGGTGAATGGCGAAGAGACAACTTATCGTTTTGAGGCCGAAGCTGCCTCCGCATCTTCGCCGATTGAGCAATCAAAGGTGGTCAAAGTAGCGACAGTCTGGGCCGCTCACTATTACGGCATTGGCAATCTGACAGTTGCCAATATCCAAGAACGGTCGCTGCCGATCCATTATTGGTTGATCGCATTCACCACGCCGGGCCGATCAAAAGTGGGAACCTACTATTCGATCGTATTGCCGGACGGTGCCGTAGTTGAGCCAAAGGTTTCTCGCCAGAGCCTGACGGCAAGTGCCAATCCGATCGACGTTACCAAAGACACCGAACTGACCGCACCGGTTAAAGGGCTGGAAATTCACGGCGAGATTATTTTCGAATACGGTTGGGGGAAGGGGCTGGGATCTTACGGTCCTTATGCTCCAAGCCCTTTACGGGATGTTGCACCACCGATTGCTCGGCCAGCACCGTAAGCCAAGAGATTTCACCACCTTTGTGCCTTTGTGGTGAAATCTCTCTGCTGAGTCCCGCGTGGTATTTGCACATTCAGAAAATAAACCCAAGCCCGCACTCGAGGGTTCAAGAGCAACACTTGAGTGCGTACAAACAATGATGCTCGGAGGTTGGTGGAGTCGAATCCTTCATAGCGATCCAGGTCTCCCAAAACATTCGGATCGACCATCCGGAAAAGCTCGACCTGCGCGATTCCCCGATCTTCAATCAACGCCGGATACGTGCGCTGCCAAAAGACCTGGCCCCGGATCAACCCGTGGCTGATGAATTGGAGCCTGGAGGCAGCCACAGGCAGCTTATGGAAGACAGAGCGTCGCCTGAGTGTTCCGTAGACGGCCAGCACTTCGCAATGAGCGCCGTCGCTAGTCATAGTAGTGTGCGTGGCGCAGAAATTTGAAGCTCTGTGCAATTCTTAACCATGAAATAGTCTACAGAACGGCCCAGGGCTTCAGCGCTCGGTTACGCGTATCACAAGATGCGCCCCGAAAGTAGCGACCGAGACGCGCTTCGCGGTAATTGGCGAATGGTCCACCGCGTGACTGATTACTGACTCACTGATTACTGACTCACTGATTACTTAAAAGAGTGGCGCAGAAGCAAGCGCAGGCCGTCCTGGCCGGTTGTTGTTATTGAGCGTGTTCTGCTGTCCGGCGTTCTGCTGCTGTCCTGCATTCTGCTGTCCCGTGTTCTGTGGTCCCGTGTTCTGCTGTTGGGGAGCGCCATTCGGTTGTTGATTGGTTTGTTGATCGACTGGAGGAGCTACCGGGGAGGGAGAGTCATTCGGTGCATCCTTCGGCGCGTCTTTGGCTTCTTTCGGGTGCCGGTGATGAATTACGTGGGCTTGCGGTTGTGGCCGCACAAAGAAATTCTTAAGGGTTTCAAATGGACCTGCACTCGCCGGTTGCGCCAGCGTACCTGCGGCAAGTAGCATCATGGCAACCGCAAATGGGCGCGAATCCACACGAATAGATCGCGCTCTGACATGGGTTAATAGCTGTCCAGTTAGACTTGGATGATGCGGCAGCAATCCTGACCTGCGTTCTTCTCTGTTCGAAGGCCTCTTGTTCGCGTTCATTCGTATCTATTCGCGGTTAATCTTTGTGTTCTCTGTGTCTTTGCAGTGAAATTCTTTCCCCTAAGCGGAGGGCACGACCACGACCTCACCCGCCTCATTAGCCTCTAAAGCAACTTCGCGAGCTCCTTGGTCTTTGGCCTGTAACAATTGGTTAGCCAGCATCTCATCAAGGATTCGTTCGAGCTCACGAATGCCGAAACGGCTTACCTTTTCGTTTGCGGCCAGCGCTTTTAGCAATAGCTCGGGCGCAACAAAATGCACTTTTAGCCGGTATTGTTCCGCTAACTTCGAGATCTTGAGGAGAGCGACCTCCGCGATGACCATGCCGCTCAAAGGTTGGAAGACGTAGACCCGGTCGATCCGTCCCACAATTTCCGGGCGGAAGACTTTTGATTCAGCCAGATAGGTCTTAATCGAGTTTACCATGTCATGGTAATCCGTGACGTCTCGTTGGATCTGCCCAATCTGCTCTGCGTGAGCGTTACTGGTTAACACAATGATGGTTTGCGAGTAATCAACGGCTTTGCCGCTCCCTTGTTCGGTGAGACGTGCCTCGCCCATGAGCTGAAGAAATAGATCGAAGACCGGCGGGTAAGCTTTTTCGATTTCGTCGAAAAGGATCAATCGCCTTGGGCTTGCCATGACCGGACGAGTAAGCTGTCCGCCTTGTTCCGAAGAGATGTAACCCGCGGGTACTCCAATCAGTCGATCTTTGGAGTGAGCTCCGTTTAGCTCGGAACAATCGAAGCGCAACATGGCCTTTTCTTCCTTGAAAAGAAAGGTCGCGATCGCTTTGGCTAGCTCGGTCTTGCCGGTGCCGGTCGGTCCGAGAAACAGGAGGTTAGCAATTGGGCGAGTTTTTTGTTGCTTGGCCGCCTGTAGGCGAATCAACCTGGCGACATCTTTCAGAATCGCGTCCTGACCTTTCACCCGGGCCTGGAGATGCTCCAGTAACGCCGGTTCGTCGATCCTCATGGTCTTGCCGTCATCATCCTGATTTTCGAGCAGCCGCTTGAGTTGCTCCCAATCTGTCATGCCGCGGATGTCAGCCATTGTTAGTACTTCTATTTCACCACAGACACACAGAGAATACAAAGATTAACCGCGAATGGACGCGAAGGACGCGGATAAGAGGCATTTCAATTGCATAGGAATCCGCCTCCGCTTCGCTATGGCGCGACAGGCGCAGTT
The DNA here is from genome assembly GCA_019239825.1 of Verrucomicrobiota bacterium. Classification (GTDB taxonomy): domain Bacteria; phylum Verrucomicrobiota; class Verrucomicrobiia; order Chthoniobacterales; family JAFAMB01; genus JAFAVN01. The sequence continues at coordinate 4,203 of JAFAZK010000311.1, read as the reverse complement.
GATTAGTACTAAAAAGCCGACGGTAACTGGACACCAATTAACGTGCATGGGGATGCAATCTATTTGCGTTCATTCGCGTCCATTCGCGGTTAAAATGCCTTTCATTCTCATTGATTTGCCGTCATGGCGCGCTTGTCGGAGATTCGAACGGTCGAAGAACCGTCCTTATTGCTTTGGTTCGCTTGATCCGTGAAGTTAGTGTTCGCCAGGCTGACATAACCGGCATTAAGCGCCGAAACTCCGTAGGTCCGGTTAGATCCAATGGTGGAGTTTTCCACGGTGACCATGGCGCTTTCGATGGCCTGGGCGCCGATATCGTTCTGTTCCAATGTGCAGCTGGTGAGTGCAATTTTGGCTGCATTTCTCCCGAGCACTCCGGTACCCTGGAAGCTCAGGAACTGACATTCTTGGGCTCGCGCTTGTGAATTCGAACCCGCGACTTCCAGCCCGTTTCCTTTTCCACCTTTGACATCGCAACCGGCCATTTCGAGGATCGACTCGGTATCGACATAGATCGAGCTGTCCCAAGCTTCGCCGTCGACGTGGCACTTAAACAGCTTCAGAAAGCTGGCCCGGGTTAGCCGCGCCGCCTGTGCGGTTTGGCCAGATAACGTGACATTCTCCAGGTCGGCAGATCCGCCCTTCGAGAGGTTGGTTGCACTTACACCCAAATCGATGCCGTATTGGCCTCCCTGGATGGTGATATCCTTCAAAGTGGCATGGGCCTGATCGGCGACTAAGACACCGGCGAATTGAACGTCAGTGAAAGTCGTGTTTGTCACTGTGGCGAACGAACCCTGACCCATAATCAGGAGATTCGCGCAATTGATTACTACATCCCCCGCCTTTGGAATTTGACCACAGCTTTGGAATTTACAGCCGTCCATCGTAAGCTGACCCCCGTTCGAAACCGACACCGCGGTTGGATTCGAAATGAACTCGCAGGCGCTTATGGTGAGCTTTCCATAAGCATTTTGCCCAGAGGCACCGGCTCCCACTGTATACTTGTAGCGGCCCTCGCGGTTCTTTTCAAAACGGCAGCTGGTTAGGGTCATTATCCCTTGAGCATCTGTAATTGTTACCGTGTTTTCCGTAAAGGTGCAGCGACTGATCTGGGCAGATCCGGTACTGCCGAAATAGACCAATGAGGCTTTATCGGAGTCGCTGGTATTATTTTGGAAGTTACAGTCGTTTATGGCCACGGAAGCCTGTTCAACACAGTCGACACACCTTAGGTTTTCTTCGAAACTGGAGCGTTCGATAGTGGCCTTGGCATATCCCTTAACGATGCAGGCGGTCCCCTTATTTCCCGTCCGCAAAGAGCTGTCCTGCAAGGTCAACTGCCCATTTTCCGACAGCGCAACGCCATTGCTTCCTAACGAGAAGAGATTGCAGTTTTTGATCTGCACAACGGATTGTGAAACGGCCGAGATGAGAGCGGTGCCTCCTTCGGATGTTTCACTAACATCGAGATTCTGAAGCGTCACTTGGCCGCCGGTAATCACACAGCCGGTACCGGAATAGCGGATGGAAGCGCGGGCCCCGGTCTTTTGATCGGTATCGCCGGTGATGACCACCGACTTGGCTAGCGCCAGCGGTCCGTTATAACTGCCGGCTTTTACCTGCACGGTGTCACCGTCCTGTAGACTGTTTACGATGGTGGCAAAATCCTTTGCGTCGGCATCGCCTGCCCCGGCGGCATCGAGCACCCACTGCCTTCCATGCTTTGGCTTACTCACGGCTTGCGGTTGCGGGGTTACTTGATTGCCGGTCTGGTTATTATTCGTAGTCTGGTTATTGCTGGCTGTCGGAGTGCTGGTACTCGAACCGAATTTGCCGGTGAAGACATCCACCATCGTGGTGCACAGCGCGACCAACCCGACCAGTGAGCAAACGATGACCCACTGATTTTTGATTAACCCTCTGAAATCAAATCCACTCACTGGAATGATGCTCCCGGTGCACCCAATTCTTCTTCGAGAACGGGCTGGATTAACAGCTCGTTATTCGGCCCAGCCTCGAGCCGGACTTTTCTGAAACCGGAAGTACGGGCCTGTACGATGGCGGAGTTGGTTGTTTGTTTTAGATAATTTTCCAGCTGGCGGACGCCGTACTGTTTGAATTCGACATTCTTGGCTACCGTATCCAGCAGGATTTCAGGAGAAGTGTAGGTCAATTCAATGCCATAATCCCGCCAGTAGCGAGCCAACTGCAGGCAAGCGACTTCCGCGACATGGTAGGGAGAAAGCTCGTCCATTAGAATGATATGGGACCATCGGGCTAGAAAGGCCCGGTCGAAGCCGGCATTATCGACCAGCGCATCGCGGCTCTGTCCAAGCCACAACGCTTGGTCTTTCGTGGGATCGATCTGCTGGCGCAGGGTTCGCAGGGTTTCTACACCAGCGTTACTAGTCCCAAAGAAGACACACTGGCTGAAATCCACTTCTTTCCCGCTGCTTTTCTCGCGGCAGGTGGCGGAGTCCAGGATGTCGAATAAGCAATGATGCAAGTCGGGGTGGGCTTTCTCCAGCTCATCCAGAATGACTACCCGCTTTGGATTAACCAAGACCGGCCGAGTAAGCGAGCCTCCCACCTCATATCCCGCCATACCCGGCGGCGGGCCGAGCAGCGTCTGAACATCGTTATTAGTCTTATATTGATTCATCCGCAGAAGGACCGGCTCGCTGTCCGGGTACAAAGCTTGGGCTAGCAATTGGGGTAGAAAGGTTTTGCCGGTCCCAGTGGGGCCAACTAGCAAGAAAGACCCTAAGAGCTGTCCTCGCTGGGCAATCGCCACTTGGCTGCGTAAACTCGAGATTACGATCTCGATCGCTTCGTCCTGGCCACGAACGTTGGCTTTCAGCCATTGTTCGGTTTGTGCAAAATCGATTGCGCCAAGCTTAGAGAAGTTCTCTTCTCGCGCTCGAGACGAATTAGCGGGAACGGTGCTGGTCTGCCGAATTGCGACGAACACCATGCCGCCGATTGATATTAGGAGTAGAACCGGCGAGAACCACGGGCTGACTTGGTTGAGGGCAATCACCGCGCCAGCCAACGTGACGATCAAACCAACCAGCATCGCGGGCGCCAGAGGCTGCTCTGAGCTGCGATCAAACCAGGAATGCATGCGGGAACTCATTTGTATTTGGCCCTGGAACCTACCGGCGTTGCATCTCTAAATCAGCTTGGGCACCCGAGGCCAGGGGAGACGTACGAAGAACGATACCGTCGCTTGATGGCACGGAGCAGGTCACCGTTCCATTGGCGCCGGCCGAATCGACTAGGAAATGAAAGTGAGTAATCGACTTCCGGCTTACCGGAATAATAGAGGTCTGACGGTGTTCCTCGGTTAGCACATCGCTGAGAGCCAGTTGGCCATCAATGGTCGCGGAGACGTGGATCATCACGCCGCTGGCTTTGGTCGGATCGAAAAGTTGTTTCCGGGCAAGATCCACCTCACCATTCTTTATTTTATCTAATACCTGTTGGCTGGTATTCCGGAGATAAGTAGGAACTTCGCCCCGTTGAAGTGACTCTCGTGTCTGTTGGGTAAGCTGTTGATCAATATCGCTATCCGACAACATTAAAACTTGCGATGACGTTGTCCCTCCCATGTGGTTCCACGCGTAATAACCGCCTCCACCTATGCCGGCGATGGCCATCGCAACCAGCAAGTAGATAAGCGCGGATTTTCGCCAGTCCTTTCGCACGGGATGTCCGTTTTGCGGCTGATCTGTAGCTCCGGATGCCGCTGTTTCCATAGGGACGTACGCTCGTCCCGAGCGCGAACCGCGCCGGTCGGATTGATCTTGGCCGATTTTTGGGGCTATGCGTTTTACAGCTTTTTGATCGCCCTGCGTCGAATCCGACCCAGGGGCGGTCGGTCTTCGTACAGCGGGATCGGATCTCTGTGGTACGGGGTCCATAATAAGTCTTGGTGTCGTTAGCTTCGGCCTCCCGGAGTTACTCCATACCCTAGAGAGTAAAATCGGCGTCGAGTGTACCAACAATTCGCTAAATGTCGATGCGTTAGGTGCTGTACGTTAAGAGACGCTTTATCCCGTGGGGACTTGCCGGATTTTTGCCGCGAAGCGGCTACACAGAACCGCCCAGGGTTTCAGTCCTGGGTTAGGCGTAGCGCGGATCCCGCCCTGAAAGTGGCGGCCAAGGCATGTCTTTAGGCTCTTCGCGTGTTACCGACAG
>JAFAZK010000309.1 GCA_019239825.1 Verrucomicrobiota bacterium | reverse complement strand
ACAAAATAATCAGATTGACCTCCGGGTGGTTTCGCACCACGGCGTCCGCGATATGTTGGAGGAGCGTGGTTTTTCCCGTACGCGGCGGCGCCACGATAAGCCCACGCTGGCCCTTACCCACCGGTGTCATGAGATCCATCACCCGGGTTGTATAACGATCCGGCACCGTTTCTAAACGAATCCGGCTCTTCGGATTCAGGGAGGTTAACTCCTCGAACACCGGTAAATTCCGATATCGGTCCGGATGTTCTCCGTTAATTTCAGTTAGCCTGAAAAGTTGAGAGCCACGACTACCACGTCTGATCTCGCCCTTAATCCATAAACCGTCACGCAGAGCGTGTTTCCTAACCACTTCTGGGGTCACGAAAATGTCTTGGGGAGATTGAACATAGTTCCTCTTAGGATCTCGTAGAAACCCGAACCCTTTGCCCGAGACTTCGATTAAGCCTTCGCCAAAGACCGGTTCCGGGCGCGGTTGCTCAGTGATCACCGCCGACTCTGGTTGAGCATTTTCTCTACCGTTGTCGCCGGTGCGCCCTATCGGTTCACTAACCCGTCCAACCGCCGCTGCTGGTTCGGCTTTAACGTCGGTAACCACTGTACCGGGCCCGCGAGCGGTTTGATGGTTACTCGGGGGTTCCGGCAATGTTTCAGCTGAGTTGAGGTTCAACTCAGGCTCCTGGCCTTTCGCTGCCGGCTTTTTAACCCGCTTTGCACCAGTCTTGCCGCTAGCGGCCTTTTTGTTAGTCGCTGCCGCCGCTGCCCGAGCCCGTTTCACCTTTTTTTCCGGTGTAACTTCCTCGCTAACGACTGCCGACTGTTCATCTAAGTCTGCCATAACATCCAATGAAAATTTTCCTCAGTTCTAAATAACGTGTAACTCCTAATTCGTAAGTCTGACTCCTAATCCACCAGCTTGGTTGCTAACTCCTCGGAGATATCGAAATTGCCGTGCACACTTTGAACATCGTCATTGTCTTCTAACGTGTCGCACAGACGAATTACTTGTTCGGCCAAACCCTGTTCATGAATGGTAACAGTAGTTTCAGGAACAAAAGTTAGTTTTTGTGAATCGATTGGTATTGAGTTTTTGCGGATCGCTTCCCCGACCGTATAAAGGTGATCGGGCGAAGTAGTAACCATGTACAATTCGTCGTCGGAAGCGAGATCTTCAGCGCCAGCTTCCAGAACAATTTCTAAAAGGCGATCCTCTTCGGTCGACGCCTTCGGCACGGTAAGTTGGCCTTTCCTTTTGAAAAGATAAGCCACCGCTCCCGAACCAGCCAGGTTCCCATGGTTCTTACTAAAAATACTGCGAAGATCGGCTGCGGTCCGATTTTTATTATCAGTAGCTGCCTCCACTAGGAGAGCCACTCCCCCGGGTCCGTAACCTTCGTAGACCAATTCCTCAACCATGCCCCCGCCGATTTCGCCAGTGCCCTTCTTGATTGCCCTTTCTATGGTGTCGTTAGGCATGTTTTGGGCGCGAGCCGCTAGCACAGCTGATCTCAGTCGCGGATTCAGATCGATTCCGCCACCCGTTCGAGCAGCTACCATAATTTCTTTTGAGAGCTTGCTAAAAAGTTTGCCGCGTTTTGCGTCGAGAGCGCCCTTGAAGCGCTTAACTTTAGACCACTTGCTATGACCCGCCATAGATTCGGGCAAAAAAAGATTGAGGACAGGGTTAAAAAGGTTCAGCAATTCCGCGCCTACGACCGATGAGGAGACAACAGCCCGGTGAAAAAACGCCGGCTGGCGCGTTAATCTGCGATGGTCAATACAACCCTATGCAGGGGTATTTGTCAAGAGCACTAGGGTATGCGGAGGAAATCGTTCTCGTCCTTCTTCGTCGTCATCCCCCTCGAGAGGATCTCGTCTCCAGCTTGTCTTGATCGCCTCGGATTCGGTTTTCTTCGCCCTCCGAACCAATCAATTGTATCAAGCCAAACCAAAACCTCCGGGGATGAGGATGACGACAAGGACGAGGACAGGAACCCGGCAGGCGCCCTAAACGCCTACCTTTTGCAGACTAGCAGCGCGTTTCCGGGCGGTGAACTGCAAGATTTTCTTCCGTAAACGGAGATTTCTTGGCGTTACTTCCACGTATTCGTCCTGGGCGATGTATTCCAGTGCGCGCTCCAGGCTCATCTTAAGAGCCGGCGCAAGCTGAATGCCTTTCCCGTCCCCTTGACTCCGCATATTGGTGAGATGTTTCGCTTTACAGGGATTAACGGTCAAATCATCCGGTCGAGCGTTCTCCCCGACGATCATCCCCTCGTATACTTCTTCTTGTGGCCCAATGAAAAGCTTACCGCGTTCCTGGACGTTATTCAGAGCATAGGCCGTCGATCCGCCGCCTTCCATTGCCACCAAGACACCGTTCGCCCGGCTCGCGATCTCGCCTTTGAAGGCCCCATATTCCTTGAAGAGATGGCTCATCGAGCCGAGGCCACGAGTAAGATTGACCAAGTCCGTTTCAAAACCAATCAGCCCGCGGGTCGGAATCACGGCCTCGACCAGCACGCTATGCGGGTGATGACTCATGTTCACAATTTCCGCTTTCCGGCCGGCCAACGACTGGAGAATATCGCCCAAGTTCTCATTCGGCACGTCCACGTACAAGGTCTCCAACGGCTCCAGGAGCTCACCTAGGGCGTCGCGGTGGTAAATCACTTCGGGGCGCGACACCAACAATTCGAAGCCCTCGCGGCGCATTTGCTCAACCAAAATCGCAATCTGCATCTCGCCTCGTGCGCTTACGGTAAACACCCCTGCCACATCGGTTTCCGCGAATTGCAATGACACGTTGGTCCGGCACTCCCGCACCAGACGTTCCTTAATGTGGCGAGCGGTCAGGAATTTTCCTTCCTTACCGGCTAACGGAGAATCGTTAACCACAAAATTCATCTGGATCGTGGGTGGATCAATATCCACAAATTCTTGGGCCTGGCGGTCTTCCTTATCGGTAAGGGTTTCACCAATAGCGACCTCTTCAAAACCGGCCAACCCAATGATATCGCCGGCGCCGGCATGTTTGATCTCGATCCGTTCCAAGCCTTGGTGGCCAAAGAGGGCGGTTACACCAGCGCGCTCGCGGCGGCCGTCTTTATGGATCAGAACCACGGAGTCGCCAACCGAGATTCGGCCGCTGATAATCCGGCCAAATGCGAGCCGGCCCAGGTAGTCACTGTAGTCCAGGTTCGAGACCAGCATTTGGAAATAGGTTTCCTTTGCCACCGGTGGAGGCGGAATATGTTTGATTATCGAATCAAACAGGGGCTCCATATCATGGTGGGCCTCGTGAATGTCCCGGACGGCGTATCCCTCCTTTGCACTCGCGTAAATCACGGGAAAATCGAGCTGCTCGTCGGTCGCGTTTAACTCGACGAAAAGATCAAAGACCATGTCCAACACTTTGTGCGGACGAGCGTTCTCCCGATCGATCTTGTTGATTACCACGATCGGCTGAGCATGGTTCTGGAGCGCCTTACGCAACACAAATTTTGTTTGTGCTTGCGGTCCGTCGTGAGAATCGACCACCAAAAGGACACCATCGACCATCTTCATAATCCGTTCCACCTCGCCCCCAAAATCGGCGTGGCCAGGCGTGTCCACGATATTGACGTGATACTCCTTGTACTTGAACGCTGCGTTCTTAGCCTTGATCGTGATCCCTTTTTCACGCTCGAGATCCATCGAGTCCATGACTCGTTCCTCGACCTTTTGGTTGGCGCGAAAAGTACCCGATTGCCGCAGCAATTGATCAACTAGAGTGGTTTTACCGTGATCAACGTGCGCAATGATAGCGATGTTCCGAATCTTATCCATAGTCCCCCCCGGGAGTGGGGAAGATGATCGTAGAGGAGGCTCTCGTCAATGGGCTTCATCAGCCCGAACCCATCGGATGACACATCATATCACGAGCTCTGGGATTGAGCGAATCCCTATCGTGGGTTCGTTGGTATCCACGACAAACCCGCGAGGCGCTCCATAATCAGAGCCGACATTGAATCCGGGAAAGCCGCCCAAATCGACAGGTCCAGCTGCTCGATGTGTGTGCCCGCAAACTACACCCGCTATTTGTTCCGAATAGAGGCGTAACATGTCGCCCATGGCTCGGTTTCCCAAATACGCTCGGAAGAAGGCTCGAATCGGTGGGTCGTTCAGGTCAAGCATTGACGCGTCCGGAACTCCCAAGAGCTCCTCAAATGGAGGAGTGTGTAACACCACAAAAATCCGGCGCGAACTCGTGGCCAAGATCTTGGATTGGACGGCTTCTACTTGGGCATGCGCAATCTTGGGAACATCTGTTACCCCGGGCATCCAATCGAAATCGCGCCAGCGCAGTGGACTTTCGATCGGGGGCCGACCCCGCAAATAATGCTCGCGAGTAACAATTTTGCCCTCATAGCGCAGGCCGGGAGCCGCGAAGCCGAGATCGTAATGACCGTAGCCACCGACGAAAGTGAGTTCGTCTGAATAGAAATTCTCTTGGTCGAGCAGCGTTACCTGGTATCGCTCGGCCGGGACTTGCCAGAACCGCTCAACCGTTGCTGCCAGGGTCCGGCATCCCGCAAGGGCTCCACCCCAGAAGTCGTGGTTACCGAGGACAATGATGATCGGTCCATCAGGGAAAATTCGGCGAAGTTCACCCAACACGGTATCGGCCTCGGCCGCCACAGCAATATCTCCCGCAACCACCAGTGCATCAGGGCTCGCTTCACGCACCCATTGGATGAGCGCCTTGAGCACCATCTCGCGCCACGCGCGCACCAGGTGAAGATCAGAAGTAACGAGCAGCTTCATCGGGGAGAATAGCCGATAGCAAATAGCCAATAGCCAATCAAATTACTGCATTGGCTATCGGCTATCGGCTATTGGCTATGCGTTCTGTAAGAACGCCACGGCTTGCGCGAGCGCGTGGGCGCGATGGCTGAGACGGTTTTTTATCTCACTTGGCAATTCGGCAAAGGTCTCACTGTAGCCCGCCGGGATGAACATGGGATCGTAGCCGAACCCGTGGTCACCTCGCTCGAAAGGAACTACCATGCCCTCCACGGTACCCGAAAATGAGCCCTGTATCTCTCCCTTACTGGCCACAACCATTGCACAGCGAAAACGCCCGGGAAATTCTCTAGCCGGGAGTGTCTTCAAAAGACCGATCAGCTTAGAGCGATTCTGCGCGTCTGTAGCGTCTTCGCCCGCAAATCGCGCAGAATACACTCCCGGCTCTCCATTGAGAGCATCGACGACCAGACCGGAATCGTCGGCTAAGACCAGTCCCGGGAACGACTTCGAGACAGCGACTGCCTTCAGAGCCGCATTCTCAGCGAAGGTTGAGCCGGTTTCTTCGACTTTGGGAGCTTCTACCAGGGTGGTGAGGTCGCGCACATTCCATCCCGATCCCAATATCTGGCCGATCTCCTTTGTTTTATGAGTATTCCAGGTCGCAACTAAAAGTGTTTGCATCGTGACATGACACCCCGAAAGTTGCTCCTCCCGGGTCACAAGACAAATGAGCGAGAGACGAAAACAGTATCCCTTCCCCGATTTCGAGGCTAAGTGGCAACGCATCTGGGGGGAAGAAAAGACTTTCCGGGTCGCTAACCCCGGTGAACCTGGGTTCGACCCGACAAAACCGAAGTTCTACGTCATGGACATGTTCCCTTATCCCAGTGGCGAGGGACTTCACGTGGGACATCCGGAAGGATATACGGCAACCGATATTCTCTCTCGATACAAGCGGATGCGCGGGTTCAATGTCTTGCATCCCATGGGTTGGGACGCGTTTGGGTTACCCGCGGAACAGTATGCCATCAAGACCGGACAACACCCTTCGGTAACCACCGCGCAAAACATCGCGCGGTTTAAGGGGCAGCTGATCCGGATTGGGCTCAGTTTCGATTGGAGCCGGGAAGTCAATACCACGGATCCTGGCTATTTTCGTTGGACCCAATGGATTTTTCTGCAGCTGTACAATTCCTGGTTCGATCCGGCCAAAAAGAAGGCAAGACCAATCGCCGAGTTGGAAGCGGAACGAAAAGCAGCTCATCCGGAAGAATCCGCCGATAACCGGCGCGAATATCTTGACCAGCACCGGTTAGCTTACGTTGCCGAAGCACCGGTCAATTGGTGTCCTCAATTAGGCACCGTCCTGGCCAACGAAGAGGTAGTGGACGGTAAGAGCGAGGTCGGGGGGTTTCCCGTGGTCCGGCGTCCGATGCGCCAATGGATGTTGCGAATCACGGCATATGCCGACCGGTTGCAGGATGAGCTCTCCGAATTGGATTGGCCTGAATCGATCAAGTTATTGCAGCGAAACTGGATCGGGCGAAGTGAAGGCGCAGAAGTGGACTTTCTGCTCCCGGGAAGAGAAGCCAAGATCACCGTCTTTACTACTCGACCGGATACGCTCTTCGGAGCCACCTACATGGTCTTGGCGCCCGAGCATGAGTTAGTAGACAAAATTACTACCGCGGCCCAGCGTGCTGCCGTTGATGCCTATCGAAATGAGGTTGCGCAAAAGTCGGATCTGGAGCGGACCAACCTGGCCAAGGAAAAAACGGGTGTTTTTACCGGCAGCTTTGCCATCAATCCGGTGAACAACCAAAAGGTTCCCATCTGGATTGCGGATTATGTTCTTTCCAGTTATGGCACGGGCGCAATCATGGCGGTTCCGGCCCATGACGAACGCGATTTCGAGTTCGCCGAAAAGTTCGGTCTCGAGATCCGTGAAGTGGTTCAGCCACCCAATCCGGTTGAAGGCTGTTTCAGCGGATCGGGCACTGCGATCAACTCTGATTTCTTAAATGGGTTGCCGACCAGCGAAGCCAAAACCCGGGTTACCGATTGGCTGGCAGAGCGTGAACTAGGGAGGAGATCGGTGAATTACAAATTGCGGGATTGGCTTTTCTCCCGGCAGCGTTACTGGGGTGAACCCTTCCCGATTGTTTGGCGAGATGGCCATCATGAGGCCCTGCCCGATACAGATCTTCCGGTTATCCCTCCACCGTTGGATGACTATCGGCCCACGGGTACGATCGAGCCGCCGCTCTCGAAAGCGAAGGACTGGGTTCAACTACCGGATGGTGTGCAGCGCGAGCTGAACACGATGCCGCAATGGGCCGGCTCTTGCTGGTATTACCTGCGTTATATCTCACCTACGGACGAACAAAGGTTGGTGGACGCAGACGCGGAAGAATATTGGATGGGCGGCGGGAAGCCCGGAGGAGTCGATCTTTATGTGGGTGGAACCGAGCATGCGGTATTGCATCTGCTGTACGCGAGATTTTGGCACAAAGTCTTGTTCGATCTTGGCTATGTATCCACCGTTGAGCCATTTCAACGGTTAGTGAATCAGGGCATGATCCTCGGCGAAGACAACCAGAAGATGTCCAAAAGCCGGGGTAACGTCATCGGCCCGGATGAAATTATCGAGGACTACGGCGCCGACTCGCTACGGTTGTACGAGATGTTTATGGGGCCGCTGGAGGCCACCAAACCGTGGAGCATGGCCGGCGTCGAAGGGGTGTACCGATTCCTGGCCCGGGTTTGGCGCTTAGCCATGACCGAGAACCAGGAGGGTGCTTGGGAGTTGTCTCCTAATTTGAGCGAGGTTGAACCCGACCCGCAACAAAATAAGGTCATTCACGCTACCATTAAGAAGGTGACCGAAGATATCGAAGCGCTAGCTTTCAACACGGCGATCTCGCAAATGATGATCTTTGTTAATACCTTCACCACCGCCGAACGCAGGCCGGTGACGGCGCTACGCACGTTGTTGATCTTGCTGAATCCATTTGCTCCCCATTTGTCTGAAGAACTCTGGGAAAGATTAAGCCAGCGATTCCCGATTTTTTCCGGACAAATTTCTCAACAAGCTTGGCCGGTTTGGGATGATGCTTATCTAGTCGAGGATGAGGTAGAGATTATCGTGCAGGTGAACGGCAAGCTTCGCGATAGGATCACCGTACGCAAAGATCTCGACCATAAAGCCGTAGAGGAGGCGGCCTTAGCCGCCCCGAAAGTTAAAGAAAGCACTACCGGCAAAACCGTTCGGAAAATTGTGGTTGTACCGAATCGGGTGGTTAACGTGGTGGTGAGCTAGCCAAGGAGCCAGGAGGGGCCGGAATCGAGCGACACGTCCCTGGAGGGGAGCCAGACTTCGCTTAGTCGTCTAGACTCCTAGAGGCTACGTCGGGCAGGCCGCTTTAGGTCGTGCCTGAAAATTTCGCGGTATTTGTTCCGCTGCGAGGAAGGCCAAAATATCCCGTTAAACAGGCGGCTCTCGGAAGCTACTGCACGTGATGTTTTGTCCAGCATTTGTCCGGGAAATTGTTGATTCCCGCGGCATGGCCATAAACCTATCACGCGTTGAAACGTTCGCTAGGGCTGCGTAGGAAGCGTCCTGTGCCGGCGTCTGGATTGAGGGCGTGGCGGCATTCAGTAATCAGTGTGTCAGTAATCAGTTCAGAATTCGCGACGGCGTTCAGCCGGCATACGCACTGATTACTGATTTACTGGTTACTGATTACTTTCTCATTCTTGCCAGGCGCGTTGTCCGTTGCTTGCCCGTTTCTCGTTCCTGCGCGAAGTAGGAGACTCCGATGGGACCGCTAACTGATTATCATGTACACACGCCTCTTTGCCGGCATGCGGAGGGAACGCCGGCGGAGTTTATCGAGGCAGCCAAACGCGCGGGCTTAGTCGAAATTGGTTTTTCCGATCATAACCCCATGCCCGAATCCTTCGATGACTGGCGCATGAATTACGATGACCTTCCGCGTTACTTCGACTTTGTGGCTGAAGCGCGCGCGTCCGGATTTCCCGTGCGGCTCGGTTTAGAATGCGATTTTATTCCTGGCCGCGAAAGCTGGATCGAGAAGCTAACCGGAATGGCTCAATGGGATTACCTGATCGGTAGCGTCCACTATCTAGCGTCCGGCTGGGATGTCGACAATCCTAAGCATCTGTTTCGGTTCACGGAGGATTCCGTGGAATCGATTTGGGATAGGTATTTTGACCTTTTTAGCCAGTGTATCCGCAGTGGGCTGTTCGACTTTGTTGCCCATCCGGATTTACCAAAGAAATTCGGCCACCGGCCCAAAGGCGATTTGCGCCGTTACTATGAGCCGGCCATTCAAGCGCTCCGGGAAACCAATGTCGCTTTTGAGATCAACACGGCTGGACTACGCAAACCCGCGAAAGAGCTTTACCCGGCTCAAGAATTTCTGGAGCTGGCGGCTCAAGCCGGCGTCCCGTTGGTGATCAATTCGGATTCGCATTCGCCGGCTGAGATCGGTGCGGGATTCGAGGTCGCGGCTGCTCGCGCCAAGGAAGCGGGTTACCGCGAAGTGGTTCGCTGGGCGGGACGCCAACGGTTCGCGGTGGACCTTTGACCAGCGGTTCGTCGGGCTCGACTTAAGTCCCCTTTAAATCCTCGGTTCCCGGCTGGGACCAATGCACAGCTCCGTAGGAGCGAAATCTTTGCAGCTCATCGACTCGGCGTAGCCGAGGGTTGTTGTCCCTTCGTTCTGTCCTTCACGCTTCCACCCTTCGCTCCACGGGCATTACCCCGCTTCTTCGCTACTATGAAGGCTCTGTCACCTTGCGGAACCGGCCTCAAACTTGGTGCGCCAGATGACTTATGCACGTTATCGGCGTAAAACGAACACGTTGAAGATGCTCCTCCGAACATTGCACCATAAAGTGTGGTTCCCGCGCCGGCCTTTAGTGATGGGCATCGTTAATATCAATGATGATTCTTTTTCCGGCGACGGCAGCTTAAGTATAGAAGAGGCGATTGCGCAGGCCGAAGCCCAAGTCAGGGCGGGCGCCGACATTATTGATGTCGGCGGCGAAAGCGCGCGTACGAATCGAGCGGCTATTTCCGTGGCGGACGAAATCTCTCGCCTGATGCCGTTTGTGACCAGGTTTGCCGAATGTCACTCCACGGTTCGTCCGATCGATGAAGAACAGGTTTTTCCTCCGATGCTATCTCTCAATACGTGGCGACCGGAGGTGCTTCGCGCGTTGCTCCCGCTCGGGATCGACATTGTGAATGATATCAGCGCACTGGCTCATGTCGAGAATGCGGCTGTCGCTGCAGAGTACGGAGCAGCCCTGGTCGTAATGCATTCGGTCGGAGAACCGAAGGTGCCTCACCGGCACGTGCAGTACGCCGACATCATGCAGACGCTGGATGATTTCTTTGAACATAGAATCGCTGAGGCGATCAAAGCCGGCTTATCCCGGGAAGCGATCATTCTTGATCCCGGCATCGACTTTGCCAAACAGCGTCCTGACAATCTGCGGATTTACCGAGAGCTCGGCCGGTTAAACCGGTTTGAGCGCCCGATCCTTTTACCTGTGTCGCGCAAAACCGTGATCGGAGAGGTCCTCGATCTACCCGAGCCAAAGGACCGCGACCCTGGAACCATTGCTTGCGTTGTCGCCGGTATGCAGCAGGGAGCGAGCATTTTCCGGGTACACAATGTCAATGCGACTAGCTTGGCCGTTCGGGCAATCTGGTCAGTGTTGGGGAGCAGCTAAAGGAAGCGAAACCGTGCTGCGCTTCCTCTCACTAATCACTTCTCACTCCGCTTGTCCCACGCCGGGTGATCCCGAATAATCTTCAACGCTCGCTGGGTCAGAGTCTTTCCCGGCTCGATCCGGTGCCAGGGCGAGGCCCCGGAGGGATGGGGTAACGGCACGATATCGAACCTGTGACCGAATTTTTCCAGGGTTCGTTTGGTTCCGATCAGATCGGTTAACGGGGGCACCGGTTGGATAAACTGTCCGATAGCCAGTTTCCCAACCGGAATGATCAGTTCCGGCAACAAGAGCCTAATTTCTGCGACTAGCCATTCGCTGCAGTTGGCTACCTCTTCCTCGGACGGCACCCGATCACCGCCCGCCCCGGTTTTGCCAGGGAAACAACGGCATACTGCTGCCATATAGACGGTCGACCGAAAACACTCCTCGTCGACATTGAGACTCTCCGTGAACCATTTGAACATGGTCTTGCCTGCGGTCCACGCGAACGGCTTTCCCAAGATCGGCTCCTTTACTCCGGGCGCTTGACCCACCAGGATGACTCGGCTAATAACCGCTCCACCGCTGACCGGTCCGGAAACCATGTTCGGACACCGGTGGCAGGTCCGTAGCGCGGCTACATGCCGATTCAAAGGATTAGTTAGGGCTGCCATTACTCTAAATTTGCGGCGATATTCAAACAGTGTGACGATATGCGCCGGAATTGCAAAGCTGCTTGCGCGATCTTCCGACCGATGCATAACATGGTCGCGCCGTAGCGTAGCGAAAGTGGCACATAGTTACGACCAAACTTAGCGAAGGCGGAACAGGCAGCCCACAACGAGGAGAATATCATTTTGGAGCTCGACGATATCAAAGCCATCATCGATTTGATGAAAAAGAACGATCTGGCTGTTTTTAAGCTGGAGCGTGACGGGTTCAGGATCGAGCTGGAAGCTCATCGATCACCATCCCCTGCCGTCGTTCTACCGCATAGCATCGCGGCAAGTGTACCGCCGGCGCATACCGGTGCCGTGCCAGCGAATGTGGCAGAAACCTCTAGCACGCCGGCTGCGCCGACGACCGGAAAGGAGATTCTGTCGCCTATGGTCGGGACCTTCTATCGGGCGTCGTCGCCCGATTCTGCGCCGTACGTGGAAGTCGGCCAAGAGATCAACGAAGAATCACTGGTCTGCATCATTGAAGCCATGAAGGTCATGAATGAGATAAAAGCCGAGATCAAAGGCATCATTGTCGAGATCCTGGTCGAGAATGGCACTCCAGTACAATTTGGCCAACCGTTGATCCGCGTTAAGTAGCGTGTTTAGCAAAGTCCTTATCGCTAACCGGGGCGAAATCGCGCTCCGCATTATTCGCGCCTGCAAAGAACTCGGCGTCGCTACCGTCGCCATCTATTCCGAGGCCGATGTCGATTCGTTACACGTACAATTGGCCGACGAAGCCGTATGTATTGGTCCGGCCCAAAGCGCGGAAAGCTATCTGAAGATCGATCGGATCATCAGTGCGGCCGAGATCACTGATGTCGATGCGATTCATCCCGGCTATGGGTTCCTGGCCGAGAACGCCCATTTCGCAGAAGTTTGCGCGAGTTGTAACATTAAGTTTATCGGGCCTTCACCGGCGGCCATCCGCACCATGGGAGATAAGAATGCCGCTCGCGAACAGGCTCGGAAAGCCGGCGTTCCGGTTTGTCCAGGTAGTGACGACATCGTCCATTCAGAAAAGAGTGCGCTGCAGATTGCGAAAAAGATCGGCTATCCCGTGATGCTCAAAGCCGTGGCTGGAGGCGGCGGTCGCGGCATGCGCCCGGCACACAATGACGGCAGCTTGATCCAAGCCTTTCACGCAGCCAGAACGGAAGCCGAGAAGGCTTTCGGCAATGGTGACGTTTATATCGAGAAATTGATCGAGCATCCGCACCATATTGAGTTTCAGATCATCGGCGATAGCCATGGCCGTCTGGTGCACCTTGGCGAACGCGATTGCTCGATCCAGCGGCGGAACCAGAAGATCGTAGAAGAGTGTCCTTCCCAACTGCTGGACGCGGATCTCCGGAAGCGGATGGGTCAATGTTCGGTCGAGCTGGCCAGCTCCGTCGGCTATGAAAATGCCGGTACCATAGAATACCTGGTCGATAAGCACGGTAACTTTTACTTCATGGAAATGAACACCCGAATCCAGGTAGAACATCCGGTGACCGAAGAAGTTTATGGATGCGACTTGGTTCGCGAACAAATCCAGATTGCTGCCGGTGAGCATCTCTCCCAGCACGTGGCCGAGGCTCGACCGCGCAGCCACGCGATTGAGTGCCGGATCAATGCGGAGGATCCGGATAATAATTTTCAGCCCTCGCCAGGGATCATTGATCTTTACTATGCTCCCGGCGGCCGGGGTGTTCGGATCGATTCACACGTTTACTCGAAATATACGATCCCGCCTTATTACGATTCTATGATCGCGAAGCTGATCTGTGTCGGCTCGACGCGGTACTCAACGGTTCGACGGATGGCCCGAGCCTTGAGCGAGTACCTGATCACCGGCATTAAGACCACCATACCGTTTCATGTTAAGATTATGCAGGACGCAGCTTTTCTCCGCGGCGAGTTCGACACCGGTTTTGTGGAGAGGCTTGTCGGCATGAAGCACCTGGATATATCGAAGTAGAAAGCGGTCCGGCAGAATTTTTGTGGAGCGTGCCTCGCTTGCGAGGCCGATTATTAGTGAACGCATTAGAGCATTGTTTCGTATACGGGATTCTCGACCTTGGGTACGTCAAACCAGAGGGAGTCAGCGAGATGACAAAAAAATTGGTTCGGGGCGGCATTGACCTGCTGCAACTGCGTGCCAAGGAGTTTCCTTTGGATGAAGTCCGCCGGATCGCTCAACAAGTGGTGGCCATTACTCAGCCTGCCGGTGTTCCATTTATTCTGAATGATTATCCTCAGCTACTAGCGGATGTGCCTGCAGAAGGCTGCCATCTTGGCCAAGGCGATGGCAGTATCGCGGACGCGCGCCGGGTCGCCGGGCGACAAGTCGTTGTTGGCCGATCGACTCATTCTATCGAGCAAGCAGTTGCCGCTGAAAAAGAAGGTGCTGACTACATCGGTTACGGTCCTCTTTTCCCTACCCCCACCAAACCGGATGCAGCCGCCATCGGTTTATCCAGCCTGCGTAAGGTTTACGCTCAAGTCAGGATTCCGATTTTCTGTATCGGCGGGATAAAAGAAAGCAATCTGCGCAAAGTGGCCGACGCCGGAGCCGAACGCGTCTGTATCGTATCCGATCTCCTGACTGCACCCGATCCGTACGCAAAGGTAAGAGCCATCAAAGCGGATCTCTGAGAGCGGCGATAGAGCCGGGACGCTTGAAGGAGTGACACACGCTGGGCTCCGGCAGCGGATAGGACCAATGGGACTTATATGTCCGTCGTCTTATTGGTCGTATAGGCCCCATAGGTCCTATTCGTTGCAGCTCCCCCAGTGTTACTACTCCAGAAAAACCGCTAGCATTGCTGTCGCTCATGCTCCACTAATTGACCCTTATGCCAGTCTTAATCGTTGGTTCTATAGCTCTGGACGACATAAAAACTCAGACTGAGAAACGACTCGACCTCTTGGGTGGTTCCGCTTCTTACGCATCGGTTGCCGCCAGCTTTTTTGATCAGGTCAACCTGGTGGGCATCGTCGGGTCCGATTTTCCTAAAGCCCACCTGGACCTTTTTCGTCAGCGCCGGATCGATCTCACCGGTCTACAAATCGTAGACGGCAAAACGTTCCGTTGGGGGGGCGAGTATGAAGCCGACATGAACAAGCGGCAAACGTTGTATACCGAGTTGAACGTGTTTGAGACGTTTACGCCGAGTTTGCCCCCGGCTTACCGGGCAACCTCGATCATCTTGCTCGGCAACATCGGCCCAAACCTGCAAAACCATGTACTGGACCAGGTTGAGCATCGCGAATTTGTGGTCGCCGATACCATGGACTTGTGGATTACGACGACGCGCCCAGAACTATTAAAACTACTTAACCGGATCGATCTTCTGGTTCTGAACGACGGCGAGGCCCGGCAATTGACCGAGGATGACAACTTGGTGCGAGCCGCCCGCAAAATCTTAGATCTTGGTCCGAAGTATGTGGCGGTAAAGAAAGGCGAACACGGTTGCCTCTTGATTTCCCGAGACCAGTTTTTCAGCTGCGGCGCCTTTCCGATCGAAAAGCTCTTTGATCCGACAGGAGCCGGTGACACTTTTGCCGGTGGTTTAGCCGGTTATCTAGCCAGTCTGCGGCGACCGGTAATCGAGTTTTCGGACCTGAAACGGGCCATCGTCCACGGAAGCATGCTGGCCAGTTTTTGCGTCGAATCTTTCAGTCTCGATCGATTGAAAACGTTGACTCCAACTGAGCTGGATGAGCGTTACCGCTTCTTCCGCGCGATGAGTCATTTTGATAATTGAGGTTGGCACACCGGGCACCAACAAGTCGTCCTGCCACCGATCTTTTCCCTAGCCAGTTCCGTTCCGCATCGCGGACAATGTCCGCCTGCTTCCCAGCGATGACGAAATAACCAGGTGGATGGGAACTCCCAGTTCTCGTCCATCTCCTTCATCGCTGCGACCGTCACCCAGCGAATCCATCGATAAAGTTTTCCGATCAAAGCCGAGGACAGTTTTCCGGCCAGAATCTTTGGGTTCAGTCTTGCTCGCCAGAGGATCTCATCTGCCATCCAGTTTCCGATTCCCGGGAACCGTTCCTGCATTAGGAGCAGTGCCTTGAGCGGTGTGCCTTTTCTGCGAGCGCAAAATTCTGCGACCCATTCTTTCGTAAACCTGGACGAAAGGATGGGCGGCGGTAAGCGGGTCCACCAACTCGGGCGGTCGACGCCATGAGCTAGTCGCAACCGGCCGAAGCGGCGTGGGTCGCTGAACACCAGCCAGTGATCCGCTTGCCGTAACGCCAGATGGTCATGTTTGCCTAACCGGTAATCCGGCGGCTCCACACTAAGACGGCCTGTCATCCCCAGATGAATCCCTAACCAGGCATCGCGGCCAAATTGGAACAACATCTGTTTGCCGTGCGTTTCCGAACCACTCAGAGATTTGCGGATCAGAGTTTTCACGAGGTCCGGCGCACGTGTTCCTTGCCAAATCGGTGAACGGATATTTCTGGTCACAACTTCCAAGACCTTATTTCCATGGCCGCGCGCCCAAATTTGGCGATTGTGTTCGACTTCAGCTAGCTCTGGCACAGGATGAATAGCAAATAACAGAAAGAAAATAGCAAACGAAGAAAAGCAGAGGGTGCGCGCAAGGCGATTGACTATTATTCGAAGAGCTTGATCAGGCGTGGTTCAATCCGTTTCTCGCTAAATTCCGCACGTACAAAACAAACCGGCAGCTTGAATCGGCGCGGCCCCACGCTGCCTGGATTCACATAAAGGACGTCCTTCGCTCTGCGAATCAGAGGCTGGTGCGAGTGGCCCGATACAACCATCGCGATACTCGCAACAACCGGATCTAGATCCAGGTTAGCTAGCACGTGGATTAGGTAAACCGAATGGCCGCAAATCGAGACCAATTCTGTCTCCGACAACCCGCCGATATGATCGTCGACGTTGCCGCGAACCGCGACCACGGGCGCAAATTGTTTCAACTGGTGAAGAATAGTTATCTGCCCGAGATCACCTGAATGCAGAATCAAGTCGACCCCGGTAAGATGTTCGCTCAGTTCCGGACGGAGTAGCCCGTGCGTGTCACCCAGGATGACAACGTTTTTCGCGTCCGGATATTCAAACATGCGCTAGTGCAAATAACATCGAGGTAAAGACGGCGCAGGTAGAAATCAGTGGGATGAGCAGAAGCCATCTTTGGTAGGGTCCGTTTCTTGTTGGTAGGGCGAGGCTCCGAACGACCCTACGATTAGAACGAAGCCGCTACCGATCTACACTACAGATGGGCATCGTTGACTCCGCTTAACACAAAATATTGAGTTTTTTGCAATACTCGAGCTTGGCATGCCAGAAGATCTGCGATATGAAGGACACTGTGTTCGAGCTCGCAATTCTCGGAAGTGGCAGTGCCGGAAACAGCGCTCTTATCACAACCGAGAATTGCCGGATACTGGTCGACATTGGCTTCAGTGCGCGACAAATTTGCCAGCGGTTAGGAGCGCTTGGTGTCGCTCCGGATAGTTTGGACGCCATTCTGCTCACACATGAGCACGGAGATCACACCTCCGGCTTGGATGTCTTTAGCCGCAAATTCAAGGTCCCGATTTATTGCAACCGGCTGACGGCCGAAGCACTTAGGGGACAAGGCGTCGCTACAAATGCGCCTTGGACGATATTTTGCACCGGGAGCTCGTTTACGATTCGAGATCTGGATGTTCAGACTTTTTATGTTCCGCACGATGCCGTCGATCCGGTTGGGTTCATTGCTTCCAGTGGTTACGGTTCTATCGGATTCCTGACAGATCTCGGGTTCGCCACGAAGTTGGTTCACGAACGAATTCGCGAGGTACATACGCTGCTGGTCGAGACCAATCACGATGAACGTAAGTTGCAGGACGACCCTAAGAGACCGTGGTCGGTCAAACAGCGAATTCTGTCCCGCCACGGCCACCTTTCCAATCATGCCGCGGCCACACTGGTAGCGAACATCGCCGGTGACTGTCTGGAACGTGTCATTTTAGGTCATCTCAGTCGCGACTGTAACACTCAGGAGCTCGCTTTAGGCGAGATGGAACGCCTCGGATTGGACCGGCTCGAACTCTTCTGCGCACAACAACACGAAGTAAGCCCTCGCTTTTCCATCGGCCGAACATTGCCTGTGATCACTGATCAAGACGACCTAGTGAAGATAGCAGAGCAAATAGATCCAGTTGCCTATCACCAGGCCAAGCACTATCACGCGCAGTATACGTTGAACCTGCAGTGGGATGCTATCTAGTCTGAGCCGCTTTGCTCGGAAGAGGAGTACGGCAACCGCATAGAGATCGAAAACAACTACCCCCAGGTACATCAGGCACATCAAGGGATTGCTGCGGAACGCCAGCCCAATGTTACCGTGAACCAACGCTAGCGCGCTATGAGTTGCGCCACAGGTTGGACAGGGAATTCCGAACGAGTGTCGGAACCAGCACACCGGCCAAGGCAATCCCAAGCTAAGCCAAGCCAGACAGCCAATCCCGAAACTAGCGGTCGCAAACAAGAACCAGGGTTCGAAATCGGTCTCCCGTGGTGCCAGTGGGCGAGCGATAATCCAGCCTAGCTTCACGACTGTTGGGTGTGCGACGCCACCATCGCAATGATACCGATGTAAAGGCCAGCCGCCATCAAACAACACAGCACGTATGGCGCTAACATAGCCACGGAGGCTTTCCATCCCTCGATGCCGTGCACCTTTGAAAGTCCAATAATGCTGGAAACGAAAAAGAACGGAAGTACGGCAAAACCTCCGCAGATCGGGATCAAGTTAAAGACCTGAGCCGAGTAAGAATAACAGACGACTTTATAGGTAGCATCATATCCCTTCTTAGCGCCGCCTAGCATCATAAGAACCAGGTGATGAACCCCGGCTATCAAGAAATTGAAGCCCAACCAAATCGCAACCCAGAGAACAAAAGCAACCGGAATCACGATAAAAAGGACCCAAACCGGAAAATTCAGATTTTTCAGCTCTTCCGAGCGCGAAAACGCCTGCGAATAGTAAGGCAGCTGGACCAACTCGATACCGATTCCGATCGCGTAAGAGATCAACCCAACGGTGAACTGTAACACCAATACGAAGGTTGTCGGCGGAATCAGCCGGCCATCGACCGGCATTCGCGGAAACGTCAAATGAGGTTCGAATAGAACATCCCGAATCGTCATGAAAAACGCCGGAAGCAGCTTTACGCCAGGGCGGCGCTCCCAAGCAGGCGCCACCTCAGGTCGCGCCGCGGTCGGCACGATGTCATCGCTCGGTGGCGGCGTCGGCTAAGCGGGAGCGAGAGGCTCGACCGGAGTCGCTGGAATGTGAACTCCAGGGAAGTCGGAAAGCGGCTTCCAACTCTCCATCCCCTCTTGCCAGGCTAGATCAGTAGCCACGAATTGCCCCTGATCAAGACCGCGCTGAACGTCCTCAAGCGTGTACTTACCGAGATGTTGACCAGCCCGATTTATCCAAATATCCATTCTGCCATGGGTTGTAATGGAAGATATGGGTGAAGGTCAACGGCTAACGGTTCGCCGTTAGCGGTTCGCGGTTGACCGTTGAGCGTTGAGTTCTGGCATCGCCTCGAGGCCAATCTCACTGAAGAACCTCAGTGCGGATAGGACCTATGCGACGTATGGGACTGATATTGATGATTCTGGGCGATCGACTCATCTCGGTTGTCTGCAAACTGCCGACTGCCAACCGCAAATTGCAAACGTAAACCCGCGGTTAGCGGCGGGTCGGCAACACCTTTCTGCACTAACAAGACACGGGCCCCACGAGAAACTCCTATTAGTCCCATCCGTCCTTAGGTGTTTAGCGCTGAACGGCCTCGAGACGAGCCCGAAGCCCAACACTCAACAGTGAACCGTGAACGGTTAGCCCGGTTCCGGACCGTTCATGAGCGCTAGAATGTGTTTCTTTTTCTGGTCGTAGCTAAGCGTGTGAAAATTTCGAATTTCTTCGACGCGACGCACCCCGTTTAGAGAATCCAGAAAATGAGTGTATTGGGATGCGAGCTCACTGGTTTCCATGTAACGAGCTCGCAGATTAGCGTCCTGATAGCCGTTACCGGACCGAGACTCGAAAAGATGGAACCGGAGCCAGCGCCGGTCGGTTCGAGATACCTTCTGGCTGCGGCGGAAAAAGGCCACGTACAGCAACAAGACCAGATAGGTATCCACCAAGCCCTGCAGCTCCAAATTTCGCGCAAAATCTTCGCTATCAATGCGACGCAAACCGGCTTTGAACTGAAGCGCTGCATGCAAGGCGTGGTTGATCTCTTCCACGAACATGATGAGAGATCGAATATTCGAATTCGAAAGGCCGCTTCGCGGATCGTATTTTTCCAATTGCTCGATCAACCAGCTGGAATAATAAATCCCAACATACAGTCGATCATCCGCAGTCCTGAGGAAGGTACGCGCCAGATCGCTCAACTCTCGCGAGGCTGCGCCTGCTAAACGGGACAAGTGGGCGCACCGGGATCGATCGATCAAGCAGTCTTCCAGATTGATGCCGACATTGGCGTAAGTGCGCTCGAACAAACGCTGTAGTTCGCTGAAAAGCGTGGGGTTCATAGCAAAATTACGGTTGGCAGTAATGATGGTCCCCGAGATCAACTAACTCGTCTGCCAGCTTGTTGAGAGCCAACCGACAGTCTCGGAACCGGTCCGCTAAAGTTTCAAAAACGGGACCAAGCGCGAATTTCTTGGCTACACCATGGGTCGCGGCTGCATGAAAACTGGTCTTACCCAGTTCTTCGTAGAAGGAACAACTTGGCGCTCCTCGTTGGCGACGCGACTCGATATTTTCATGAAAGATACCGGTTACGAAAAGCGCGTAGTTCCCCACATGGGTCTGAATCAAAAAAGCCTGATAGGGGGAAGCCCCTTTCAACGCCAACAACAAATCGGATAAATAGGCGGCCGAAGCGTCCGCGACCGGTCCTCGCATCTGGCGCGCGCTAGAAAACTTCTCCAGCAATGCTGCCACATAATCAGTCAGCACTCGGTCCTCAATACCGCTTCGGCGCAAGACGAGCCTCGACAAAATGTAAAAGTAGAATTGCGGCGAAATGGTCAGGTTGCCCGTATTTTCGAGGATCGCGCGATACAGACAATCGTGGTCCAGAATCTGATCCCGAGTCTCGGGATCGGTTAAAAGCTCGACTAAGCTGACTTGTTGCCGGCTGTCCCGCGCGAGAACTCGAACCACGAATTCAAAATCCTGTACGGTAAACCTGGCCCGACAGTTCGGTTGAATCATCGGGACTTTTTCTTTAGCAAATAACGGGCCATTTTGGAAGACTTCTCTTATTAAATTTTCGCCTCCCTTTTGCGTTCGTCCGTAGTTCGCTCGGCATCAGCAAGATGGGCTCATTTAGTTTTGAGTTCGAGGTTCTGAGTTTTACGTTCCGGGTTGAGCTTTTCGCCAGCCACGGCACGCACCGGTGCTGCGCCTGCAACATTGAATGTTGCACGTTGAACTTCGAGCGTTGAACATCGAACTTTCGAAGCTATAACGATGTTCAAGAGACTCCTTCGCATTGCCCGGTGGCTGTTCCTGGCGCTGGTGTGTGCAGGGCTGGCCTGGCTTGGTTGGTACGGATACACCAAGGGGTTGGGGCGCCATTGGCGTTCGCTCCTGGAAAAAGAGTTCGCCCGGTACGGTCTCTACATCGACATCGGCAAGATCACCTTGGACCCGTTCCGAGGTTTGATTGCCCGGGACGTACAAATTTTCGACAACGAACAGGAAGAGAATCTCCTAGCCGAGATCAATCAGGTCTCTCTCGATATCAACTACTCCAACCTGTTCCAACATGGACGGGCGCTGAATTCGGTGGATCTGAGCGGCGCCACCCTGCTTGTACCATTGAACTCTGGATCACCGCAGAGCGGCAAGGTTCGAGTCACAGACTTTCATGCCCGCATCTATCTGTTTCCGGGCCGAATCGAAGTCAGGCAAGCATCAGCCCGCCTGTACGGAATCCGCATCAATGCGACCGCGACTCTGATCCATCCCCAGAATACCTCGACAGCGATTGCCGCGGTCGCGAACGACCCGGACCCATCGGATGCCACTGTGAAGTTCATCGCCACTCTGTTCCATGAGCTGCGCGGGATTGGTTATGTCGAACCGGCGACCCTGAGTTTCGCTTTTCAAATGGATCTGGCCAACCCACGTGATTGGCGGATCAACGACGGGAATCTGGTCGCCGCAGACGTCAAAAAGAATGGCGCAGAGCTCAAAGATGTCGCGGCAAAATTCAGCTTTGAGAATCAGCGATTTTCTCTTCGCTCTCTGCACGCAACCGATTCCAGCGGCGAATTTTTTGCTCTTGGCACTTGGGATACCGCCACCGGTGAAAAGAAATTTCAGGTTCGTAGCAGCCTGGATTTAGCGGAATTGTTAAAGGACGAGCCCGGGTTCGATTGGCTACACGAATGGGAGTTTACCAAGGCCCCCGAGCTCGAGTTGGAAGGTGCGCTCCTACGAAACTGGGAACCCCAGATCATTGGCAAACTGAGTCTGGAACAGTTCTCGGTTCGGGGGGTTCAATTTCAAGGGTTGCGTGCTGAATTTTCCAGGCAAGGCAAGTCTTGGATGGCTTCTAACGTCGAGCTGACGCACCGAACCGGCACCGTAACCGGTGAAATCATCGATCGTCCCGACCAATTTCGTTTGCGGCTCCACTCTGCGCTCAACCCAAAGGCAATAACGGCCCTGCTCCCAAACACGTATTTATCGCTGTTATCGGAATGGGATTTTCAAGCACCGCCGGTGGTTCAGCTGGATTTGGTGGGGGCGAGCCCCGAAATTCAGCAGCTCACCGGCGACGGTCAATGCTGGCTAGGACCAACTCGTTTTCGGGGCGTTTTCATGAATTCCGGCTCCGGTACATTTCACCTGAAACCAAACCAGGTTTCCGTCGAAAATGTCCGGATCTCCCGCGATGAAGGGGTTGCGACGGGCTCGTTTGTTTTGGAACTGCGAACGAAGAAACTGGCTCAGCTACAGGCTCAAGCGCATTTACAACCGGCCGCCATGGCAGCTTGGTTCGAACCTTCGCTGCTCCCTTTACTCGATCATCTTCAATTCCCGCAAGCACCGGATCTTAGCCTTAAATCGGACGAACAAGACAGCCCAAGCGAGTTTTCCATGCACATCGATGTGAACTCCGGAGTGGTCTTTCGATGCGGCCTTTTAGAAGTGCCCCTCGCTTCGGCGGGTGCGGATCTGCGCAGAAACCAAGACGAAATTGATCTCGCCATACCGAACGGCCGCATCGGTGCGGGTCAGTGCTCGGTCACAGTCCAACAAATGCATCCAAACGCAGTCCTCGATTCTCAGATTACTTTCGACCGCGTTTCGCTCTCGGACCTAAGAATTCGGTCTGCTCTGCTATCAGGTTGGCAAGGACAGCTCAGCGGCTGGCTAAAGAGCCGATTTGGCGTTTCCGATTCCTCTCGGGATAGCGCTGAGGGGAAATTGGTACTAGATGCCGCTGATTTGAGCGGAGCACATTTTGTGGAGGCCGGTTTTAAGAAACTGGTTTCCGCAGGGTTTAACCGGGTTGGACAGTTAACGGCTGAGTTCGTCACCAATCTCGGACTTCTAAAAATCAGCCGATTGAGCTTAGCCTCAGGTCAACATGTTCTCGATCTTTCCGGATCCGTGGATTTCAGTAGTGCCGCTATCCATCTGTCGGGGCGTCTCGACCAGGAAGTCGGCATCGCTCGGGTCACAGGATCCGTCACCGAGCCCGATTGGGAAATCGTTTTCCCGCGAAGGGACTAACCGCGCAACCATGAAATGGCCAGCAGTAATCGGTAAGCAGTAAGCTGTAAGCAGTAAGCTGTAAGCAGTAAGCAGCTATGCATTGTCAGATCTGCTGACTTATCGACCGGTTACTGCTCACTCCTTACTGCTCACTGCTTACTGCTCACTGCTTACTAAAGTTTCGCCACCCCTCACCATGCTTTCCCGTCGCAAACCTTCGCCACCACTCGCTCCGCTCTTGGGTGCTCACATGTCCATCTCCGGCGGACCAGCAAAAGCCTTGGAGCGAGGCCACTCCGTGGGTTGTACCGCGGTGCAGATTTTCGTGAAGAACAACATGCAATGGTTTGCGAAGGACTTTGCCCCGGCAGAACTGGAAGCATTCGCAAAATCTCCGTATCGACCGGCGATCGTCTTCGGTCACACCAGTTATCTGATCAATCTTTCCGCAACGGACCCCGTCACCTTTGAACGGTCGCGCGCCGCTTTAAAAGCGGAACTGGAAAGAGCCGATCAACTCGGGCTGCCTTTCTTGGTCCTGCATCCGGGCGCTCACCTGGGAGCTGGTATCGATACTGGACTCGCCCGGATAGCAGAGAGCCTCGACTTCGTTTTTGCTTCGCTGCCGAAGGGGCGTTGTAAAGTGGCGCTAGAAGCGACCGCCGGCCAAGGCAGCACCCTCGGGAGTAAGTTCGGCGAATTGGCCGGTGTTATCGATCGTTGCCGCTATCCGAAACGTCTCTGCGTTTGTTTGGATACAGCCCATCTATTTGCTGCCGGATACGATATTTCTACGCAGAAAAAGTTTTGGAATGTATTCGCTGAATTTGAGGAAGAGGTTGGTTCTGCCCGTCTAGCGGCTTGGCACTTGAACGACTCCAAAGCAGCGCTCGGTTCCCGGGTTGATCGACACGAACACATCGGCAAAGGGAAAATCGGCCTCGCTCCGTTCCGTGAAATCATGCGGTCAGAGCAATTCAGCCAGATCCCGAAAGTCTTGGAAACCCCAAAAGGCGAGGACCTAGCCGAGGATCGCGTGAACTTAGGAGTGCTGCGGAGCATGATCTAAGCGACACAGCGAATGGGCGACATTCTTTGGTAGGGCGAGGCTCCCGAAAGACCTAAGCATTGAACCGGAGCACCTGACGATATCTCGGCCGGAGGATGCCGATACGCTTAAGCCCGTGCCGAGCCGTCATCCAGACTCGACCACGGCTCGGCGCGTTTTTAGGCGTACTGACAACATCCGGCAAGAGGCCATCAGGTGCTCCGGTTCCATGCTTAGGTCTTTCGGGAGCCTCGCCCTACCAAAGAATGTCGCCCATTCGCTGCGTCGCTTAGATCATGCTCCGCAGCACTCCTAAGTTCACG
>JAFAZK010000261.1 GCA_019239825.1 Verrucomicrobiota bacterium | reverse complement strand
GGACTCCGGTGTAAAAAATAAGGCTTCTTTTCGGGCGTTGCCCGGCAAGGATCTTTTAAGTGTCGAATCCTGAGTAGCTCAGTGGTAGAGCGGTCGGCTGTTAACCGATTGGTCGTAGGTTCGAATCCTACCTCAGGAGCCATTTTTGGGTGAACCTATCTCCACAGGCAAATTCTCGGCTGTTAATCCGCCTGGGCGGATCGTAGGTTCGAATCCTACCTCAGGAGCCACTTTTGGGTGAACATATCTCCACGCGCAAATTCTCGGCCGTTAATCCGCCGCGGTGGATCGTAGATTCGAATCCTACCTCAGGAGCCATTTTTGGGAGAGAAATGTATTTCGTATACGTGATTCGCTCCCAAACGGTGGGCAAGATATACATCGGTCACACCGAGAATCTGGAGAAACGTCTCAAGGAACACAACGACCCCACCTGTTTTTCGTCGAAGTTTACCAAAAGGTTTCCGGGTCCGTGGTTGTTGATCTATTCGGAACCTTACCCAACTCGTTCGGAGGCCTTTCGACGGGAACGATGGCTCAAGACGGGAAGCGGCAGAGAATATCTGCGATCCCTCCTGAATCTCGGCTGCTAATCCGCCGCGGCGGATCGAAGGTTCGAATCCGGAAGCCACTCGATTGCGCGAGAGCGCGCTTTTGTCCCCTAGGCCCTGTCCCGGAATGAACTGGCCGATTCTTAGCCAGGCAGTTCACTGCGTCAAACAGACCCCAGCCGATTCCGTCCCTACAGGACGGATCCGCTTTTTCCTAATCCCCAGGCAGCGAACTGCCTGGCCACGATCATTCGTCCCTCTCGGACAAAAACCTTCGACAGCGTTGAAGCCATGGGGTTACATCCTTCAGCCTTTTTCGCAGGACACCACCGACAAATGAAAACACAAGGAATAGGTCCGGTCTTTCAGGTGAACAATCTCACGGATGCGCTCAAGTATTATAAGGAGGTTCTCGGATTCAAAGAAGACTTTCAATTCGGCGACTACGCTGGAGTCAGCCACGGGGATGCCTGCGTGCATTTGTGCGCTCACGTAATTCACCGAAGGCCAGTCGGTGGAGGGTCCGCCTTTGTCTTCTGCGATGAGGTTGACGATTATTGCCAGGAGATAAAGAAAAACGGGGCCGTGATAAAAGTTGAACCGGCCGACCAGCCGTACGGGATGCGGGATTTTATCGTGCTAGACCCAGACGGGAACCACATGACTTTTGGCTGCGAGATTCGCGATGCAGATCAATAGCCGCAAAAGGAACCGCGAATGGACGCGACTTAGCGCATGGGAGAGTTGACCTGAGACGGACGGTGATTGGCGCAAACTTGGCTGAACATTTCGAGTCTGGTGCTTTGCGTGGTATTAACCCGATTATCATTCCTCCAGAAAAGTAAGATCCGGCAGCATCAACCCCCCAAACGAGAAATCTCCCATGAAGGGATTACTCGTAATATTCCAGTTTATTATTGACGGTTCCTAGATAAGGACTCTTTTAGTAGGCTGAAATTAAACCCCCAATTCCTTGAGCTTGAAAAACCGGTGCTGGTTTCCCCGTTTCGACCGCCTTGCTGCTTTTAAGTGAGCCAGGCGAACGAACGTTCTGAGATCGACCGGTTTTTTTGGCGAGAGACTATTCCACCCCCTCTATGAAACGATGGCAAATTAAGGCCAGTCTCTTAGCGAGCACGTTCCTCCTCTTTGCTGGATTGAACGATCCTGCCTCCGCTGCCGATAAGAAGTATACGGTCGCGTTAATCCCGGGTCTCACGACCGATGCCTTTTACATCACCATGCACAAAGGCGCTCAGGCGGCTGCCGACGCCTTAGGAGTAAACTTGGTGTTCCAGGGCGCACCCAAATTCGATCCGGAACAGCAGGTTCCTGTTTTGAACGCGGTCATCGGCCGGAAACCCGATGCCATCTTGATCGCACCTACGGATAAAACGCAGCTGGTCAGCCCGCTGAAGAATGCAGCCAATAGCGGGATTGCGGTCATCACGGTGGATACTTTCATCGGGAATGGCCGTTACCAAACCGGTAGTGGTGATGCTGATTTTCCGTTGTCTTATATTGCCTCGGATAACATTGGGGGAGGACAGATTGCTGCTCGAGCCCTAGCCAAGGCCATCGGCGAGAAAGGCAAAGTTTACGTTTCGAACGTAAAACCGAATGTCTCCACCACGGATCAACGGGAAGAAGGGTTCAAGTTGGAAATGAAGAAGTATCCGAACATTACCGTCTTGGAAACCCAGTTTAATGACGACGATGCCAACAAAGCCGCGGCTCAGTTGCAAGCGGTGTACGCGCGGAATCCTGACCTCGCCGGCGTGTTCGGCGCGAACCTTTTCTCAGCCAGTGGCGCCGCTACCGGAGTGAAACAAGCCAACGCCCAGGGCAAGATCAAAGTCGTCGCCTTTGACGCACCTCAATCGATCGTGGCCGAAATCAAAGCCGGGAACATCGATATTGCGATTGCCCAACATCCCGCTGAGATCGGTTTCTATGGAGTGGTCACGGCTTATGCTCATTTGAGCGGTCATTCGGTTCCACCGCTGATCGGGACTGGTTTCACGGTGATCGACAAGAGTAATGTCGATGATCCGAACGTGAAGAAATTCATCTATTCGGACTAGGTTCGAAATTGTCGGTAGGGATGAGCTCCTTTGGTGGGGCGAGGCTCCCTAATGGTCTCACGATCACGGTGGAGGCACTATGTTAGGCGAATCCCAGCGCTGCGCTAGATCGATGCGTGTGCCGAGCCGTGGGTCTGCGTATGTCACCGCGTTCACACGATATACCGGGGCTCGGCGAGCGTATTGGCGTAGCCGGATGCTTAGGCTAAGCAGGTCAGCGGCTTCGTTCAACGTCATAGCGACGTTCAGGAGCCTCGCCCCACCAAAAAGAGCTCATCCCTACCGCATTCCTTAGGGTCTTTCATAACCTCCAACCTTTAACAGCTGCAACCTGTTCTCGAGGACAGCCTACCCGACGTAGCTCCCGGAGTTTCAGACGTTGGGGCGAAGTCGGAAGAACGACGACGAGTACGAACACGATTGTTTGACTGACAAATGAGCCAATCGCCAACCGCTGAGCCAAAACCGCCGGGACCGGACCGATTAGAAGAGCTGGTCATCGAACGAACGACCTGGGCGGGTTCGGTCCGTTCATGGGCGGCGTCCATGCGGGCTTGGATCTTTTTATTCTTACTCCTCGTCGGGTTCGAGGTCTGGGCCCAGTTGGCCTATCACGCAAGCTTCGTACTCAACCCGTTTAACGTCGCCTCGATCACGGTCTTTACGGTTGGCCCGCTCCTCATGGCGCTGGGCCAAACGTTTGTAGTGATTTCTGGAGGAATCGATCTTTCGGTCGGCTTCACCATGGGCCTTTCCGCGGTGGTGTTTTCGGAGATCCTCAATCGTAGTACCGGTGTGCTGGCAGATCCCATTGCGCTGGTCGTCGCGATGATGGTGGCTCTGCTGGCTTCAGCGGTTCCCGGGTTAATCAACGGCCTATTGATTGCCAAACTACGAGTACCGCCTTTTATCGGCACGCTGGGAATGTATGGAGTGGCCCGAGGAGTCGCTTACCTCTTGGCCGGTGGGGCGACCGTTCCCATCTCCAATCCGGTGGTGTCTTTCATCGGGAGTGGCTCTTTTCTTTCGATCCCAATTGTTGTTCTAATCACGATCATCCTGACGCTGGCGATGATGTTTTTGCTGTCCCAAAGCCGATTCGGACAGCACGTCTACGCGATTGGCGGGAATCGCCAAGCATCACTGCGGGCTGGAATCAACGTATCTCGAAACACCATCGCACTTTATATTCTGTCATCGCTTACTGCCGGTATCGGCGGGATCTTGTACACGGCCCGGTTTACCGCAGGTGCTCCTCAAGCCGGGGAAACGTTGCTGTTGGATAGCATCGCTGCCGTAGTTATCGGAGGAGCCAGCCTTTTTGGTGGCTCAGGAACAATCACCGGGACGGTTATCGGAGCATTGATTATCGCCGTCATCCAGTACGGTTTGGTTTTTGTTAATGTTGAACCGTTTTGGCAATTCGTGGCGGTCGGAGTTGTAATCATAATTTCGGTATTAGTCGATCAAACCCAGAAGCAATTAGCCGGAGCCAGGACTGATGAGTGAGGAACCGATTCTGCAGGTACAATCCGTTTCGAAGCGGTTTGGTGGCGTACACGCGCTCGAGAATGTGTCGGTGGATCTGTATCCCGGTGAAGTCTTGGCTTTGGCAGGTGACAACGGGGCCGGCAAATCAACTTTGATCAAGATTATCTCCGGGGTGCATCACCCGGATGAAGGGAAGATCTGGTACAACGGCGCCGAAGTGACGTTTGAGAACCCGCAAAAAGCTCGTGAACAAGGGATCGAAACCATCTATCAGGACTTGGCCTTAGCCGATAATCTTGACGTGGGGGCAAACGTGTTTCTAGGGCGTGAACCGATGAAACGATTATTAGGTCTTCCCGTTTTGGATCGGAAGAAGATGCGGGCAGACGCCGCAGAAGCGTTGCGTGTTCTTGATATTCGGATCAACCGATTTGATTTACCGCTCCGGTCCATGTCCGGGGGACAACGCCAAGCGGTAGCGATTGGCCGCGCGATTCATTGGAAAGCGAAGGTGCTCATCATGGACGAGCCAACGGCGGCGTTGGGTGTGCCTGAACAGCGCAAAGTGATTGCGTTGATCAAGAGCTTAAAACAGAGCGGCGTAGGGGTGATTTTTATTTCCCACAACCTGGTCGATATTTTCGCCGTGACCGATCGAATTGTGGTATTGCGCCGCGGCCAGAAGGTCGGCGAGGCGGCAACCCAAGCCACGAATTCGGACGAAATCGTCCGGTGGATGGTCGGAGGGTGATTTGCGAATGGGCGACGGGGCGAAACGGCGAATGGGCCCATAGCGGGGAGCCGCTTTGGTGCCTGCCTAAGAATCGCGCGATATTTGCTCTATCATCCGGACGGCTGGGAATCGTGCATAACGGGCGGCTCCCGCGAATAACCCAGCGTCTATTTCCTACCGAGTGCGCAAAAAAGGGAATTAATCAAGGTCGGGGTGAAAAGGTCGTCAGGGGTATTCGCGGGAGCCGCCTGCTTTCACGCTCTCCGGTCAGGTTCGCGATATGGACAAATATCGCGAGGTCTAAAGGCACGTGCCAAAGCGGCTCTCCTCCACGCGCCTTCGCCCATTCGCCTACATCATCCCAGGCGGCAAGCCGAGGCCTGCGGTCATCCGGCCCATTTCTGACTGAGCAAGGCCTTTGCCTTTCTCGATGGCTTGTTTGACGCCGGTGAGGACCAAGTCTTCGAGCATCTCGACGTCCTCGGGATCGACCGCTTGTTTGGAGATTTTGATAGCAAGAATATCCCCGAGGCCGTTAGCAGTAACGGTGACGTTCCCGCCGCCGACACTCACGTCCACCGTCTTAGTGGCGAGGGCTGCAGTTAGTTCTTCCTGCATTTTCGCAGCCTGCTTCATCATTTTTTGGATATTCATTGCTAGTCAACAGCCTGGATCTCAGCCTGGAAGATTTCCAGAGCTTTTTGAATTAAAGGATCATTTTTAAAATCGGTCTCTGGGTTCGTTGCCAGCTCGGTTTTTTCGGGGAAAACGATGGGCGCTAAATCATCCCGCGTTTCGCCCCTGATACTCGTCGGTTTGCCTAACCGCTCGGTGATCAGTTGTTCGATATATTTCCGGTTATTTGGCCGCATCAACGTCTCCATCGCCATGCCATGCTGAGGACCGAATCCTAACCGGAGCTCGTTATGTAATAGGCTGACGGGCACTGCCGCCGTAAAATATTGCTGAATCAAGGGACGGCTTTTGCGCACTTCGGTTACGACATCGATCCAGAGTTGGTTAAGATCCGGTTCGGTATCGGAAGCGGTAGGGACGAGCTCCTGCTCGTCCGGTTTTGTGCCGGTAGGGATAGGTTCCTGCGCGTCTATTTTATCGGGCTTCGCTTCGGACGAGCGGGAGCTCGTTCCTACCGTCTCTACCTCTTCGAAGGTCACCTTTTCTTCAGCAATTGGGGGGCGTGTTTCGGCTACGCGTTCCTGCTCAGCTTTGGCGTTCTCCGGCTTCGTGCCTGTCGTCTGAAACTCCGCTGGCTTCGTCGGACTGGCCGGTGTTTTCGCTGTTCCCGGCGTTCGCGCGGGTTGAATAACCAGCGGGGCAGTTCCGCTCTTTCCCGTTGGCCGCGGATTGGCGGGGCCTTGGCGTAATCCTTCCAATGCGTCTAGGACTTGGTCAAAGCCGACCTCGGCTAGACTCTGGATTGCCCGGATAACACCCAGCTCAAGGTGTAGCTTCTTGTTTGTGGCCCATTTCAGAGTCGGTTCTACCTCGGAAAGAATCTCCATCAGCCTCAGGAGTTGCCCGGTGTTCAACTTGGTTTTCAGGCTGGTAGTGACGGCTTTGGCTTTCTCACTTTGCTCATCTTGCAAGCTGCCGGCATCAACTTGCGCGATCAGAAGTGAGCGCAAAAAATTGAGTAGATCGGTTAGCAGTTTGGAAAGGTCTTTACCGGCCTCTTGTTGAGCGTGGATCAGGTGTAACGCTTTGGTAGATTCGCGGGTAATGATGGCTTGGCTCAGATCGAGTACCACTTGTTCAGCGGTCAGGCCAAACACCTCCAGCACCTGCTGTTCGTCGATGGAGGTCCCGCAAAATGCCACTAACTGATCCAGCATGGACTCGGCATCCCGCAGACCGCCATCCGCGGCGGTGGCGATGGCATTGGCGGCTGCAGCCGACAACGCGACGCCTTCCTGTGTGGCGATGAAATTTAGGTGCTCCGCGATGACCCGAGGCGGGATCCGGTGGAGATCGAATCGCTGACACCGGCTTAAGATGGTGGGCAAAACCTTGTGTGGTTCGGTCGTGGCGAATACGAAAATCACGTGTTGAGGCGGCTCTTCCAGCGTTTTCAGCAGAGCGTTGAATGCCTGCTGCGTCAGCATATGGACCTCATCGATGATATAAACCTTGTAGCGCCCTCTCACCGGTGCGAAGCGCACATTGTCCCTTAACTCACGCACTTGGTCGACGCTGTTATTACTCGCGCCGTCAATCTCAAGAACGTCGAGGCTAATACCTGATGCGATCTCCCGGCAAGAATCGCAGACGCCACATGGGGTCGGGGTGGGGCCATGCACGCAATTGAGTGCCTTTGCCAAAATCCTGGCGGTCGATGTTTTCCCGGTCCCTCTCGGACCGACGAACAAGTAGGCATGGGCCAGCCGACGCTGTTGAATCGCGTTTTTTAGTGTCTGCACGACGTGATCTTGACCCAAAACATCGTCAAAGATCTGTGGCCGATATTTGCGCGCAAAAACCTGGTAACTCACGAGGGTAAATTAAGCTAAACCTGCAGAGAATCCAAGGCGGTGGAACACAAGTTTCAGGTTTTAGGTTTTAAGTTTTAGCTTTGAGGTTGTAGGGTCTGGCGGCTTGTCCGGCGCAAGCTTTTAGGCGTTAAGTACATGGCTTAGAACATAGAGCTCACAACCTAAAACCTTTACCTAAAACTGTTCCACGTGCTCCCCACCATCTTACGTCTCTTGGCTTGGTCTATTGTTTTCCTAGGGGCGACCTTTTGTTGGGTTGTGCTGATCGAGCACGGGCCGGATGACTTTGTTGAGGGGTGCAAGATTGAGGCGGCGAATTTCAAAGCCATCGTCACTCGAGTGGTAACCCCGAGAGCTCAGGGAACCCCGTGAGCGGCGCTCGGCTTAGCCTCGCGCGTGAGAGGTGAGAGGTGATTGGTGAGACGTGAGAGGTGGTCGCTGTAGCGCGATGGCACGTTTTGTGTGCAGCGAGAAGCTCTGGGAGCTGCGATGAGTGTTGCCGTGTGGCCTATGCGTGAGCGCCCCCTCTCACCAATCACTTTTCACTTTTCACTTCTCACAGGCGAGGCTCTGCCGAGCCCATTGACGCTATTCAACTCCCTCGGTAATTTTCAGGCGTGCCGAAGTTGGTTATACCGCGAAAGGCTGTTTACCGCCTCTCGCTCTATTATCGGGTATTGGAACGCCTCAACCAGAACCGGATCGAGACGGTTTCCTCGGATGCACTGGCTAAAGCGGCGG
This sequence comes from Verrucomicrobiota bacterium, assembly GCA_019239825.1. Classification (GTDB taxonomy): domain Bacteria; phylum Verrucomicrobiota; class Verrucomicrobiia; order Chthoniobacterales; family JAFAMB01; genus JAFAVN01. The sequence goes on along the minus strand of JAFAZK010000261.1, from coordinate 11,394 downwards.
GAGTAAAACCGACTCAGCTCCGCAAAGACCTGACCTATTTCGGTCAGTTCGGCACTCGGGGACTAGGGTATAAGGTCGAATCGTTGCTGGCGAAGCTAACCGGAGTTTTAAGGACGACCCGGTTTCAACCCGTGATCTTGGTGGGGGCGGGGAATCTCGGTTCTGCATTGTTGCGCTACGACGGGTTTGCCAAAGAGGGGTTCGAAATCATCGCCGCGTTCGATAGCCGGCCCGAGGGCGCCAAGGCTGACAACTGCAAGGTGCCAATCCAGCCGGTCGAACTAATGAAAGAATTTGTCCGGGAACACAGCATAAAATTGGCGATCTTGGCGGTCCCGGGGGTGGCAGCCCAAGAGGTGACGAATCAGCTAGTGGAGGCCGGCATCCAGGCGATTCTTAACTTTTCACCATTAATCTTGCAGGTTCCGACCCATGTGGTGGTCAACAACGTCAACCTGGCGATCGAGCTGGAAAATCTCACGTATTTCATTACGTAAGCGTCCCGTAGGGATGAGCTCTTTTGGTGGGGCGAGGCTCCCGAACGTTCTCGAGCTTTTTGCGGAGGACTACATTTTGTGCGGCAGAACAGGTCTGGTTAGGCCGTTTGACGCGCCGAGCCACGGCCCAGCGGTAGACCCCGGCTCCGACTTCGCCAGTTCGTGGTCGGCTGTAGATTAGGGGGAGGAAGGGCTACGTCGGACGAGTCGGCGCATGTTTCGTCCGAATAGCACCGTCCGGCACGAGGAAATTCGCGGCTCTGCGAATGCGATGAGTGGCCCGGGAGCCTCGCCCCACCAGAGGATGAGCCGGAGCTCATCCCAACCGTTACGCCCCCATCCTTGGGCCGGCGTGACCGAGAATCTTTACCGTTTGGTTCAGTTGCTCGATTTTCAGAGGCTTTTTCAGCACCGTTACCGGGCTGATTTGCAGGATACGATCGAGAACTTCGGAGTCAGGATAGCCGGTGATGACGATCACGTTGAGGTCGGGATCGATTTGTTTGGCATTCCGATAAACTTGGTCCCCCGGAGCGTCGGGAAGCTGAAGATCCAAGAACATCAGATCGAATTTCTGTTTTTTCAGGTTGGCAACCGCATCCTTGGCAGTTCCAACCACAACCCGGCTAAACCCGACTTTCTTAAGGAAATTCCTGAACAGCTCTTGTAGTCCGGGGTCGTCGTCCACTACGAGCACGGTGGGTTGTCCCTGCTTGTCCTGATGCAGGATATCCCGGTCAAGCGAGGACTTCTTAATCCGCCACCGACCTCCAATCTGGATTGCTGGGATTTGGCCCCGTTGAACTAGATAATAGACGGTGGGGAGTGGTATTCGAAGGTATTCCGCTGTTTCTTTAACCGTCAGCAGATTATGATTAGGGGGCTCGCTCACAAATATCGGCCTAGCAGATCGAGTTGAATTTGAATGTAGGATTGTTATGAGATTAAGACTGGTTCGTCAATAGAACGTTTTCTGACAGTCTACATAGATCTTACGAATTTTCGCAGTAGATATTACCAATTTTCACGATGTTTCGCAACTTGCACGAAATTTGCCCCGGCCTGCCCGCAGGCCAAACGGCAAAAGACCGATGACAAATCTGGGCGGCGGGATGCGAAATTTGTCATTTGCTCTCTGTTATGTGTCACTTTCGAATGAGCCGCAGGCCAAGTCGAAAAATCTGCCCGTGATCGAACCAAAACTAGTCAGTTGAGAAATCAGGACGCTAAACGCATGCAAAAACGTATCGAAAAAGATTCCATGGGCACGATGGAGGTTCCGGGTGATGCCCTGTATGGGGCAACCACCCAAAGGGCGGTGCTAAACTTTCCGATCAGTGGATACCGATTTAGCCGGCCGTTTATCCGTGCGCTTGGCTTGGTGAAGTGGTCGGCGGCACTGGCCAATCGAGATCTCGGCAAGTTGGAGGAAGAACAGGCGCAGTTGATCGCGCAGGCGGCGGAAGAAGTGATCGATGGCCATTTGGATGCCCATTTTCCCATCGATATTTTCCAGACAGGCTCAGGCACCAGTACAAACATGAACGCCAATGAGGTGATTGCGAACCGGTGCAGCCAGATCGTCGGGAAACCCGTTGGCTCCAAAGACCCGGTTCATCCCAACGATCACGTCAATATGAGCCAGTCCAGCAATGACGTGATCCCGACCTCGATTCATATCGCAGTGGCGGAATCAATCCGGGGAGATTTGATGCCGGCTCTGGATCATTTGCAGCAGGGTCTAGAGACGAAAGCGCAGGAGTTTTGGGACGTGATCAAGATCGGACGAACGCATATGATGGACGCGACTCCGATCCGGCTAGGTCAGGAATTCAGCGGCTACGCCAAGCAGATAGAGCACGGCAAGCTTCGCGCGGGTAACGCGATTGCCGCAGTTGAAGAACTGGCCCTGGGAGGGACGGCGGTTGGGACCGGACTCAATAGCCATCCGGAATTTGCCGGTAAAGTAATGGGTTACCTGTGGAACCGAACCGGAGTCGCGTTCAGAGAGGCAAGAAACCATTTTGAAGCCCAGGGAGCTAAAGACGGGCTCGTAGAAGCCAGCAGCCAGTTACGCAATATTGCAGTCAGTCTATTCAAAATCGCGAATGATATCCGGCTGTTGAGCAGCGGTCCTCGATGTGGGATTGGCGAGCTGCAGTTGCCGGCGACGCAGCCGGGAAGTTCGATTATGCCGGGGAAAGTAAATCCGGTCATGTGTGAGGCTGTGGTCCAAGTGTGCGCCCAGGTTTTTGGCAATGATACGGCCGTCTGCTGGGGTGGGGCTACCGGGCAACTGGAGCTCAATGTGATGATGCCGATGATCGCCCACAACGTTTTAGAGAGCATCCGTCTGCTGAGCAACGTCATGCATGTGTTCCAAGATAAATGTGTGGCTGGGATTACTGCCAATCGGGAACACGCCGCCGAACTGGTAGAACAAAGTATGGCACTCGTAACCAGTCTAGCCCCGATAATCGGTTACGACCGTGCCGCCGAGATAGCTAAAGAAAGCGTAAAGACCGGCAAAACGATCCGAACTCTCTGCCGGGAAAAGAAAGTATTGCCCGAAGATCAATTAGCCGCGGCCTTGGATCCAGAAGAAATGACCAAGCCGGGCGGCGAAGGGGCGGCCGGCGGTTAGCCGCCGGTGTGAGAAGTGAGAAGTGATTGGTGAGAGGTGAGAAGTGGTGGGCGCAGGGTGGTGCCACGCCTTGGGTGAGCGAGAGAGTCCTGGAACTGCGGCGGACGGAAAAGATGAGACTCCATGCAGCGAGCTGCTGCCGCGTGGTCTAGGCGCGAGCTACTTCTCACCTCTCACTAATCACCTCTCACTTCTCACAGTGCGAGGCTTAGCCGAGCACAATCTCGACTGCACGTTGAATGGCCGCGGCTTGGGCTTGTACGCGGGCGCCGAGCTCATATTCAGAGGGTGTTTCAAACGTGATCGTGTGGGGACTATGATTGAAGGCGAGATAAGCGGCTTCGGGCATCACCGGGAACTGTTTGTGCCGGATACGACGCTTGATTGAACCTTGCAGGGCCTTCCGGCCTTCGATCTTTTTCCGAAGATCAATTGGCACGTAATAGCCCGCGGCAGTCAGTAATTCGAGGCCGATTTGGCGGTCAGCCGATGATCCCCGGTGTCGGACTTCGTAAAGATAGACTCCCTGGGCGTCATAGTCCTCATGCAGACACATCGAGAAAGAAAAAGAATAACCTTTCAGCAATTCTTTGTGCGCCGTGATCTCAGGGACATTGTCGAGATGATAGCTACGGTTAAGGTCACGGCCCTCCGCGTCGACACGACGGTTATGAATCAACCCCCAGGGATTTAAACAGGGCAGCATCAACAACGGTAAGCGACGAAGGTACTTCAGATTCAATTGCGCCCAGAGATAAAGGCCTTCAGTAGAAGCGGGTTCGTCGCCATGAATTCCGGCGGAGAGATAGATTCCTTGCGTGGTTTCCAGCGCAGGCGAGCGGACACAGAGAAGTTCATATCCGTCCGAAGTACCGAAAGACTCGCAAAAGAGATTTGCTCTGCGGGCCAAGCTCTTCCAGCGTCGCGCGAGATAGAGATAATCGTGGGCGCGATGAGCCTGAAAATCGAACGTCATCCGGCGGCTAATTCTTTCAGCAACTTATCGTGGATTCCGCCGAAGCCGCCATTACTAAATACCACGACGGCGTCGCCTGCGCTGGCTAGCGGTTTAACCCGCTTTATGATGTCGTCGAGGTTAGACTCATAGAAGGCGGGCTTCCCGGCTTCTTCAATTGTTTTGATCACTTTGACGGGGTCTAACCGGTCATTGTCGGGTAGTTGATCGAGCCGGGCCACCGGCGCCATCACCACTCCGTCCGCCAGGCTGAGCGCCTCCGGTAGTTCATTCTGGAACACCGAACGCCGGGTGGTGTTAGTTCTGGGTTCGAAGATGGCCCAAAGCCGGCCTTTGGGATAGCGGCAACGCAAGGCCAGCAACGTCTCTCTGATTGCGGTGGGGTGGTGCCCAAAATCGTCGATGATTTTGATGCCGTTAACTTCTCCGCGAACCTCTTGTCTCCTGGCGACTCCGCTGAAACTCGTGATTGCTTTTTGGATTACCCCAATGGGAAGCCCGTAAGCTTGAGACACCGAAATCGCCATCGCGGCATTGCGGACGTTGAACGCCCCCAGCAATTGCATATCGAACGTGTCCGTGCCGAGGGTGAAACGTGAGCCATACTCATGGTACTCCACGTTGGTAATTCGGATATTGGCCGACTCCGAAAAGCCGACACGGTATACGGGAGCAAACGAATGCTCCGTGACCGTTAGGCATCGCGGATCCTCTTCGTTGATGAAAATCCGACCAGATCGTGGGACAAGGTTTACCAAGCGCCGGAAGCTGACCAGGATCTCCTCTAAATTCTGGAAAATGTCCGCGTGATCGAACTCGATGTTGTTAATGACTAACGTCTGGGGCAGGTAATGCAGGAATTTGGAGCGCTTGTCGAAAAAAGCAGTGTCGTATTCATCGCCTTCGATCACGAAATAGCGGGAATCAGGAAACTCAGCGCCGTGACCCAAATCCTTGGCGATACCGCCGATTAAGAAACCTGGTTCCAGGCCTGCGGTGCGGAAGATCCAGGTAATCAGCGAGGTGGTGGTCGTTTTTCCGTGTGTTCCGGTAACTACGATGTTCTGTTTTCCCTCGAGAAAGAATTCTTTTAACGTCTCTGGAAGTGATCGGTACAGAAGGTTGCGATCTAGGACCGCCTCAAGTTCCGGGTTCCCTCTGGAGATGGCATTGCCGATTACAACTAAATCGACATCGGTTGGCAAATTTTCGGAACGAAAACCACCAGCAATCGGGATCTCTTTTGCAGCCAGGAAGGTGGACATTGGAGGGTAAACATTATCGTCGGAACCGGAAACGGTATACCCAAGATCGCGGATGGCGACAGCAACGGCTCCCATAGCGGTTCCACAGATGCCGATAAAATGAATTCGCCGGACAGGTTTAAGCATTAATACAAAACGACTTATAATTTAGCGATCTGGGGCCGGCACTTACTCGGTTTGCCGGCCACTGCGGGCCGGTAAGCGCCCGCAAATTGCATGCCTGCAGATCGGACCTCGACACTATGCCGAAGGTCAGCGGAAGCGAAAGGGGGAAAATCTGGGGTCAGCAGTTCAAGGAGTTGCAGGAGTTCAGGAGGTGGTAGGGGGGCGATGCGGCGAAACGGCGACAGAACGATGACCATGTGGAAAGGCGCAACGGTTACGGTGAACGAATGCGAGGTATGGGACCAATGGGACTTAGGTGTCTGACCCGTTAGTCTCATGAGTCGCCTGGGTCCCATCCGTTTGTCGGCGAACTAGGACAGGTCATATCATGGGAGGGGCCTCTGGCCCTACGGCTTCCCTCCTGCCTGGATTCTGGCTGCTACTTGGCTTCCAGCATCTGAATCAGTTCCTGATCGCCGTTGAGGAGATAGAAGGCGACAAAGGTCATGGGCTTAGAACCTGATGCATTGCCAAAGTTTGTGATGGTGACGCCGGCTGGTTCATGGAATGCGGACCCGGCAGGTAAAATCTGTTCGGCGTCTCCTTCGATCTGATACGTGGCGGTTCCTTCCACGATGTATCCTAAGACTGCGCAAGGATGGAGATGCCGTCCCGATTGCTGTCCTGGCTGGAGCCGAATTTCGCGGACATCGGCTGATGTAAATACGCCGTTTTTCAGAACGGTTTTCAAAAGCTCTTTTCGCTCAATCGGTGGTTGGCTCATTGGGGATAAGGAGTTCTAGGAGTTCGCGAAGATCAAGGAGTTATAGGAGCATCGCCGATACGCCGCCAGGCCAGGCTGGTTCCTGGTTCCCTAAACTGATTACTGATTACTGCTAACTGATTACTAAGCTTTTTTCCCCCTTGCGGCTGGAGCGTCTCGTGCCTCATTTTCCCCCCATGGACTCCTACCAAAAGCTTGTGGAACGGTTTAAGGAAGCACAATTGCTGAGGTCAACGTCGGCGATCCTGGAATGGGACGAACAAACGTATTTGCCGAAGAAAGCTGTTCACTATCGAGCGGATCAACTCAGTTATTTAGCCTCCAAGGCGCATCTGCTTGGCACGGCGCCCGAGGTTGGGGATTGGCTTTCTGCTTGCGAGCAGGCCGGTTACCCGGCGGACTCGGATGAAGCGGCCAACATTCGCAATTGGCGGCATGACTATAATCTGGCTACAAAGTTGCCGGTTACGTTTGTTGAAGAGTTCGAGCGGACGGCGGCATTAGCTCGAGAAGCCTGGAAAGAGGCTCGTCAGGCCGCGAATTTTGCCGGGTTCCAGGCCCACCTGGAAAAGGTAATCGATCTCAGCAGACAGAAGGCAGATCTGTTCGGGTATAAAGCATCGCCGTACGACGCATTAATGGATCAGTTCGAACCGGGTGCGACCGTGAGTTATCTCACGCCGATATTCGCCGAGTTAAAATCAGCTCTCGTCGATCTGGTACAAGCGATCAGCTCCGGGCCTCAGGACGGTGAACCCCTTGCCGGCAAATACCCGGTTGCCGAACAGCAAACGTTTAACCGGCAGATTGCGACTGCGCTCGGGTACGATTTCGACGCGGGGCGAATCGATACCACGACCCATCCTTTTGCCACCTCCCTCGGCCCCAGCGACCAACGGATCACGACTCGGTATGACGAAACGCTGTTCCAGGTGTCGTTATACGGCATCATGCATGAGACCGGGCACGGCTTGTACGAGCAAGGACTGGTGAAAGAAGCTTTTGGTACGCCCTTAGGAACCGCGGCTTCACTCGGCATCCATGAATCCCAATCGCGGCTTTGGGAGAACCACGTAGGTCGCAGTGCTTCGTTCTGGGATCGATGGCACACGGACGCAGTTCGGTATTTACCAGATCTGAACCGATTCGACCCTGCTGCCGTTATTCGCGGGGTGCAACAAGTGCGTCCCTCGTTTATCCGAGTTGAAGCGGATGAAGTAACCTACGATCTCCATATCCTCCTGCGATTTGAGATCGAGGTCGGGTTGATTGAAGGGAAAATCGCGGTGAGTGATCTCCCGGCGATTTGGAACGAACGGTTCGCGGCACTTTTCGGCATCATAGTTCCAAATGATCGCGTCGGAGTACTTCAAGACATTCACTGGAGCTTGGGCGCGCTCGGTTATTTTCCGACCTATACCTTAGGAAATCTCAATGCTGCTCAATTGATGGATCGCGCTGTCAGCGATATCCCCGGCCTGAACGATTCGCTGGCGGAAGGCGAATACCGTCCGTTGTTGGACTGGCTTCGCGACAAGGTACACCGACACGGCCGGCGTTATTTACCGAATGACCTCATGGCCAGAGCTACAGGTGAGCCGACGCAGGCCAAGTATCGGATCGAGTATCTGAGAGCGAAATACGGGAAGAGTTAAGGCGATAGGGCGCACGGGTGAAACGGCGAAGGAGCGAAGGGCTCTGGAGCCGTTAACTGCATTAGCCGCGAAGCGGAGACTCCAAACAGCCTAGGGCGAAGCCCAGGGACCGTCCCGAATATGCCGAGCACCGAAGGTTGCGTCTCAAGCCTCGGTCGGTCGCGCGTATTCGCTGGGACTGTCATTCCATGTCGGTAAGTCTCATCGGCAATTAAGTCGCGCTTTCGGCGCTAGGCGCTTATTTTCAGATACCTAAGGCTCTGGCCCTAGGCTATCCAAAGTCACCGCCACACGGCGAATGCGCTTCGCCCATTCGCCGTTTCGCCGGTGCGCCCGTTCGATCAGCATTTTCGAGGCAAAGGGTTATCGAACCCAAACGGGCCTCCGTGATCCAAAAGACACGCCCAAAACCGGCCCGGTCTAGCCGATGAGAGAAACCATATCGTGGGCGCGCCGAGTTTTTTGCCCTACCGACTCTCCGCAGTTGTTGCCCCGAACGAAGTAAAGTATTCTGCCGGGTTGTGTACCGACGGATCGGAGTTGCCACCACTTTTTCACCGCGTTTCCTGGCTGTTTTAGCTGAAGCAGCCCGGATCAGCCGCCTATTCGATACTCCGCTGCATCTCATTCATGCGGCGGAAGAAAAACCCGAGAAATTGTCTCGGTTCAAAGCCGCGCTGCAAGTGTTGGACTTGCCTCCCGGGTCACCAATCCATTTCGAACACGGTGAACCGTCCGAAGCAATCTTACGGGTACAAAACGAAAATCAGATCGATCTGCTGATTGCCGGTGCGCTCGAACGGGAGAGTTTACATCGGAACTTTACCGGTGACGTCGCCCGCAAATTGCTGGTGGAGGCGCCATGCGACTTGCTCCTCTTTGTGGAGCCGGAAGAGCGCGCTGTACCACCAGCCCATATTTATGTTGCGATCCCGGACTTCAGTCCGTTCAGCCGGGAGACTTTTCTTCGGAGTACCGAGTTCGCCGAGAAAATAGGGGCGCAAGAAGTGATCCTCCTCCATGTGCAAAGCACTTTCGCTGAGGCAAAAGAAAAAGCGCTCGGACACGAACCACCCTCGGTTGAAGATGTTTTAACTGAGTGGACGAGTGATCGACCGGCGTCGCGGTTGAGCCTAGACACCCATTCGATGCGCGGAAACACCGGCTTTACTGCCTGTGAATACATCCAATCGAGCCAGGCAAATCTGTTGGTGTTACCATCTCATATCGGTCACCCGACCCTGCCGGTATTCGCCCCCGTCCTGGATTGGATCATCCAGGTGATCCCGACCAACCTCTGGGTGATGCGCCAAGTCGGCGCTGCTGTCTCGGTTTGACCTAACCGTCCTCGTCGTTCCGACTTCGCCGGCTATATTTTGAATTGAGACTCCGTAAACCAAAGGCTATGTCGGGCAGGCTGTCCTGGTGGTCGAAAGGCCGGTTCTTTACGCTGGGTGAGACATTGCCGGCCGCCGAATAGCCAGACTTACCGCCTTGGGTATGAGGCCGCGACTTCGACGGCGCACTTGCCAGGTTGCATTCTGCCAGGTGACCGTTTGCTTTTGCCCGGTCGCGGCGGCTCCCGCAAATTACCTCAATCAAACGGTGCAACCGTAAAGTGTCAGCAAAAGTCGACGTTACCTCGACCTTGGTAAGTTAACCCAGGACTAAAACTGCCTCCCGTCCGAGTTAACTGTGAAAAATTAATGCGAAATACACAACCAAGGCCATCAAAGTGACTAGGACGGAACTGACAACCAGAGTTGCCAATCTCGCTTTAATCGATGGGCTATCCCGAGTGAAAGATTGCCTTATAAAAGGAAACGCACTGAAAGCAATCCATGCGATGAACACGCTAAAAGAAGCGTGAAAGAAGTGTGTCAATAGCCAAACGACATAACAAAACGTTACAATAACTGACAAGCCAACGCCGTACTGCCGAGAATTTTTAAGCGAAGACGAGCTCAGCAATGTGAAGACAACGGAAAGAACTAGCGCTGCGACCAGATACCTGACCGGCTTCGGAGAAACATCCGCAATAATCAGCCCTTTCATACGATGGGAAACTTCGGTGTTTTGGCACAACACGGATGCTGATGTCGAGATGTGTCTGCGTTTGGGCGTGTGACATTTACATTTTGCCGAAAACAGAATTTTGCTTTCGGGTTTTTCTATAGCTCGGCATGAAAAACTGTATTCGCTGACAAATGGTATTTATCAAAGTTATGCTGAGTTGATTGACTACGGTTGTCAGTACCGTCGGCCTAAATGCCGCTTAGAGCCGTGGTGAAAGTCGCTGCTATCATAGTTATAGATATTCGGCTTTTAAAGGTTCGGTGATGACAACGTTAAGGACAGGTAGAAAAGCTAACAAACTGGGAGTCAGGGACGGGTCGCGGATCGCTGAATCCTTTAAAGACTGCGCAATCCAGGACGCGGAAGCGTCAAAGGATGCCGGCGCTTTAACGGAGAGCAGTCAGCAATTCGTGACAGTTCTTATGACTGTCTTTCGCCTGCCGATTTTGTTGACCGTTCCAAAGGGCGGGCTGATCGTGTTGTCGTGAATCCGAGCAACCAAATCGACTGTTTTATAGAATTCCAGAGTCGAGAGTGACGATCATTCCAGTCTCCAATTCAACCGATACGCGATTACATTGGAGGACGGAGAAAGGGTGGCCTTTGTCGGAACGGGCTATTCCGCCCCGTCAATGAGCGGTTCCGGGCCTTGTAACAGCTCGAAGCCTTTTTTGATTTGCGGGCCTATTTCTTGCGCATGCCCTCGCTCGTGTTCGCTAGCGAGACTGAGGTGAGTTTACCCTGGTGAACGTTCCTTGCCCGTTAACATCCAAATTCTCGATCGTAACGCTGCTGGCTTTCCCGTCAGGTCCTATGGTGAAGAAAACCCCTGCCAATCCGTACGCGCTCTCTCCCGTCGGTTGATAATCGAAAATATCGCGATCGAAGTGGCTTAGCGGAAAGGTGAGCTTCTTTCCAGGTCCGACCGCAAGAACCAGGTGGTTTTCTTCTTCACGTAAATCGATCGGACCATAAAAATCGTTGTCGTAAGTTCCAAGATAGACTCCGTTTGACAGAGCCGCTGTGGGGCTGGTTACCGGCTTCGAATAATCGATCAACGTGCCGTAAGTCGGCGCCTGCGACGCAAGAAAAATCTTCCGGAAAAATTCGGACCAATCCTTTTGGATTTTGCCATATTGCGCCAGATCGAGAAAACTGACACCGATCGTCTCGGGCACACCGACAGGTGAAGCGTTGGTAAGAACGGCAACCCCCAATTGTTCTGACGGCAGAAGCATGACGGTAGTGGCTGCTCCCAAATCGAATCCACCGGAGTGATTCACGCTCACTAACCCTTGCTCCGTGTAATTGACGTTCCAACCCAATCCATACAGACCGACTCGATCCGTCGATGGGTTCGATGCACCCCGCGATACAACCTGGGGACGAAAC
>JAFAZK010000170.1 GCA_019239825.1 Verrucomicrobiota bacterium | reverse complement strand
ACGTGAGCATCAGCTCTCAATAACGGAATCTGGCATCAGCGGATTGTTATTCTCGGCCTTTGTCGATTCTGTGGACTCGGGGACAATACCCGCTCGTTGATGTTCCTTACGAGCTGGTGGTAAGCCACTGAGAACCGACTCGGGGATTCCCTAGATTGCGGAACAGATGCTTGAATGCATGCCAATAGCTGGGAAATGGCGCCATCTCATCCGGATTCTTCGGTTCAAGTGCCGAAGTGAACATCGGTAACTCGGCATGGGGAATACCGGAGCGCCAATGATGGACGCCATGAAACGGCTCGTGCAGCAAAGTTAAAGCGACAAATTTCCCGAGTGGTCCTTCAGCGATGATACTTCGAGTCGAGCCGTTTACCGTCGAGCCGGTCAGCCCGACGTGTTCGATATATTTGCGCCAGCTTTGCATGTTCGCCGCTACGAATGCCGGCGCCACATAGAGCCATAAAAAGTACTTCCAAGTCCCGGTAACCGCGACTGCACCGAAAATACAAACCCAGACGACCGCCATCAAAACGAATTCAGCCCAGATTCTCCGGCGGAGTTTCTTGTTGCGAATAGGGGAACCCTTACGAAAAAAAGTGCGGACGAACAAAAATGGCGTGTAAAAGATGCCGACCGTAAGCTCAAGAACTGCGCATATGACCCTGACCCATCGAGGTGTACCGGGAATATCGAACGGCCATAGTTCTTCGTCTTTTTGCGTTGCCAGATGCGCGTGATGCAATTGATGCGCTGCCCGGTAAAGGTTGAAGCTCATGAAACTCATCACGCCGATAAGGACCCCATCGATTTCGTTCAAACGCCGGTTCTTGCGGAGCAGGCCATGGGTGGCTTCGTGAAAAGCAATCAACATCCCGTGCATGAGATGACTGACGAACAGCATCAACAGCACGCTCACCCAGATAGCACCGAAATACACAGACGCTAACAAGGCCGCTTCGGTCACAAAATAAATCGCTACCAACAGCGGGAAAGCGGCCCGGCTTACCCAGGGTGGTTGCTCTTGCTGGCTCAAGGTTTCTGTTGATGGTGTTGTGCTCATGAGTTTTTGCCGACCAAGGTATTGATGCGGCTGTCTGGGGAACTACAGGCGGCGGCCAGTATCGCCTGAAAGAGGTTAGCTAGGTTTTTGATTTCTGCCAGCGGGAAGAGCTGCGGACGGAAAAGCCAGACGACCTCAAGTCCTTCATCTATCACAGTGATTTCGCAGCCGAGGTGAAATCTGGCCGTTCCAGTTGAACGCATGCTGAGGGATGCCGACAAGCCGTGCAGCGCGACATCGGGAACTGGATGATTTTGGAGCGCAAAACGCACTTCGAAAACCGGATTGTGCCCCGGGACCGGTTTTTCACCTAGCATCGGCGCGAGTTCGGCAAACGGCATCGCATTGGCAAAGCAATCGGTCGCGGTTTGATGCACCGCTTTCAGGCTCTCTGCAAAAATGCGCTCGGGTTCTACGTAACCGCGGATAGGAACGATCCCGGCGAAATACCCCATCGTTTCACGGACGGATTGTTTGGCCCGATTTGCCGTTGGTGTGCCGACCAGAACATCCGCTTCATTGGTCCATCGCGATAGAGCGATCTGGAACGCCGTCAACAGAGTGCTAAAAAGTGTGGCCCCCGTTTTCCGAGCAAGTTCACTCGCCGCCTCGGCTAAATCAGGTGGGAAATGAAGAACTAACCTTTCTGCGGGGCCGGCGGCGGTGATCGGTCCTTCCAACGAGCTCCAGAGCCGTCGGGTTCCGGCAAGCTGAGATCTCCAGAAAGGAGCTCGCCGCTCTAATTCTTTGGACGTCCAGAATTCGCGCTCGGCCGCTCCCCAGGCGGCGTAGGTCTGAGGAACCTCCGGAAGACGTTCATTAGGTTGAATGATGCGCAGTATGTAAGATGAGCACAAATCCTCTACGAAAACGCCCAGCGTCCAGCCGTCGGCGATGGCGTGATGTATCGCGAGAACGATCACATGAACGTACGCACTCAGCCGGAGCACTTCCGCTCGGTAGAGTGGTCCGCGTACAAGATCAAAGGGCTTGCTGAAAACCTCGTTCGCGGCTTCTTCCACCGCCTCGTTATGGATTAGTCCGTTCGGAAGCGGGCGATATTGCAGGTTAGCCTCGGCGGTTCGCCGGATCATCTGGACCGGACCTGCTTTACCGGGCAGAAACGAAAGCCGTAGTGCTTCCTGGCGTTCCGCCACCCGGCGCACCGCGTCTTCGCAGGCTTCCGGAGTCAGTACTCCCCGGATATTGATAAGGCAGCAGATGTGATTAGCGACATCTGCGACCGGCACTGGCGAAGTCTCCCACAACTCGCGTTGAGGCAAAGTCAACGGCTGCAGGACTACGTTCCCACTTGTCAGCCACTCCTTGAGGGCGGCGCGCTTATCTTCGGACAGTTCCATCGGACGCTCGTCAGTGGACGACATCCCGCGAATCTGAACTCTCCGCGGCGGTGTCATCACCGAGCAAGCTAGCGATTTCTTCATCGGATAGCGCTGTCAAGTCTACTTCTTCAGCAGAAGTCCGCTTGTTTGTTTCTTTCGCGGGTGCTTTTTTCGCTGGTGCGGCTCCGTTCCGTTTTGCGCCCATGTGTTCGGCGATCAGGGACACGATCTGGCCGATGGTGCGCGCCCGGGTTAAGCTGGCCGGAGGCAGAGAGACGCCGAGCGAGGCATCGAGCGTGTTCTCGATCTCAACGCCCATCAAGGAATCGAGTCCAAGGTCGGTTAACGGCTGGTCGTCCCGCAGTGTCTCCGGTTTAACCCGCAACACCGAGGCTACCGCGTCGCGTACCGCTTGCCCCACGATGCCTTCTATTTCGTCCGGTGCCGCTGACTCGATTCTTTGCCGATAATCGCTGACCGCTCCGGGCGTCTCTTGCCCTTCAATGGTCGCAAAAATGCGCTCCAGCAACGGCCTTTCCTGCATGCTGCGGAAGACCTGCCGCCATTTTGCCCAGTCAATCCGGATCACGAGCACTTGGGTAGAATCGGCCGCCAGCGACGACTCCATCAGGTCGACTACCTCGCGCGGCGAAAGTTCGCCGGTGCCTTGACGGGCGAGGAACTCAGCCACCCGTTCATTGCGAGCGACATAGCCTTCGCCACCCAGTGCCCCCCAGTTGATCGTCAGAGCAGGAAGTCCTAACGCCCGGCGATGGTGCGCTAATGAATCAAGGAACGCGTTGGCTGCTGCATAGTTCCCCTGGGCCGGATTTCCGAACACACTCGATATCGATGAGAACATCACAAAACAATCGAGCTTGAGGTCCTGCGTTGCTCGATGGAGTAGCCAGGCGCCCTTGGCCTTCGGACCAAGCACGCTCTGCATCCGATCGCGAGTGAGTGCCGACAATGGCGCGTCATCGATCACCATGGCCAAGTGGAAAACCCCCTTTAGCGGACGATTCGTCGACCGGATCTCACTCATGATGCGACTCACCTCGTTCGCGGACCCGATATCCGCGCGAAAGACGGAAACAGAAACACCACGATCGCGAAGGCGACTCACAAACGCTTCTGCTTCCGGCGTGTCAGCCCCGCGCCGGCTTACCAAGGCCAAACCTCTGGCACCTGCTTCTACCAGCCATTGCGCCAGGACCTTTCCGAATCCTCCGAAGGCGCCGGTGATCAAATAACAACCCTCCGGGTCGACCTGGAATCCGGCAGTTAAAGGTTCGCCGAGCTGCGGTCTGAACACTTCTGGGAATGCCACCAGCACTTTTCCAATGTGCTTCCCTTGGGCCATCAATCGAAATGCCGCATCTACCCGCGCAGCTGGGAAGGAACGGAACGGAATGGGTCCCAGGGACCCGCGTTCCACTAGATCGGAGATCTCGCCCAGCATCTGCCGAGTCAACGATTCGTCACCGGAAAACACCGCATCCATGGCGACGACATGGAAGGAGGCATTTCGGCGAAGTGGCCAAAGCGGTATGCGTGAATTTTGGTAGATGTCACGTTTCCCGATCTCGATGAAACGCCCGAATTCGGCCAGACAGGAGAGTCCCATCGGGATCGCTTCCGAGGCCAGAGCATTTAGCACGACATCGACTCCGCGCCGGTTCGTTAATTGCATCACGGCATCGGCAAAGTCGCCGCGTCTCGAATCGATCACATGTTTAACGCCTAATTTTTCAAGCAGGGCCCGTTTAACGGGGCTGCCCGCAGTGGCAATCACTTCCGCGCCGAGATAATGAGCGATTTGGATCGCGGCCATCCCGACTCCGCCGGCTCCGGCATGGACCAGGATCGATTCGCCCGGCCGCATTCGGGCGACGTTGTATAGCGAATGCCAGGCCGTCATAAAAACGACCGGCAATGTCGCCGCCTCTTCAAAAGACAATTCACCGGGAATCCGCCGTACGTCACCGCCTCGGGCCAATGTCTGGGTAGCCAGCCCGAACACGGCCAGACCGAATACCCGGTCGCCCGGGGCAACATGATCGACACCTGCACCCACTGCCTTAACAATGCCGGCTACTTCATCACCGAAAAGCCGCGCGTCGGGTGCTTCGCTGGGATACAAGGCTAGAGCTTTTAGAACGTCCCTGAAGTTCAAACCGGCCGCTTTAACTTCGATGAGTACTTGGCCGGGTTCACACTCCGGTAAGATAAATGGCTTAAACCCTAACCTATCCAGATGGCCACGCTCCCTGGACTCAAGTCGCAGCGGGACTGATGAATCAAGCTGTTCTTGATGTGCGGATCGGCCACGGATCATCCGTTGGACGTAGCGGGCTTCACCTCTGAAAGCCACCTCGCGTTCGCTGTCAACCCGCAGTAATTCGTTCCAGAGAAGCGAAAAGTCGGAAGGCGCCGGCTCGTTCCCCAAATCGATGCCCCGGCCGGAGAAGCTTGGATATTCATTGAGAATAACTCGGAACAAGCCTAGCGCCGGCCCCTGTGCAACCGTGGTTGGGCTTTTGGTGCGCCCGACCGGTTGCGCACCTCGGGTTACTAGATCGAGGCGAATTTTCGATGTAGGGCCGATGACTGTCTCTACCGCTTGCACCAGATGAAGCAACGCATCGGTCTCCATTAATACGCCATCCCCTCTGCTGGGTTTTCCGTCCACTTCGCTCGAGAAATAGACAATCCGCTCCAGCGGCGCATCCGCCGTGACTTCCTCGAGGAGAGACTTCCAGTCATCTAATTGCTCCGGAGCGACCGTGAAAGAGTCAGTCCCGGTATTAACAAAACGGTCGGCGGTCCGAACCACCCGGCACCTAATTCCCGCATTTCTCAGTCGCGAAACGAGCTGCTGGCTAAGGTCGGACTGGTCCGCAAATACTAGCCAGGATTTCTCGATAAGGAGTTCCTGCTCTTCCGATGAGTTACCATTGGATGAGTTACCGGTCGGAACGAACTCCTGGCGGTCTGACTTCTGTGGGGTCTTCTGCCAAGCCTTCCGAGCCAAAAACCCTATCTGACCTTCACCTTCCGGACCTACGAGTCCCGGCAGGGTAGCGGCTTCTGCAAAGCCGACTTCTTGAAGCACGGTTTCCCATTGAGAACGCTGCAGGAGGGGATGAAAAGGGCGCAAATCTCGATCGGTGAAACGCCACCATCCCGAGGTCAGACCGAATACTACGTCTGTCCACAGTTGCGGGTTAGCGACATCCATAAACGCGAGACTTCCCCCGGGAGCCAGCAGCAGGTGGAGCTGCTTTAATGCTGACCGAATGTCACTGGCTGCGTGAATGACGTTCGTGCCAACAATGAAGTCGAACGTATCAGGATGAAAACCTTGTTCGGCAGCCGGTTTCTCCAAATCGAAGAGCTTGTATTCAACGTTGGTAAAGTTGGCTAGCTTCTGCTTGGCGGGTGCGAAAAATGCCGCAGATACATCTGTAAACGTATACGAGTGCAGCTCGTGCTCGATCAAAGGCAGAACGTGAGCGGATAATCCACCTGTTCCAGCTCCAACTTCCAAGATCCGCAGACCTCTTCCTTCCGGCAAATGACGAGCGGCTTCTTGGATAGCCGCGGTGATGCCGGCCAGCCAATGACTCGTGTAAAGGCCCTCACAATAGAAATGGTCCAACAAATCGACCGAGCTACCCGCGAATAGAACCTGTACCGCATCCTTCTCGCCTCGTAGAATTGGACCGAGTTCGCCGCAGCTCGCCGCACAAAGCAGAGCCTCGGACAAGTAACCGGGATGATCTGCAATGAATGCGCGTAAGGTGTCGGGGGCAGAATCGGCCGCCTCAGTGAAGGCCGGAGTCGGGCGATAGCTCGATCCGATCGCTTCCAGCCAACCGCGTTTTGCCAGGCTGGCCAAGAAGCGATTAAATACCTGACGCATCGGTTCCACGACCCTGAGTGAGTCGCTGTTGAACTCTTGAGCCCCGGTTACAGACGCCATTTCCCGGATGCCAGCGGCTAGTTGCGCCGCTGCCAATTGATCTCCGGCGAATATCGCTTGCTCGACGGCAGTTTGGCCTCTGGCCGCAATCACTTGATCGTGTGCCGCCTGGACAGCATCTCGCAAACGCGATAGCTGGACCGGTTCGAGGTGAGAACCGTTAGACTCGGTCTGGGTTCTTTCCCAAGCCAAGTGGTAAAGGACGTTTCGACTCGTTGCCTGGGCGGTTCCTCGATGGGCCCCTGCAATAGCAATCGCTCGAAATCCGTCCACCAAGACACAAGGCCGTCCACTATCATCAAACAGCTCGATCCGACCCTCGACGTACTCGCTGCTGCAGTGATGGACGGTTGCCCGGACCCGGCTTGATTCACCAGGGGGATGCAGAAAGAGAATCTTCGAAAAACGAACGGGCAACTTCAGTCCTGCCTTACGATCCTCCATCGCAGCCACAGCGGCCGAAAACACATGGAGCGATCCATCCAGGAGGACCGGATGAAGCGAATACTCACTCACTCGGCTCGCGGTCCGGTCTGATAACGCGACGTGCCCCTCGGATCGCCCGTGTCCAACCGAAAGCGCACGGAGCGGTCGAAACTCATCTCCATAAGGAAGCCCCATGTCGCTCATGTAACCGTAGAAATCCTCGACTACCAACGGCGTCAGATCAGGCGCCGGAGAACTTTCCCAGGTCAACGACCCAAAACTGGTTTCCGTGCGTTCGCCTCGCATCGTGCCGGCGACGTGCAGGGACCAGCTGGCGCCGTGATGCAGCTGGCTCTGGATCGAGAATGTCCGCTCATGCGGATCATAGGAGAGCTCTAGCTGAAGATCTGACAGGCGGTCCGGTAAAATGAGCGGCTTCCGAATCTCGAAATCTTCCACCGTAAACGCATGACCGTTGAAGAGCTGGGTTCCGGCCTCCAACACCATTTCTACAAACGCCGCCGCCGGGAATACGACCAAATTGTCGACCTTGTGGTCCTTGAGGAAAGCCAGGTGGCGGTTGTCCAGCCGGGTGATCCAGGTCGGTATTGCTCGGGTAAGCTTGGCTTCGAGCAAGCCACCGGAAGCCGGGCTGAGACGCCCTTCTGCCCATTCATTAGCCTCGTTCCACCAGCGGCTTTTGTCCCAAGCGTACGCTGGCAGCGGCAGCAACCTGCGGGACGGAGTCATCTTGGTGAAATCGAGAGGCACATTCGATCGATGCAAATCCATGGCAGTCTCCAGCAGAGACTCGTGTTCACGTTCCCGCCGTACCGAAGAAAACACCGTGGGTTTGCCGCCGTTACGCCCCGCTAGACAATCCTGAATTGAACGAACCAAAGCCGGTTGTGAGCTGATTTCGAGCCACACATCGATTCCGTCCTTGGCCAAGGCATCTACCGCGGACGCAAACCGGACCGGCTGGCGAATGCCCCGTCCCCAGTGCTCCGCAACGCAATCAGCGCCGGCGCATCTCTGACCAGTCACCGTACTGTAGAACGGAATTGTTTCCGATTGCGGGGTAAGATCGATGAGCTCCGACTCGAGGGATTCGGAAGCCGGGCGCATCAGCGGATGATGGAAGGGATGGTCGACGCGGACGAAGCGCGCGAATTTCTCTTCGATTTCTAGCTCGGCTGCGATTGCCTCCAAGGAGAGGCGAGGTCCGGCTAAGGTCAGTGAATTCGGCCCATTAAAAGCTGCGATCGTGATGGTACGATCATGCCGGGAAATAAGGTCCAGTGCAGCCTCTTCGTTCAAGCCGACGGCTAACATCGTGCCTTCGCCTCGCGCGCATTCCTCCATGAATCGCGCTCGCAAAACGATCACTCGGGCTGCTTCCTCTAGAGTCAGCACACCGGCGATGCAGGCTGCTGCAATCTCGCCGACGCTATGCCCAATCACAGCCGCCGGCTGAATTCCCCAAGATTTCCACTGCTCGGCCATGGCCACCTGAAATGCAAAAATGGCAGGTTGCGCCACTTCGGTCCGCGGCATCTGCGTGTCTTCCTCGCTCCGGCTGAGCTCTTCTATCAGTGAAAATCGGCTGTACGGCCGCATGGCGGCGTCACAGCGCTCGATCACTTCGCGAAACACCCGCTCGTGCCGCATGAGTTCGCGCCCCATGCCCCACCACTGGGGACCTTGGCCGCTCATCACGAAAGCCACCCGAGGCAATTGCGCCGGGCGCGGTGCGAACGTGGTTTGTATTTTGGGGCTCGCCTGGCCGCTTGCGTAATTCGTCAACTCCTGGACCACTTCGACCAGCGAGTTGGCAACCAAAGTGAGCCGGTGCCCATGATGATTCCGGCGTGCACCCAAAGTGTAAACTAAATCCGGCAGAACCGGCGAGCGGCCGTTTGCGATGGAATGTTCATCCACCCAGGCAGCGATCCGCATCGCGTTAGACCGCAGCGATTCTTCCGAGCGAGCAGATAACATGATCGGCCAGGCGCGTTCAGCCTGGATCTTTTCGTGCTCTGCTTGGTGCGTTGGTGGCGGCTCAACTAAAAGGACATGTGCATTAGCGCCACCGAATCCAAAAGAATTGACCCCCGCCATTCGCGGTCCGGACGTCTCCGGGAATTCCTCGAGCTTAGTGGGTATCCGCAGTTTCAACGCTCCGAGGTCGATGTTCGGATTGGGAGTATCGAAATGTAGACTGGCCGGGATGCGCCGATGCCTTAATACGAGCATCGCTTTTATCAGACCGGCTAGACCGGCGGCCGTTTCCAAGTGACCTAGGTTGGTCTTTACGGAACCGATGAGAAGCGGGTTTTCGGGTGCCCGATCCCGGCAGAGCGCCTGCGAAAGTGCGTGGGCCTCGATGGGATCGCCGACCGCGGTTCCCGTGCCATGTGCTTCGACGAATCCGACCTCAGAAGGGGAAATGCCTGCGTTCGCGCACGCTTCCACCACCAGTCGGGCCTGCGCCTCAACGCTTGGCAGCGAGATACCGTTAGTGTGACCATCTTGATTAAGCGCGGTTCCGACGATAACCCCTTGGATCGGGTCACCGTCTGCTATTGCCCTGGAAAGCCGTTTAAGCAGTAGCATCCCGGCTCCTTCTCCGCGGACGAACCCGTTAGCGGCGGCGTCAAACGCTTTGCAGTGACCTTCCGGAGATAGCATTGATGCTTGAGAAAAACCGATAAAGCCGCCCGGTGTAATGATCACGGTGACACCGCCAGCTAGCGCCGTATCGCCGCGACCTGCGCGAATATGTTCGCATGCCATGTGCACCGCCGTCAGAGCAGATGAACAGGCGGTATCCATCGCGACGCTCGGTCCCTGCAAATTCAAGCAATAGGAAACCCGGTTAGCAGCGATGCTATGCGCGCAGCCGGTGGGTGAATGCGGTCCGATTCCGGAATGGTCAAGAGCGGTACTTTGAATCCCTTGGTATTCGTTGTGAGAAATTCCCACGTAAACGCCGATGTCGGTGCCGTTTTCAAAATCGAGGATGATGCCGGCGTCTTCGATGGCCTCCCATGCGGTTTCCAGCAATAGCCGATGTTGCGGGTCAACGTAGGGAGCTTCCCGGGGGGAAATGCCGAAGAACTGCGGGTCGAACTGATCGATGTTGTCCAGAAACCCAGCCCGCTTGGCGATGGATTTTCCGGGCAGTCCCGCCTCGGCGTCATAGAAATGTTCTATGTTCCATCGGTCCGGCGGCACGTCAGTGACGGCTTCGCGCGCCTCGACTAGGAGTTTCCAAAATGAATCAACGTCATTTACTCCGCCGGGAAAACGGCATCCGATTCCAATAATTGCAATAGGATCTTTCGACATATTTGGTGGTTGGCGGCGCCGACTGTGCGCAGAGAGTTCTAGCGTACAGATTTCGTTTCAGCGAAGTCAATGATGCGGTGAATTACGTTCACTGTGCCAAACACGAGGCAAAGAGAACACCACATTTCGATTTCGCGAACGAAATCGAGTCCAGATTGAGATTCTATCGTACTTTTTGACGTCTTTTTTGCAGCTTGCATTCGATTTGCCTGCAAAAAGCCTCGGGTCCAGCCCATGAAGTCTTGCCTGTCCGCGCTCGTGGGACGAGGCCGATTCGGCCGAAACCGCGGAATGTGATGGTTGCGGATGGGGTAATGAACGGAAGGGATTCATGGGACGTATGCGACTTTATATGACAGATTTGTCTTAGTCTGCTGTATCCCCTAGGTCCCATCTGTTCGCCTGCATTCGAGCGCCTCAGGTTGCGGCCGACGGAAAAAAATCCGATGTTTTGCGAGAAACGAATAGGCAAAGGGTCTCACTAAGATGTGTGGTATCGCTGGGTTAATAGACTTGGTTGGAGGCCGGACCCCTGGTGATGATGTCATCCATAGGATGACGCAAGCAATCATTCATCGAGGACCGGATGAGGAGGGTTATCTACAGAAACCGGGTCTCGCTTTGGGTTCAAGACGCCTAAGTATTGTCGGTTTGGCGGACGGCCAACAGCCGGTGACCAACGAAGACCGGAGTGTGTTTGTTGTCTTCAATGGCGAGTTTTTCGACTTTCCGGAACGACGAGCGGAGCTGATAGACAGAGGGCATCGCCTGTTAACGCATTGCGATACGGAGATCATCCCGCACTATTGGGAAGACGACCAGGAGGGAATGTTTGGACATCTTCAAGGCCAATTTGCGTTCGCTTTATGGGACGATCGACGGCATTGCCTAGTCCTAGGCCGCGATCGTTTTGGAATCGCTCCACTTTATTGGACCAGACAGGGAGATTGGCTGCTCTTTGCTTCTGAAATCAAGGCATTGCTGGCTTCAGGGATGGTCCCGGCCGAACCTGATCTGCGCGGGATAGATCACATTTTTACCTTTTCCGCCTTGCCGGGACCGATCACGTGCTTCAAAGGCGTCCAATTATTACAGGCTGGTCATTATTTAGTGGTCCGGCCCGGGGATAAGTCAGGAAAGACTTCTTCGATCACCGAACGCGCGTATTGGGAAATGGATTTTCCAGATCGTGGGCAAGAAGAGCGCGGAGAAAATGCCAAGTCTCTGGTCGATCGCTTCGAGCATTTGCTTTTGAGCGCAGTTGAGGAACGGCTCAGAGCAGACGTGCCCGTCGGTTCGTATTTGTCCGGCGGTGTCGACTCAAGTCTGATTGCAGCTCTGGCTTGTCACGTTAAAGGTCCGGCCATTAACACCTATACGGTCCGGGTTGATGCACCCGATTTGGATGAACTTGATGCGGCTAACCTTGTAGCCCGGCATATTGGCACCAAACCTCCGATAGTTCAGAATTTCCGGAGTGAGGACGTGCTTAATACTTATCCTCTTTTGATCCACGCTGCGGAGGCTCCGGTCGTCGACACGTCATGCGCTGCCCTGCTACAGCTCGCACGGCGGGTTCATGGTTGCGACCAGAAAGTAGTTCTTACCGGTGAAGGCGCCGACGAATGGTTGGTAGGTTATCCGTGGTACAAAGCCGAAAAAATCCTGAATGCTTTGGATGTAATCCCCGGGCTCCCGCTGAGCGACTGGTTTCGGCGCGGCTACCTTAGCCTGCATAACGTACCCCAATATCCTGCGAGATATCGGCGCGCGGTGGAGGTGTCGCTCGGCGGACCCAATGCCTGGATCGATGCCTATGGTCTCCTCGCAATATCCAAACTAAGATTTTATGCACCGCCACTGCGCGATGTCGTTTTAAACCACAACGCTTGGGCCGACCTGCAAATCCCTATGGATCGGGCCAAACGATGGCACCCGCTGAACCGTGGGATCTGGGTGGCCGCTCGGGTTACTCTGGCTGGGCATCTTTTACAGGCCAAAGGAGACCGGGTAGCCATGAATTCATCGGTCGAGGTGCGCTACCCATTCCTGGACGAAGACGTCTTCAGTTTCCTAGCTTCACTCGATCCACGGTGGAAACTCCGTGGTTTTCGCGACAAACATTTGCTACGGCTCCTAGCGAAACGTTGGGTGCCACGGTCCGTTTATCGCCGCCAAAAAGTGATCTTTCGAGCTCCTTTGGACAGTTTTCATATCGAGCCTGAACCACCCTTTGTCGGCCAGTTGATGAGCGAAGAATCGTTGCGTCGCACCGGCTACTTCAACGTCGAGCAAGTCCGTCATTGGCGTCACGCTTTTCGCCAACTGCGACCTGGTTCCCTGGAACGGCTTTCCGTGGAGATGGGCCTGGTCGCGGTCGTCGCGACCCAACTCTGGCATCATCTTTTTATCCGTTCAGAGCTGGCCGATATACCCTCCTTGCCCGCCAACGGAGAGTTAGCGCCTCTTCGTTCTGGTTAGTGCCCTGGCCCATAAATAACGTGGCTTTCGTTGCGGTCAAGATGGGCCGCCGATCCGGCAGCTGCCGGACGAGGAGCGAAGCATTTTTTGATCGATAAGTGCCGATCCCGCGGCCGTCCTCGCGCTGGGGGAAATGAATACCGCGTCAACTATCCGGGCGCGTTGAAAAGGCGCCTCGCCTGGGAAGCGGACTTGCAAAAGATATTTAAAACGGTCGACTTCATTGCGATACCAACTCTTCAGACCTTGACACCAGCGAGTCCTCCGCTAGGAAACACTGCGGTTTTCGAAGCGCAAATGCTCAGTATCCAAAACACTACTCCGGTGAATTTAGCCGGGAATCCGGCGTTGGCGGCCCCAGTCCCGCTCGAAGACCGAGCAGTTCCCCTGATCTGCTTCCAACTAATCGGCCCATCTTTAAGTGAAGCGGGACTGTTAAATGCAGGCCGATTGGTGGAGCTCAGTGTAAACAGTTCAGTAGATAGGCCGCTAATTAGCAAGTCGTCTAAGCCCTAGTTTTTTATCGATGGAACTTAATAGCCGGCTCTGCTCCGGAGCCCGATTGGCGTGGGGTGCAACCCTACTTGTCGCACTACTCAGTGGCTGTGTAACTCCGTTCAATCACGACGGCAGTGTCACTCGCAACGACGCTTTCATCGATTATTGGCCGGCAGCGACGGGTACAACGGACGAACGTTTGGCAGTTAAAGATCTTATCGACCTAAAAGGCGTCGTTACCACTGCGGGATCCGCGTATTTCGAGAAAAAGGGGCTCCCGGCTGCTAAAGACGCTGCTTGTATGGCGATCGCCCGCGAAAAAGGCGTTGTTGTGGTTGGTAAAACAAACCTGGACGAGTTGGCCGTCGGCGTGACTGGGATGAACGAATATTTCGGTGTCCCCAAAAACCGGATCAGCAGGTTCAGGAATGTGATACCAGGTGGCTCTTCATCGGGAAGCGCAGTTGCGGTGCAGAGCGATATGGCCGACGTCGCTTTTGGGACAGATACGGCGGGGTCTATCCGGGTTCCAGCCGCCTGCTGTGGTATCGTAGGACTGAAGACCACCCATGGTTTGGTTTCGTTGCGAGGGGTATACCCAATCGAGCCTCAGTACATGGACACCGTTGGGCCGATGGCTAAGGACATCGATCATGTGGTCGGCGGGATGGGGCTTTTGAAAAGAGGCTTTCGAGAGCAGTACGAGTCTGCGGTCGCAAACACTTCTGCCAGGGAAATTCGAGTTGGGCGACTGTATGTGAGCGGTACCGATCCGAAAATCGATCGAGCCATTGATGCCGCGCTGGCCGCTGCCCATTTTAAGGTTATTCCGTTGGGGAAAACGTTTAAGGCTGCCTGGGAACAGGCTGAGAAAGATGGCACCACTGTGGCTGAAGCCGGCGCTTGGCTGACTGACGGAAAACTTCTTGGGAAATCGGAAGTCGGCGGCAGGGTCAAAGCCGCAATCGCCTTAGGCGAGATTGAATACACGACCAACTACAAAAAGGCACTGAGTAGACGAGCTGCGTGGCAGCGCGCGCTTCGACAAACGTTTGGGCAAGTCGATTTCATTGCTCTCCCGACGTTAAAGAAGTTGCCTCCCAGTGTTCCGGTGGTGGGTGGTACGCCGATTTTTGAGGCGCTCGTTCTCGCTCTCGAAAACACCGTGGCCGTGAATTTCGCCGGGAACCCTGCTTTGGCGATGCCGATTCCGGTCGAAGACAGAGATATCCCGGTCACTAGCCTGCAGTTAATCGGCCCTCGCTTGAGTGAAGCGCGGCTGTTGAGCGCCGGCCGGCTGGTTGAGGTCGCAAACCGATCCGCAGTCGAAAAAGCGGTCGCGGAAAAGTCGGGCCATAGGTGGACCGACCGGCATTTAAAGTTGCGCGCGAGAATAC
>JAFAZK010000231.1 GCA_019239825.1 Verrucomicrobiota bacterium | reverse complement strand
GACCCCGACCAAGCGGCCTCAACCCGCAAAAGCATTTTCGAAAAGCTTGCCGCAGCCCGCACCAGAGTAATCGGCTTTCATCTCCCCTTCCCCGCCGTCGGACACATTCGAAAGAAAGATCAAGGCTTTGAATGGGTGCCAGAACCGTGGAAACAAGTGTGAGAAGTGAGAAGTGATTGATGAGAAGTGAGAGGTAGAGTGAAGCAGCGAAGCTGCGTGTCAACATAGCCGGGCGTAGCCCTAGGAAGTGAATTGATAAACGGTTTAGTGCTGAAGGCACGGGGAAGTAACGTTACATATGATGTTATTGTTGTGTGCCGCAATCCCTGGCTAACCTTCTTACGCATCTAATCTTCTCGACGAAAAATCGAGAACCACTGTTGGACGGAAAAGAACTACGGTGCAGCGCGCATGCCTATCTAGCGAGATAGCCTGTCAGCCCAGCATCTTCTCCATAAAGACCAGATCCAGCCACCGTTCGAATTTCCAACCGACTTCACGAAAATGCGCCACTGGTTCGAACCCAGCTTTTCGATGCAGAGCCAAGCTAGGCTCATTGGTCGCATCGATTCCCGCCACCATGGCGTGATACCCGGAGGTCTGAGCGGCGGTTACCAAGGAAGCTAATAAAGCCGTTCCTGCACCTCTTCTCCGGAACGCAGAATCAACATAAAGCGAGTTTTCTACAGTATACTGGTAGGCTGGCCAGGGGCGAAACGGCCCAAAGGAACCGAACCCGAGAACGGTAGCATTTTCAACAGCGACCAACACAGGTAAACGCTGAGCCTGTTTAGTCTCAAACCACTGCTGTTGGACGTCGGTCGTTCGCGGTTGATAATCATAGACCGCAGTCGTGTTGACGATCGCATCGTTATAGATGGCCAGCATCGCCCCTAAATCATCACTTTCCGCAGGCCGAATTTCTATATTCATTGGGTTTTCCTCACAATGACCAGGTAGCGGCAGCTAACCTGCCCTTTGTTATGAAATCGCAGGGCTAAGTTCGTCGGCATTAGCAGACAGTCCCACGGTTCCAATTGATATTCTTTGTCGCCAACGGTGAGATGGAGGCGGCCTTTGAGCGGTACGATCTGCTGGTCGTAGCGGAGATAGCGTTGGGCGTCATAACTCACGCTCGCGTCCGGGGGGAGATCGATACGCACGATCTCAACTGCCAAGTCGGTCAAATCGGGCGAGATCATGGTTCTCGTCAAGCCGGTGACCGGGTCTTGCCAGGTGGTTTGATCCTTCGCTCTAACCAAGGGAGAGGTCGTTTGTTCAGCGTTCGCGATCAGAGAAGAAAGTGTTACTCCGAGCCCGTTACAAAGGCGCCCGAGCAAAGCCGCCGTAGGACTGGCGGTAGAACGTTCCACCTTCGAGATCATGGCGCGACTGACCCCGGATCGTTCGGCTAAATCAGCCAGAGAAAGGCCGTTGGCGAGGCGGCGCTGCTTGAGATGAGCGGCGATCCGTTGCTCGATGCCGGATTGATCAGAGCGCATGTGGTTCCAGTCTCTTATATGCGACAGATCTCTATTATAATAGAACTGCGCCGTCAAGAACTAGACTTGCTGACTACCGGGGATTCTTTCAGCCCGAACGCGCGAACATACCTAAACCCCGGACGTCGCACCTATCCGAGTGCCCTCGCTGCCAATTGCTACAGGCGTCGATTGAGGTTGCCGCTAATCAAGGCTCCTCCGAGTGACGGCGCGTCCACACAACACTGCAACAATCCCGGCCGGCTAGCCTTGGAACAGCGCATCCACCGCCCGGGCGAACGCGCTTTCCGGTGGCCCAGGTGGACTCACCTGTTTCGCTGCTTTAATTGCGGCCTCATTACCATGGGACATCGCTATCCCCACCCCAGCCCAAAGCAGCATTGCCACATCGTTCTCTCCATCACCAAACGCTAAGACTTCTTCCTGGCGCACGCCATACTCGCCCGCTACTTTTGCTAGCGCGGTCGCCTTGCTGATTCCGCGCGGCATAAACTCCAGGTTCTCGTGCTCGGTGGAAAGGACATCGGCTTTATCAGCATAATGAGCAGACATTTCCGGTCTCACTTTCGCCACGACCGCCGGATCCCCATAGCAAACAAGCTTCAGCGCCCTGCGGCCCTCTAGTTGCTCCAAGTCTCGCAGCACTTCGGCTCGCTCGCCCACCCGAGACTCGTAGAGATCAATCCATTGGTTATGGCGCTCTGCGACATACAGATGATCGAGATGATAATAGATTGGGTGCATGCCGTTCTTCTCCGCATCGCTGATAATTTGGCGGGTGACGCTCTGCGGCAGGAAATGGGCTTCGATCACGTTCCCGCTCTCGCCATCCCGAATCAGGCCACCTTGACAGGCGATAATTGGACCAGTCAGCCCCAATTCCCGTTGAAATCGAACACTGTTCTGATGGCGGCGACCAGACGCGATGATCACGGTGACTCCATTGTCCCGCAGGCGTTGAACGGCTGCCGCATTCTCCGGGCCGACCTGCTTATCCGGTCCAAGCAAAGTCCCATCTAAATCGATCGCCGCTAAGCGAAATGAGAATCCCTTCACTTCCTTCTGATGTGATGTTTGGTCCATGGTGATATCTCGGCGACGCTAGTCTATTCTAGATCATCCCTCTATCACCTACTCGATAGTGGCAGTTTACGGTAATCCTACCGGCTTTTGCCTTCGCGGTGACGCCAAAAGATCCCTCTGGTGAACGCTAAATTCTTGCTGGAGCCTTGTTGCCTTTCAGCCTCGCCTCACCAGATCTCGGGCCACGGGAAATTGACCACCCCTCACACCGTGCTCGCCCCTGCGCCGTGATGATTAGCCGTTGCCCGAGCTACCTCAAACAATCGTGCCCGCAACGCCTCCGGTTCGATAATCGTAACGCGAGATCCAAACGAAAGAAACCAACCCATATACCAATCCCAGTCGCCGGCTTCGATCGTGAAGCCGACATCGTTCTCCGTCCGCTCTTCTTTGACGATCTTAAACGGAGCCTCCTTGCGAACCCGCTCGGCCGTGACTGGATCCACCCGAATCACCGCTGTCACCGTCGTCCTCGGCTGGTCCGTCCGCTGCAGGAATTCATCGAGCGAAAAATTGGTACGAGGCTCGAAGCGCGCAGACAAGACCGCAAGTTCCTGAATCCGGTCCGTCCGAAAATCGCGATAATCCTGGCGCAGTCTGCACCAAGCGATCAGATGCCAGCGATCTCCGTAGTAGGTCAGCCCCATCGGTTCGATCTCGCGCGGCATCGAGTCAGCCTTGCCGGCGCCACGGTAAGAAATTCGCAATAGGGTGCGTTCCGCCAAAGCCTTTTGGATCGAAAACAGACTAGCTGATTTGGTAGGCCGCGGGCTAGTCGGGAGCGACATCCGGCCCTCCAGCCGGGTAATATGGTCCTGATGGTCGGGAGGCAGAACGGCTCGAATTTTCGCCAACGCGGACCCCATCGGCGACATCAACGATTTGTCAGCGAAGCGATCCATCAGCAGATTGGCTGTGATCAGCGCGGTCGCTTCTTCAGTAGTAAAATGCACAGGTGGAAGATGATACCCTCTTACAATGCTGTATCCGACGCCGGCTTCGCCGACGATCGGGACACCGGCTTCCGCCAAAGCTGCGATGTCCCGATATACTGTTCGGATACTAGTGGCAAACTCATCGGCAATATCCTCGGCACGGGTCACCCTGCGCCCTTGCAGATAAATCAGGATAGCGACAAGTCTGTCGATGCGATTCACTCATCATAACTTAACTTGTTTTTCAGTTAGAACGAGTCCGGTCCGCATCAGATTGCCCACCAAAATTCCGGTCACCCACGTGGCTGAATGCATTTCTAACCTGGCCGGGACCTTCTGAGCCCGTTTGTTTGGATTGCCCCAGGCTCAGAACACCCATTAGCACAACGGTTAGCGCCGCCGCCGAAATCAGCGAATAGACGAACCGCTCAATAGGACCGAGCACCTGTGCCCGATGCCTCCGCGCAGCGGCGGCTCTCCTGATCTCGAACTCGATGTCGAGCGGGTAGAGATTGTCGGCGGGTTCACCAGCCCGGCGGCCGCGCCTTGGTAGGAAATCGGTGACACACAGTGACGAGCCCGCTCGTGGCTCTTTCCAGTGCGCCTTCCGGCTCACTAATACTCCTGATCTGGATACACTAGTCATGGTAGCTCCTGTTGGTTCTGCTTTTTAATTGAGCTGATCGGCACGACTGGCCCAATCAACAACAGAAGCAGGTTAAGACATGGGCATGACAACCCTATGTCAGCAGGTTTTTAGGCCCGTAAACGGCTCCGGAATCGTACTCGTACTGGTCGTCGTTTTGGTCCGTAGTTTGGAGAAACCGGGACGAAGAGGAAAAGTGGCACCCGATGTTGGGCGCTTCGGTGGAATATGACGCGAAGAACCTAATGGGGCGCTTCGGCCCCCACATTCAGGGCGCTTCTCGGCCCAGGTTAAAATCCTTGGCTGTTTTGTGGAGCCGCTTCGCGGCAAAGTCTGACAGGTCCCTATGGGACAACAATCAGACTCATCAGCGAAATCGACTCCACACCACGAAGCGCGATCGAGGACGACGACGAGCACGAGGACGATTCTGGCGCCCTTAACCGACCACCCGCGTTCCACCGACCCAGACCCCATGAACGTTGAACTCGTCATCGAACAAGACCAAGTCAGCGTTTTTCCTGCCCGCGATCGAGCCCATCATCTTTTCCCGGCCCAAGACTCGCGCTGGAGTGAGACTCGCCATTCGGACCGCTTCAACCAAGGGGACACCGACCGTTCCTGCCATAAACCGGACCAGATCGATGGTCCGAGCCAGACTTCCGGCCAACGCCGAACCATCGGCAAGCATTCCGAAGCCTTCGCCAACCTTACAATCCAATCGGCCTAGGCGGAATCGATAATCGGGCGGCATTCCGGCTCCCGCCAACGCGTCGGTAATCAACATGATCCGATCGGAGCCTTTTGCGTTGTAAGCCATCCGGGTAAGCGTAGGCACAACGTGAAATCCGTCGGATACCAATTCACAAAAAAGGCTATCCTCCGCCAGGGCGTATTCCAAAACACCGGGCTGCCGAAACATCCCCTTTTTCGTGGCGGAGGACATCGCATTAAAGAGATGGGTCACCTTGGTGAGACCAGCATCAACCGCTTTGCGCATGTCGTTGCCGTCAGCCTCGGTGTGGCCGGCGCTCAAGCGAATACCGGCAGCAGCGGCCTCTGAAATAAACTCTAGTGCGCCTGGCAACTCCGGCGCGATGGTGATCTGCGAAATCGCGAAAGACCGGGCAAGGACCCACTGAATATCGGCCTTCGCAGGTGGTCTCATTAAACTGGGATCCTGCGCGCCGGCTTTCCCCGGAGCTAAATGCGGCCCCTCCAAATGAACCGGCAGTAGCCGGCAACGAGTCAACGGCTGAGCTTGTTGCCACCGCAAGAGCACGCTCTCAAACCTTTCGTAGGTCGCGGTTGCCGCAGTCGGACAGAGGGAGGTGGTACCGCCACTCAGATGAAACGTCGCCGCGGCAGCGAATCCCTCCGCCTTGGCGTCAAGAAAATCAAATCCGAGGCCACCATGAATATGGAGATCGATGAATCCAGGGGCCAGATAAAGATTTTGGGCATCAAGATTCTCGTCCGTGGGAATTGGATTACCCTGTCCAATTCCGGAGATGGTACCAGACTCATAGCTCACCCACCCCTCCCCAAGCACCTGATCCTCTAAGATTACGCGGGCATTGCTAATTGAGGGCACGATGCTCCACTAGTGTGGAGCGAGGATCCTTGCAAGCCTACGGATTCTATAAAGATTACGCTCCTACGGAGCTTAGATCCGGCGGATGGGTGGCAAACCAATCACCCAGCATCAGGTCTGCGCTAAAGATCGTTTTTGTTCAAGGAAGCGTTTCTCCAACCGCCTCCGCCCCTTACTGGCCTCGCGCCTCATCGCCAAGTGAACCGCTCCGGCGAGTTCGAAGCGTTCGCTCGGGACCACCACCGATGACGGGTAACCAGTGGTGATCGGTACCTCCACACGCGAATTAGCATCGTCTTGTTCGATGTCATCGTCAGGCCCGACGGATAGATCGAGAGGCGGCGATGGCACACGACGCCCGAGAACCAAGAGACCATCCCGTTTGTGAAATCCTTCCCGAATGAACCTGGCGGCGGTAAAGATCAGAATCAGCGGTGCCGGCCAGACCAACATCCAGATAACCGGTGCCTTGCTGCTTGCTGCTACAATGACGCCTAACAATGCCAGTAATAATATCGATAACCAGAACAGTGAGAGGCCGTTCGAAAGATCACGCTCTCCTGGCCGGCCTGCTCGTATCGCTGTGACTTCTTTTATCATGTCTCTCCTGATACCTATCAAGGTGTTATACCGGCGATTGGGTCCACTTATTCCCGTCCAATCGCTCAGTTCGGCAGGATACAGAGTGATGATGACAGCCCTATGTCAGCAGGTTTTTGGGCGAGCGGCCGCTCGTTCTGTGAGACGTGAGAAGTGATTAGTGAGGGGTGAGAAGTTGGTCGAAATCCGCTGGTCGCGCCCCACCTATTTCTCGTCGCCTCAGCGGTGACCCAGGCCGGTATTGGCGAGACTGGCGGCCACCTTTGCAGCCCACCAACAATCACTTCTCACCTATCACGTCTCACTTCTCACGTGACGAGCAGGCGCTTGTCACACCGTTCGCTCTAGAAAGTGTTCGAGCACTTCCCCTGGACTCAATTTAGTGAAATCGCACGGCACCGTTTTTTGGATCCGTTCTCGGGTGGCGGGCGGCAATTCGTTTAATATTTGTGAATTGATTTCTTTGGGCGCGGCTAACCAGCATCCGTTCTTGGCGTTCTGGTGGATAAGACCCGTGATCCGAGCGGCAATCTGACGGATCAGGCGGCGCTTTGCCTCTAGCTTTAGGTTGTGGTCATCAGCCTTCGGCGCACTGCTACTCTTCTGCGTTCCAGTGCCCTGCCGGCCCGCCAGATCGGAAACCCGATCTTTCAGCCGGGTATGCGCTTCGTCCAGCACCAACTGTTCTAGCTGTTGAAGCCGCGGGGTTCGTTGCTCAGTAAGGTCAACCC
Organism: Verrucomicrobiota bacterium; assembly: GCA_019239825.1. Lineage (GTDB taxonomy): Bacteria > Verrucomicrobiota > Verrucomicrobiia > Chthoniobacterales > JAFAMB01 > JAFAVN01. The sequence goes on along the minus strand of JAFAZK010000231.1, from coordinate 1,210 downwards.
GGTATGCCCTGACTAGACCAAGATCGACGACGATGATGAGTTTGTCTTTCATGGTTCGCTACGCAGTCCGCATTACCCTCGCGCAGTTCTCGCGGATTTCCCAAGATAATTCTGTTTGCGAACCGAACACCCGGTCTTGCAATCGAGCCACAGTCCGCTTGCAACCGATTCGCTCCTGGGGAGAGTTACGTATGGCTTCTTCCCCCGATTCCGCCCCGGCTCCGAGTCAAATCAGTCTCGCACTATTAATTATCCGGATCGCTGCCGGACTCGTTTTCCTTTACCACGGAAGCGCAATTTTGTTCGGTGCGTTTGGCGGGCCAGGCCCTCAAGGCTTTGCCGCTTTCATGCATGCGCCAGCGATTATGGGTTACCTGGTTGGACTCGCCCAGTTCGCAGGCGGAATTGCGATTCTGACCGGTCTTTTTATTCGGGTCGGAGCCATCTGCATCATCATTGTAATGCTCGGCGCCATCTTCCTGGTACACCTGCCCCATGGATTTGACATAAGCAAAGGCGGAATTGAGTACGCTCTGACCCAGCTCCTCATTGCGTGCGCTTTGCTGATTGCGGGAGGAGGTGCGTACTCACTGGGCTCCGCACTTCCGGGGGGATTGCGGAAGCTGTGAAAAGCAGGAGTTGGAAGCTGCCGCTTCGCACAATCGTGCTCGTACTCCTCGTCTTCGTCCTCGAAATGGTTGGCACGTTCATGTGATATGTGATCGCCCATCACCTGGAGGGGAGCCGCTTTGGCCCGTGTCCAGTCACCCCGCGGATTTCGTTTCAACGCGAATACCGCCTAAACGGGTGAAAGCAGGCGGCTCCCGCTAGTAACCCAGCGCGATGCAGCTCTGTGAGCCCAGTGCAAGCGAATGGGAGGCGCGAGTGAATGTATCGCGCTGGGTCGTTTGCGGGAGCCGCTTGTTTTCACCCGTTTAGGCCGCGCTAACGATTAGACGAAAATTGCGAGGGCGGCGGGACACGGGCCAAAGCGGCTCCCTTCCAGGTGATGGGCGATCACATATCACCTGAACGTGCCAACCATTTCGAGGACGAGGAGTACGAGGACGATTCTGCGAGCGGCAGCTTCTAACTCCTGCTTTTCACAGCTTCCGCAATCCCCGCGGAAGTGCGGAGCCCAGTGAGTACGCACCTCCTCCCGCAATCAGCAAAGCGCACGCAATGAGGAGCTGGGTCAGAGCGTACTCAA
>JAFAZK010000165.1 GCA_019239825.1 Verrucomicrobiota bacterium | reverse complement strand
CGGGCCTTCAGGACAATGGCCTCGAATAATGGAAGACGCTGATAATGGTGGTTTTCGCCGGTAAAAATTCGCAGCAGGACGGAGTCTTCCGGAGGGGGCATCTGGGGGAGACGGTAGGATGATGTGGGACAGATGCAAGCTAGAGTGGTGATGAGCGGTGGGCGACCAACCGAATAGGACTTATAGGACCTATATGACTTATAGGTCGAGGTGGGTCGGTCGCTTCTTGGGGAAATGGTGGCTCCGCTTCGAGTTCTGGGAGCGCTGTTGGAGACGGGCACGCGCCATTCGCTCACGAAAACCACCGTCTTTGATGAAATCTCGTTCCAGGCGCCGCATTTGCTGATCGAGCAAATAGTTTGTCTGATGGATGAGACAGATCGCAATATTCGCAACGACCTCGTGCGGACGAGTCTCGCAGAACTCTCGGTAATGAGCGTAGGTGACGCAGGGATCAGCTCCAAGATTCCGAACGAATTGGGCCTCGCGGCTCTCCTTTCCCCAGAGCGAAAGCTTTCGGGCCCTAAGGAAATCATGGTAGTCGTCCAGTAGTTCTTCTAGGCTGGCGCGTGCGACATTGGTGAGCTTGATCTCCACCTCCGATGAAGTCCGCGAAGCTTTACTGCCCTCCAGAATATTCTGTTTCCCTGAACGCGCGGCCTGGACCATCTGATCGATCGTTCGATCGCTCTTCGCTAAAAAACGTTCACAGAACTCGAACGTAACATCGTAAACGATCTCTGCCTTCTTGTAGGAAAGCAGCTCACGATAGTTCCCGTGTGGCGGAATAAATCGCGTTTCCTCGCTCATAGCACTCCGTCATATAAGTCCCATAGGTCGTATAGGTCCTATTCGTCATACCTCGCACGCACAGCCCTCAATCACAACACATTTTATTTCTGCAACCAAATAAATCACTTGCCATCCCTAGAAAACTCTATTAACCCAGTATGGTTTAAGCGCCACCATGACCGCCCTGCTGGAGCAACGATCTTTTGCCATCCAAAGTGCTATAGAGCTCTGTAGCTCTAACCAAGGGCACACTCATCCCATGACTTCCCACGTGGCACTCGGTCCTAAGCTCCGCCGGGTCTCTTCGGAAACTCTGCTTCGCGCGGTTACCCGCTCGGCTCGAACCGGTCTCCCGAAACATATCCAGCTGGGCAACGCCATCATTGATCTCATCAACGGCGGTACCTTAACCGCTGGTGACCAAATTCCGCCGGAACAACAGCTCAGCCAAGCGCTCGGGATGAGCCTGGGCACGGTCCAGAAAACGTTGAATCGTTTGGCCATCGAAGGCTGGGTCTTGCGAGAACATGGAAGGGGCACATTCGTCGCCGATCCCAATCGCGCTACTCAGGACGTCACTTTCTATCGTTACCTCGATCATTTTCGATTTGTTGATCCGCAAACCGGTGAGCCATTGCCCGTTCATTCGACATTGATCAGTCGAGACCTAGCGCCCGGCAAAGATCCGGTCCGAAAATGGCTGGGCGCCGATCCCAAGGGCTTTGTAAGAATTGTCCGTCGGATCGACGTCGGTGACGCCTTCAGCTGCCGGAGCTCGATGTACTTGGCGGCGACTCGTTTTCAACGACTACTCACCTTCCCTCCGCACGCATTCGAAAACGTAAATCTGAAACAGATCTTCGCGAGTCAGTTCAACTCTCCCACTACCGGGCTCGTCCAAGCCGTGCGGGTTGAGCCGGCCAAATCGAGAGACGCCAAGTTTCTCAAAATCAAGCCGAACTCCTGTGTCCTGGTATTGGAGATACTGGCCAAGACGCACGGTGAGCAACCACTCTCTCTGCAACGGGTCATGATACCCCCCTCTGGTTACTCCCTGGATGTATCCCAACCATCTGTCGTCAAAACAGCAGGTTGAAGCACGAAATACTCCCAAACGAACATGTACTCATCCCTGAATTAGATATGGCAGACGATATCGGATTAGAGGCAGACATCTTAGTCATTGGAGGTGGCACCGCCGGAAGTGTTGCGGCTATCAAGGCAAAGGAAGCCATGCCGGACGGAACCGTCCTTCTTTTGGAAAAAGCGAATGTAAAGCGGAGCGGCGCCATCGCTCTGGGCATGGACGGGGTTAATAACGCCATCATTCCAGGCCATGCGACGCCGGAGCAATACGTCCGGGAAATCACTATGGCCAATGACGGGATTGTGAATCAGAAAGCGATTCTAGCTTATGCCCAGCAGAGCTTCAGCATGATCCGCGAGTTAGAGTCTTGGGGAGTTAAATTCCAAAAAACGGCCACCGGCGAATACGACATAAAAAAGGTACATCACCAAGGTAGTTATGTCCTACCGATGCCTGAGGGGTACGACATCAAAAAGCTTTTAACCCGGATGATCCGGCGAGTCGGCGTTAAGACAGAGAACCGGGTTATGGCCACTAAGGTTCTGGTTGATGAGGGACGGGCCGTCGGTGTGACCGGTCTGAATATTAGAACCGGCGAATTCGTGGTGGTGAAGGCCAAAGCCGTGATCCTCTGCTGTGGCGCCGCGGGCAGACTCGGGTTGCCTGCATCCGGTTACCTGATGGGTACCTACGAGAATCCGTCCAACGCTGGAGACGGCTATGCCATGGCTTATCATGCCGGCGCAGAACTAACCAACATCGAGTGTTTCCAGATCAATCCTCTACTCAAGGACTACAACGGCCCTGCCTGCGCTTACGTAAGCGGGCCATTCGGGGGCTACACGGTTAACGCTAAGGGAAACCGGTTCATGCTCTCGGATTATTGGAGCGGCCAAATGATGATGGAGTTTTACAGGGAACTGACTGGGCCTAACGGACCGGTGTACCTAAAAATGAACCATCTAGCTCCGGAAACCGTTGCAGAAATTGGACGGATTTTACACACCACGGAGCGACCCAGCCGAGGTCGATTTCACGCCGGGCGCGGCACGGATTACGGAGAAGAACTGGTGGAGATGGCGGTCTCTGAGATAGGTTTGTGCAGTGGACATAGCGCATCGGGAGTCTGGGTAAACGAACGGGGAGAAACCACCGTACCAGGGCTGTATGCGGCCGGCGATATGGCCTCGGTTCCTCACAATTACATGTTAGGAGCGTTCACTTACGGCAGTATCTGCGCACGAAGCGCGCTCGACTATATCGGCCAACACGGTCCCGGGCAGATCGATGATGGAGCGGTTGAGTCCGAACGGCAGCGCGTGCTGGCGCCTTTGAACCGGCCAAACGGAATTCAGCCCCACCTCGTAGAATACAAATTAAGACGGCATGTTAACGATTACCTGCAGCCGCCAAAGTCGGGCTATCGGCTTCAGCGTGGACTAGACTATTTTCACCGAGCATCCGAAGAGATTGGTCAGCTAGGAGCAACCGATCCACACGATCTGATGCGCGCATTAGAATGCGGTTTCATCCGCGACTGTGCCGAGATGGCGGCGCGAGCTTCTCTGTTCCGCGAAGAAAGCCGCTGGGGTCTTTACCATTGCCGGCAAGACTTCCCCGAAATGGATGACCAGAACTGGTTTGTTCACGTCAACCTGAAGTTAGGCAGCGACGGAGCGATGGATCTATTTAAGCGACCGGTTGAACCGTACGTTGTGCCTCTAGACGAAACCGAGCTAAGAAATTATCGGCGGATCCGCATTTCGGCTGAACCTGCCCTCGCTTGAGACGGTGATATGATTGAAGAACAGAAAACCAAGAAAGTCGTTGCGGGCCAGTTAAAGTTTGAGTCCGAAGTTGCTGCAGCCAGCGCGGCCAAGGTTGCACCGAACCGGCAAGTCTCGCGAATGTTCGATGTGCCTGTGGTGGTCGATGAAGAGCGTTGTCTCAGCGGTTGCCACGTCTGTGTGGAATCATGCCCTGTCGACTGCCTGGCCATCGAAACAGAACGACGGAAGGCGTACATGAAGTTCGACGACTGCTGGTACTGCTTGGCCTGCGAGGTGGATTGCCCAACCAACGCTATCACGGTCAAGATGCCGTTCTTAATCCGGTGAATCATGGACACATCAGAGAGTTCTATCTTAGAGCGTCTCGCCAGCAGCGACGTTGATGTACGCAGGTTAGCGCTTACTGAACAAGAGGAGATTCTCGAAGTCGCCTCTTATCAGAATCTCTTACCATTGCTTGATGACGCGGATGCAACCGTTCGTAAACTCACCATCCAGCTCCTAGAAGAACTCGGCGATAGCCGAGTTTTGCCCGACTTATTGAGGGCCGCGGCCGATGCTGATCCCGACGTTTCTTCGGCAGCCACGGCTGCGGTCAGGGAATTCAGAACCGCAGCATCAACAGCTGCCCTGCTTGCTGGCGCCTCCAATCCGGAACCAAAAATCCGAGCGGCAGCGATCTTGGCACTGCGCGGCGTTAAAGACCCGCGGGCACAGATTGTCTTGGCGAGAGCGGCTGGCGACCCGGTTGTAGAGGTTCGCCGCGAAGCAGTGCTAGCATTAGGCTATCTCAAGGCCAGCGAGACCATTCCGGTCTTCCAAGTCGCACTCAAAGATCCGGATGATGAAGTTAGACGTTTGGCCGTCGACGCTCTGTCCCAGCTCGAACTAACCGATATCTCAGACTTCGTACAGATGGCTGTCGATCCTGCGTGGCGAGTCAGGCGACAAGCCGTGAACGGCTTATCCAAACATCGGAGTGAAGCCGGCGAACTGACGCTACTTAAGAGTCTTGAAGACGACCGATGGGAAGTAACCAGGGAAGCAATCCTGGCCTTAGGAAACCTCCGTACGCCGATCTCTGAACAGCTCATCCCATTCTTTGCTCACGAGTTAGCTGATATGCGGATTGCGGCGGCGACAGCGGCGGGCGAAATCGGAGAAGCGGTTTTCGTTCCGCATTTAAAAGCCTTGTTAGGAGATCCGGACACCGGCGTCCAGAAAACTGCAACTCGGGCGCTAGGACAAATCGAGTCGAGAACGAACCCAAGGGCATGAATATGAAGCAACTCATTTTGCTGATCGGCTGGGTATGCCTAGCGACAACGGCTGGCTGGAGCGAACAGGTTATCCGGATCGGGATCGGAACACAGGATACCACTATCAATTGTGCGGCTGGCGGCGCCGTCGTCCGGGAATTACACCTCCTGGAGAAATACTTGCCGCGCGACGGTAAATACCAAGGGGTTAAGTACGATATCGTCTGGCACAACTTCACCAGCGGGGCGCCGGCTAACAGTGAAATGCTAGCTAATAAGCTGGATATCACCAATATGGCGGATTTCCCCTCAATCTTAGGAGCATCCGCCTTCCAATCGGCTAATAACGGCGTTAAGACGTACTATGTCGCTACCCTGTCAGGTAATACCCGCGGCGCCGGCAATGCCGTGGTCGTTCCTCTGCAATCAAAAATTCAATCCTTCAGCGAGCTAAAGGGGAAGAGAATTTCGGTGCCGTTCGGATCGACCGCTCATGCCATGCTTTTGAGAGCGATTCAAGATCAAGGCTGGGATCCTGAAAACGATGTTTCCATCATCACCCAAGCACCGGAAGTAGCGGGCTCGGCCTTAAAGTCGAATCAGATAGATGCCCATGCTGATTTTGTCCCTTTTGGGGAGCTCTTCCCATTCCGTGGCATCGCCCGCAAGATTTACGATGGCAGCTCTTCCGGGCTACCAACTACGCATGGCGTACAGGTCCGATCCGACTTCGCCGACAAATATCCGGAACTGGTGGTGGCTTATCTGAAAGCCACTATCGAAGCCAACAACCTGATCCGGGAGCGGCCCGAGGAACTGTGCACGGAACTAGCGCAATGGACCGGCGTTGAACCCGAGGTCTACTACGCTTTTCATGGCCCGCAAGGAATCCAAACCCGCGATTATAGCCTGAAACCGGAATATGTAGAGGCGATCCGACACGCAGAAGAGACCCTGCGCGTATTGAAAAAGACGGACCGGCCGCTCGATGTCGATTCTTTCGTTAACGATAAATTCATCCGGGAAGCCTGTCAGGAGCTAGGTCTCAATTACGATGCTCAACTGAAGGATTACTCTGCCGTTCCTTTCAATCGCGACGCGTTCGATACGCATGCGCCGGTGAGCGACCCAAAATTAGCAGGACAAGTATGGGTTCAAGACGAGCCGACGGTTCGTCTCTACAGCTCAGTTCAGGCTGCGCTTTCGGCTGCTGGAAAATTACAGAACAGTGGAAAAAAGATACGAGTGATTTTCGCGCAGGATCGGCTGAGCGGTATCAAGCTTTTCGCCGAGCGGGCTTGGTTTGTCGACAAGGACGGCGGTTTCAGCGCCTTTCTGCTGAAGACCGATGCGGACAAATGGGCCAAAGATCAAGGCGGATCGGTTATCGATTACGCCGACGCTCAGAAGGCGGCTGCCGATGGGTTAGCTGGAAACTGAAAGAGGAAAGGTATGGCAAACGCGCTGGTTAGCCGCAGTTCGACCCTTCCAACGCTCAAAAACCAAGTGCGCTCAGCTCGTTTACGAAATAAACGGTCTGTTGTACCAGTGGTGATTCGATGCGTCTCACTGCTCGCTTGTATTGCTCTTTGGTATCTCGCTTCCACTAACAAGTGGAACCTGATCGTGAATTTCGAGAATGTTCCTTCTCCTACAGCCGTCTGCCAGGCAGCGGTCCAGCTGATTAACTCACCGAAGTTCCAGAGTCATCTGTTAAGCAGTATCGCTAGAGTTTTCTCGGGGTTTGGTTGCGCCGCAGTGTTAGCGATTGCTATCGGATTAGGTGTCGGCCGTTCTAAATTATTGAGTGACCTACTAATGCCGCCACTAGAGCTGCTTCGTCCCATCCCCGCCGTAGCCTGGATTCCTTTGGCTGTGTTGATGTTTCCTAATCCGGAAGAAAGTATGGTCTATATCACCTTTGTCGGCGCTTTCTATCCGATTTTGCTGAATACGATCCACGGGGTGAGCTCGGTAGATTCAAATTTGATCTTCGCGTCTTTGACCCTGGGAGCTAACCGGGTCCGCGTCTTTTCCGACGTAATCATTCCGGCGGCGCTGCCGGCGATTGTTACCGGTCTGAGCATTGGCATGGGTAACTCGTGGTTTTCGCTTGTGACGGCGGAGATGGTGGCCGGTCAATTCGGCATCGGATACTACACCTGGGAATCTTATACGCTGCAGAAATATCCAAACATCGTCCTGGGCATGATTGCTATCGGACTTCTGGGTATGCTGAGCAGTGTACTGATTCAGAGGATCGCGTGGGTTTTCATGCCTTGGGCAAAACCGGGAGCTAACCGATGATAGGACTAGCGGGCGATATCTCGGTTCGGAATGCAGGTATTTCGTTTCTCACGTCCGAGCGAGTAGTGGAAGCAGTCCGTGATATTTCCGTGGAGTTCAGTCCCGGATCTTTTACTACCTTGCTGGGACCGTCCGGCTGCGGGAAATCGAGTTTGTTAGGTGCAATCGCCGGATTTGTTTCTTTGACCCACGGCCAGATTCTGGTCGACCAGCGGCCCGTAAACCGCCCTGACGGCAGCCGGGGAGTTGTGTTTCAACATCACAATCTTTTTCCATGGAAGACCGTACGGGGAAATGTGGAGTTTGGGCTTAAGATGCGAGGTATCCGCAAGACAGAACGCCAGCGTCTAGTCGACGAGATCTTAGACCGTGTCAAGCTGAGCGCGTTCCAACAGAGTTATCCGGGACATCTCTCCGGCGGTATGCAACAGCGGGTAAACCTCGCGCGGGTTTTGGTTAATCGGCCTACCGTCATGATGCTGGATGAACCATTTGCAGCGCTCGATGCACAAACTCGACTGCAGATGCAAGAGATGCTGTTGGAGCTTTGGAACGGGCTAAAGATGACCATTGTATTTGTCACCCACGATGTAGATGAAGCGATTCTGCTCAGCGATCGCGTATTGGTGATGAGCCGGCGTCCCGGCCGCATCCGAGCTGATTTCGAGGTACCTTTGGCACGCCCGCGGACCGCTGAACAGCTAACCTCGGCAGAATTTAACCGGCTGAAGAAATATTGTTTGGAGTTGCTTCGCGAAGAATCGATCGCGGACGAGGGTGCACCAGAAGGAGAATTAGTCGAACTACAGGATCTCGAATTCACCGAACGCGTGAACCGGTAGGGATTAGCTCCCGATCATCCTTGGTGGGGCGAGGCTCCCGAATAACTATGCGATTGGACCGAAGGACCTGGTAGGATCTTGGCCGAATGGTATGGCTACGCCTGAAAACGTGCCGAGCCGTTGGTCGAGCATTGCGTCACGGCTCGGCGTGGTTTCAGGCGTAGCGACGACATTGTCCGACTAACATCATCAACCGCTCTGGCCGAATCTAGGGGACGTACGGGAGCCTCGCCCCACCAAGTATGACCAGGAACTCATCCCGACCCGCCCCTAAAAAGCGATAGGCGCCTTTGAGAAACAATTAGGCGCCTATCGTATAGTTGCCCCACTGATGTCGATCAGGCGAAGCTCCCAATCCCCTGTAACAAGGGTGGATGACCGCCGGCACGTTTCTGACTTCCAATCAAGGCCTGTCATTAACCGCGCACGACCTAGCCTCCTTGGGATATTTATATCGGGGCTGGGGCAATTGCCTTAAATCCCGAGCACCGCAGGGCAAAGTTGCTTCCGCCGCCATCGCGGAACGGAACGCGTCTAAGTTATTAAAGAACTATCCTTCTCGTAAATTTACTCCGAGCTCGTCAACCAATCGTTTCTTCAATCGCTGATGAACCTCGTTTACTTCGTCTTGGGTCAGCGTCCGATCAGAGGCGCGATAAGTCAAACTGCAGGCCAGTGATTTTTTATCAGCCGGAATTTTTTGACCGCTCGGATCGACAAAAAGGTCGAAAACCTGGACATCGGCCAATAACGGTTCTCGTGGCGTGTTCAGGGTGGCGACCACTTCCGCCCAACGCGTCGACCGCGGCGCCACGAAAGCGATATCGCGGGTAACCGCGGGGAACCGCTCGAGCGGTTTGAGCTTGAAAAGTGAGCGTGCCGCGACGGCCGGCAGCTCGACTTCGGCGACGATAACCTCCCCTTTTGCACCGAGCTCACGCGCTTGACGCGGTCTAACCAATCCCAGATGTCCTATGCTGCGGCCGCTAGAAATCAGCTCGCAAACAAGGGCAGCCAGGTCATTGGGACCAATCCGATTCGCCTGTAAAGATGAACCATATACCGTCTCCAAAATCCCTTTAGCATCGAACAGGTCGTAGTTCCGGCTAGTCTGATTCCACGAGGGAACAGCGTTCTCGCCCGAAAGCAGGATGGCCAACTTGGTCGACTCTTCCGTTTCCGCAGCCAAGAAAATCTGTCCGAGCTCGAATAAGGCCACACTGCGAGCGCCACGATTGAAATTTCGCTCGGCAGCCCGCAATAGGCCCGGAATGAGAGACGGACGAAGGACTTGTTGATCCTCAGCCAAGGGGTTCCGAATTTTTACCGTTTCCCCTAGCGATCGAAGGCTGTTCCTCAATGACGGCTCGTCGAGAAAGACTAACGTGCGCGCCTCGGCCAAGCCCAAGCCCGCCAGTTTGCGGCGCAACAGTATGGCTTCGTCATGAGCGATATCGATCTGTGAGCTGGTCGTGGGGCTACCCTGTAGACGCCCAGGAAGCTTCTGAATGCCGTGGTATCGGCTCACTTCTTCGATCAAATCAATCTCGCGCTCCAAATCGAGACGATAGCTAGGAATCACCCAGTGATCCTTGGGGGCAGGCTCCAGGCCAATCCTCTCGAGAATCCGCTTAGCGTCCGGTATTTCCACACCGAGAATCTCGGTACAACGGTTCGGCCTGAATAAAACTGTTCGCTCGTTCTTGGGCTCTTGACCCGCCACAACAACCGAAGACGAGGCGGAGCCACCCGCGATCTCTTTAATTAATTGGACGGCTCGCTGAGCAGCGAACAGTACTGACTTCGGGTCTACCCCACGCTCGAAGCGAAAACTTGCGTCTGAGATTAAACCTAAGCCCCGGCTGGTATGCCGGATCAACCCAGGGTCAAAGTGCGCGCTCTCGACCAAAACTGTCGTAGTCCCGGAAGAAACGCCCGTGTCTTCCCCTCCCATCACACCACCGAGGCCGATGGCTTTCTCAGAATCCGCGATCACCAGATGCTTTTGATTCAGCTCGTAAGTTTTGCCATCCAAAGCGAGTAGCTTTTCTCCAGCGCGCGCAAAACGAACGATGACCGGCAAAGCAAGCTTACTCAAATCGTAAGCGTGAATCGGTTTCCCGGTTTCGAGCATTACGTAGTTGGTAACGTCAACAATGTTGTTGATGGAACGGAGACCGGCGGCCTCGAGACGGCGACGCATCCAATCCGGACTCGGCCCGACGGTCACATCCCGGACCTCATGGAAAACAGCAAACGGACAGGCCTCCAGTGCGTCGATCCGAACCTGACTGACATCGGCGATCGGTTTGGCAAGAGCAGCAGCCGAAGGGTCCGGCACGTTTAGATCGGGAATCTGGAAGATGATGCTTAACTCGCGCGCCAAGCCGATGTAACTCAAAAGGTCGGGGCGATCCGGCGTGATCTCGAGATCGAAAATCGTGTCAGGCGGAAAGAGATCTCCTATAGCGACGCCAATGGGCGCGCTGGGATCAAGAATCATGAGTCCGCTAGCTTCATCAGAAAAGCCGAGCTCGCGCTCGCTGCAGAGCATGCCTTCAGATTCAACGCCCCGAAGCTTGCTCGCTTTGATTTTGGTCCCATCGGGTAAAACCGCTCCGGGAAGGGCTAAGGGAACTTTATCTCCCGCTCGGAAATTCTTGGCTCCGCAGACAATCTGCCTCGCCGTCTTCGAACCGTCCAAAACCTGGCAGACACTCAGCCGGTCCGCGTTGGGATGCTGTTGAAAAGATTCGATCTGAGCAACCACCACCTTTTCAATACCAGCGCCGTGAACTTGGACGCCTTCAACCTCGACCCCTGTGAAAGTCAGAGCATTGGCAATCTCTTCAGTAGACCGGTCTAACGTCGGCAAATACTCTCGGAGCCAATTGAGCGACAGCTTCATTACGAGAATTGAGCTAGGAATCGTTGATCGTTTTCGATCAGCAAACGGATGTCAGGCAAACCAAATAGAGCCATCGCCAATCTGTCCAGGCCCATGCCGAATGCGTACCCCGATAAAAGCTCCGGATCGTAGGCCCGGTCTCTCCTTGCCTCGTTTACTTTCTCAAGAACGTTTGGATCTACCATCCCGCAGCCGAGGAGCTCCATCCAACGTCCCGAATTGACCCCTGGAAGACGAACGTCCAGTTCGTAACTCGGCTCGGTAAACGGAAAGAAATGCGGCCGCATACGGGTCTCGACCTGCGAACCAAGCAGCTCGCGCACAAAATATTCGAGCGTACCTTTCAGGTCGGCGACACTCACGTTCTTATCGATATAAAGCCCTTCGAGCTGATTGAACTGACTGAGATGCGTCGCATCCATTTCATCCCGACGATAGGCTGCGCCGGGAGCAATCACCCTCACCGGCGGCGGCGCCGCCAACATGGTACGAATCTGAACCGTCGAGGTATGAGTTCGGAGCAAGCGCCCATCGAACAGATAGAAGGTATCCGTCTCATTGCGGGCCGGATGGTTCGGAGGAGTATTCAGCGCATCGAAACAATTCCATTCCGTTTCGATGTCCGGACCTGCAGCCAACGCAAACCCTAAGCGCCGAAACACTTGTATGGCGCGATCTTGCAGTTGAGTTAATGGATGAAGCGAGCCGACCCGCAATGGCGTCCCGGGCAACGTTTCGTCAATGTCTTCAATTGCCGACAAGTCATGCTGGGCCGCGAACGCCGCAGCCCGATCTTCGAAAGCCGCTGACAAGGCCAATCGGACCTCATTCAATAGCTTGCCCAAACGAGGACGGTCTCCCTTGGGAACATCCCGCATGCTCTCGCTGAGCTTCGAGATAAGACCGGCGCGTCCCAAATACTTAACGCGCACGCTGTCGAGCTCGATGGGAGTTTTCGCTCCTTCGATCTCCGTGAAAGCGCTTTCCTTGAAATTGACCAGTTCGTTTTCCATAGCGCGAATTGGGCCCAAACCGCATGGGCGACACGACTATTGGACCCGAGCAATAATGAGCGCCCATGCGATTTGGGCGCAATTCGCACTTAGGCTGCGTGCTTTTTCTGCAGCGCCTCAGCCGCCCGGTCAAAGATTGACTTAAATGCGCCTGGGTCCTGTACTGCGAGTTCGGCCAAAGTTTTGCGGTCGATCGCAATGTTAGCAGCGGCGAGCCCTTCTATGAACCGGCTATAGGTCGTCCCTTGATCGCGACAAGCCGCGTTAATTCGTTGAATCCAAAGATTCCTGAAATTTCGCTTGCGGGTCTTTCTGTCGCGGTAGGCCCAATATTGAGCCTTCATGGTCGCGTCTTTCGCGTACCGGAACAGTTTGGAGCGCCGTCCTCGATAGCCTTTGGCTTTATCTAGGACTCTTTTACGACGTTCTCTACTAGCTGGAGCGTTGGTTGCTCTCGGCATTCACTATCGTCCGGGTTTCGGACGCCTCATTGACAGGCCGTTGTTCTTGCCAATCCGTTCCCCGACCTCGCCTGTCAGTCTCCGAAATTATTTCGGAAGGTGGGCAACAGTTCTTCCCTGGCGGTTAAGCAAAAGGAAGATTTTCTTTAATCCTTGCCTCGTCTGTCCGATCCAAGACCGCAGTTTTCGCGAGTTGCCTTTTCCGTTTGGCGCTCTTCGATGCGAGCAAATGGCGTCGGCCCGCTTGGCTGCGCAGGACTTTCCCGGAGCCAGTCACTTTAAAGCGCTTGGCTACCGCCTTTTTCGTCTTACGTCGAGCGATCGGTTTTGGCATAAGGAGCCCGTAAAATATGCTTCGCCCGGCGATTCGCAAGGGCAAAATTGGCATCATCGCTTAGGCGCATACGACCAATAATAGTCGATAGCCAATATCCCTCCTTCAGCCCCCACCTCTGGGTTATCGGCTATTGACTATTGATTAGTCGTTGAGGAGTCCTAAGATGGAATCGGCGCTGCCTAAAAGGACTCGGCGCTGCCAAGGCGATGCAGCGCCGCGGCCGCACGGGCAAACCCTCGCTCAGCTGAGGATGCCGACTGCCTTTCCAATAAAGACCACAATGATCGCCCCGATAATCGAAAGAATGATACCCGCTGGATGAAACGGCGCTCCATCTGCAGGCTTGGAGAACAGCCTGGCGATTAGACCTCCAACAATTGAGCCGATAATGCCGAGGATGACGGTTAAGTACCAGTGACCGGTATGAAAGCCGCCGACTTTCTCGGCTATGAAGCCTGCTATGAAGCCAATGATGATATACCAAAGGATGTGTAACATAGTGCTTTTTTTGGTGGTGTTCGTTTGGTCGCCGATAAACTTCCGGCGTTTTCAATTTTGTTTTCGACGTCGGGTGCGAGTCCAGTTGTTTCGGTTTAATCCGAGACTACCAAGAACCGCATCCGAAAAAGGATGCACTAAGATTGAATCGCATCTCGGCCCGCGATGCGAGCTAAACATTCCGAAGCCGTTATTTTGCCAGAGCTTACACGTCATCGCTCTCGCCCTAGGCGTTGAGGGCCACCTTTTTCGGCCGTTTGGTGGCGCGCTAGCGGTTTAATCTGCGATTTAACGTCTTGACTCTGTTCGGATTAAGCCGTCCCAGCAAAGAAATGCACTACAGCCAACGCTTCCGCTTAAAATAAAGGAGCATGCCGCCGGCAACGGCAACCATGACTAAAAGAACCGCCGGATAACCAATCGGCGAAGAAAGCTCGGGCATGTTTAGGGGACCGCTAGTCCGATCAAAATTCATCCCGTAGACGCCGGCAATGAAAGTGAGCGGGATAAAGATCGAGGAGATCACCGTCAACACGCGTACAATCTCGTTTGTACGCATGCTGAGACCGGAAATGTAGAGATCCATGAAATTGACGGTGGCGTCTCTGTAACTTTCCAGAAGATCAATCAAGGCCAGCGCGTGATCGTAGGTGTCGCGGATAAACGGTTTTGTACGATCGGAAAATAGGTCGCTATCGTCATGCCATAGGCGCAAAAGGAGATCGCGTTGTGGCCAGACGGCGCGTCGCAGCAACGACAAAGCTTCCCGGATTTCGTGGACCTGGCGGAGACTTTCCCGGGTCGGTTTTTCCAGGAGGCTCTCTTCGAGCCCGTCAATTGCATCACCGATTTTTTCGACCGCTGGGAAGTAGTGATCGATCACGGTATCAATCAGAATGTAGGCGAGATAGTCGTTGCGAAGAAAACGGGCGTTACCAGCGCCTTCGCGCAGCCGCGTACGAACGGGGTCAAACACATCGCGGCCTGGCTCTTCTTGAAAAGTTAGAACAAAACGTTCGCCAACCAAGACGCTGAGCTGTTCAAAAGCGAGCTCCAGCTCGTCACTTTGATAGACCATCTGCATCAACAGAAAGATCTGGCCCTCGT
>JAFAZK010000123.1 GCA_019239825.1 Verrucomicrobiota bacterium | reverse complement strand
TTGGCTAAAATCTGGATAGGTTGTTGAGGCAATGAGCAGATGAGCCGATGGCAGAGCTTAAGGAGGCAAATGGCTAGATCTGGGTCACTTTGGGAGAGGTATCTGACGAGTTTTCTGAGGTTTTGTACGGTAGCGATGAGCAAATCTTGGATGGCTTGCTTCCAAAGCCCACGCCAGCGGGCACGCTTGAGTCCATGACAGTTAGCTGCATCAGCAAAGCTACGTTCCATTAAATGCTGACGCCGTTTAAGGTCACGTTTGGCCGTCTTGGAGTCAGCAATCTTACGGGCTTTTTCCAGTAGCCCTTGATCTCGATGTCGATGGATAGTGCGTCCGGTGCGGGAGCGCGTACAGAAGGCTCGCAGCTTACAGACTAAACAAGTCCCCTTGGCAGTGACGTACTCCCAGGTCAAGCGCTGCGGGTGCAGGCGCCGGGGCTTCAGGATCTCATCAGCCGGACAACGATAAGTGTTGGTCAGAGGATCGTAGCTGAAGTGGTCATCGGAATAAATGCCTTCGCTGCGGCCCTTGCCTCGGATGGACTCACCCAAGAGCTTCACATGGGCTCGGATCTTAGCCTTCCGACAACCAATCAAGTTACTGATGTTGCCGTAGCGTGCGTCTGCGATTACGGTTCGCACGGCTTGGTCGGTGGTGTCTTCATGGGCTTCAATTAGCTCCATCAGTCGGGAGGCTTCATCGACCGCTCCGGTGGTCGTCTCCACGGCAGTGATAATCTCGTGAGCGTCATCGACCACCCGATGGGTCTTATAGCGCAGCCGGCTCTTTAGACCGCCGTGGCGCACCAGCGTCGCATCCGGATCAGTCGTGCTGCGAAATTGGCGATTGGTTTTGGCATACTGCCCAACGCTGGAGCCTGCCGGACCACCTCCTCCTTGGTTGGGTGGGTCCTGATCGTCGTCTTGCTCATCTAGCTTTTGGATCTGTTCTTTGGCGGTCTGCTCAATGGCCTTCACCACATCGGGATCCAGCGGCTTGAGCGAACCTAGACTGGCATTGGCTTCTACCAAGCTGGCGTCGACATGGATCTTGCTGCCCTCAACTAGGCCAGCAGAAACGCACTGCTGGACCACTTGGCTAAAGAGTGAAACGAAAACCTCTTTGCCCCATCGTTTGCGCGCCTTGCTTAGCACCGAGTGATCCGGGATCTGATCGTCTAGCCCGTAACCCAGAAACCAAAGGTAATCGAGTCGTTCGGGTATAATGCGCATCAGTTCCCGCTCGCTTTTAATATCATCCAAGAACAGCAACACCATCATTCGGATAATGACCTCCGGTGGCACCGATTTATTGCCCTTCTGTCCATAGGTGTGCGCTACCGCTTTACGCACAAAACTTAAATCCAGTGCCGCCCTGATTCGTCTCAACGGATGATCGCTGCGAACCCGCTTGTCTAGGTTGACTCGATAGCTCCAGATTGGAAGCTCAGAGTCCTCTTCGCTCATCATGAGACCACAGATTACCAGTTATGTAACCCTCAAAGCAATATTATAACGGTGTCAATTTGGGCAACAGCCCCTTAAGACGTGACCCCGATGATCTTTACCGAGCAACGCATTTACGATAGCCTGAGGCGCCCTCGGATAGATAAGCGTAAGGCTTCTGAAGCCAATTTCTAAGGTACAGCACCAAAAATGGCAGTTCTCCGAGGGGTAAGAAAGGTGTTGGAGATTTACCAAATAGGGCGGCGATAGACTCCTCCGACATAGGCTGAGCCATATGGACCGGAGACATACCCGCCGCGGAATCCCCCGCCGTAATAGCCGGAGCCGTAGTAGCTGCGGGAGTAGGTATTTCCGTAAGGTCCAGTTACCGCGCCGGAGCCGTAACGGTTCCAACCACCGCCACCGAAACCGCCGCCGCGGGACCAATTGGCAGAATACGTATTGCCGTAACGACCAGTGAATGTGGCTGATCCAGAACGGCTCCATCCACCGCAGCCCCAGGCTAACACACTAGTGGACAGGGGGAACGTAGCCGCGAAAATGGCAACGGAGAGGGCAAGGATTTTGCGCAACATATGTTATCGATAAGTTCTGTGATTTAGGTGTGGTTCAGGGACACGCGTTTCATCTTCGTTTCTTTTATATCTGGCAGCTCTTTGCCATCCAGTCTGCGATCTTTCGATTGCCAGGTAACTGTATCAGAACCGGTGTGGGTAACGACATTGGTGGCTTCCAGTTTCTTGCCGTCGGGCAGGATCGCGTTTGTCTTGATAATCCATTGATCGCCTTGGTTGCTCCAGACTCCTTCTCCGATAGCCCCATCTCCTTCAAAGCTCCATGAGCGCAGCTGCGATGTGCCTGGGTCCCAGCCGATCCATTCCGTAACACGGGAGACCAGGGTGTCCTTGATGGTCACAGCCTGGGTCGAGATGATGAAGGTACCCTCAGGAGACCACTCAAAAGTAACGTGGCCGACTTGGGGCTCGTCTCCCTCATCGACCCAGTCACCAATGGCCCATTCCAGCCCACGGAGGTGCTCGTAGTTGCCAGGCGGATTGGACGGAGCTTCGCGCACGCTCTGGAGGATCCACTGGCCATCCTTTTTGACATGAACATTGGTATAGCGAGCTTCGCTGGGAGGCGCGTTGTCCGGTGGGATGACCGACGTCGTCCCGTCCTCGACAGCTATTTCCGGCGTAAGGAAGTGGATCGAATTCACGTCAATGCGGAGCTGCAGTTACTTGTTCTCAGCGAAGACTTCCTTGAACGAATTTTCGATGGCGGAGCGGCCCTGCAAATGACGACCGTTGAGATCCACATAATCGCCGTCCTCAGCCCAAAAGGCGGCAACTGCTTTCGCATCGCCTTTATCAAAGGCGTCGACGAACGCTTTAGCGTTATTGATAATACTATTTTCATCGCCACTCATCTCCGAACCGGTTGCGCGAACGGGCAGTGGACTTGCGACGAGCAATTGCAAAGCGATGATTGTTAAGAGGTTAATGGATTTCATTGAGATGGTTGTTATACGCGTCGACTAACAAAGCCTAATTGATCGAGAGGTGGAGTGTTAGAGTGCTGCGCCTTTTCTATAGCTGACCGGTCGCTGGGTTGCTCGAAAACCAGCTTTTATGGACGTTCAGGATTTTAAGAGCCGCCATCCTACAGCGGTCGTTTCAGGAGCTAGTCTTTGGTATGAATTCTCGCCGCGGACCACTATTGTACTTTAGGGCAGCGTGGATTAACTCTGGTGCGTTTAGCGAATCAAAAAGGACGAACACCCTCGCCGGTGTTTCTCGTGTTTCTGGGGTCTACGCCTTTCAATCATTAGGGAAATTTTCGTAACCCCACCTCAAGAGTTTCCAAGGTCTCCAAGTCCAGTCCCAGTCTTGCCAAGGCTTAGCCAGCGCTTCACTCGTTTGCCATCTTTCTTCAGAAATCGAGGCTTCGCGCAGCACCCGTTTGTATTGCTGATACTCAACTTGGCCACCGGTGTACAGGAAGCCGGCCTGCGGGTCTGCATAGGTATAAACTACTTGGCCGTTGCCGACTTGACGTTCAACTGTGTAAGGAGTTGTTTGGAGGTACCGCAGTTGCTGTTGGGCGTCTGGCCCCGTGTGAATTTGGAAACCGGCGTCCGACAGCAGCGACTCAATCCGAGCGTGAGTCAGGATTACAGACCCAGCGAAACTGTTTAAGGCGATACCAAGTAAAAGTATAGTCGCCGGAATAATCAACGGATTTTGCCTTTTCATAGTAAGAACCTTCTGTTTTGGGCGGTCAATCCGTTAGGCTGACTTCAAATGCCTGTGCACCTATGGAGGAGGCCACGCCTTCAGTTTCACCGGCGAGGTACATCACGACTCCATTCCCATTCGTCAGTTTGGCATGCATTTTTCCCTCGATCAGGGTAAGTCCGCTGCTGATGCCTTGGTAAGTCCCGGAAAAGTCGGAGAGACTATTTAGATTGTAAACCTTGCCAGTGGCGGAGACCTTTTGGGCGCCCATGCCACCTGCGCCGAGACCAGAGATGGTGAAATGGTGCCGCTGGCCCTGGAAATAGAGAGTGCCCTTTCCGGCTGCAGCCGAACCGTAATAGGCGGCCGACCATTCCCGAATGCGCACCGTGGCCGAGGGTGGCGTACTCGGGGCCGTAGTCATTGATGCGCATCCGGCAATTAGGAGGAGTGTGATACTGGCGAAGGCGAAATTGATTGACTTGGTTTGCATGGAACTAAGGTTAGCGCGTAATCAACGACAGATGAACCTGCACCCGAAGCTTAGAGACCGATGGTCCATATCCTCGAAAACTGGGTCGACTGATAGTTGAGCCCACCAATGTCTGTCCGTTCTTCCATCATATGATCGGGATCGGTCGATTTCACTAAAACCGGGGATCTGGGCTGCTCTGCGACGCTACCCGACCTAAAACAGTGGCTCAATGGCACGTTAGTACCATGTCCAAAGGTACAATAGCAGTATTCAATGGAGACAGTAGACGTTAGCTAATGGCCACCGGTTGAGCAGGCCTTGCTCGACAATCGCGCCCGAAGCGGACGACGATCCGGCGTTTTCAAGTCTCATCCAGAAAGGCCTTCCGGGGATACCCGGAGTTTCAGATCGCCCACCATAGGAAAGCATTGGATCAAGATCCCATACGCTGCCAACCTTGGAGCCCCATTAGAGGCTACCCAAAACGGACGCACTGAGGATGATCGATAGCATCGGTTCGTTCATGGGGAACCATCCTTGGTTTTCTCCCGCACCAGTAAGCGGTTGACCAGGAACCGGTAGATGACCGCGGCCACTAGCACGATGACCACAAGGAGAATGCCTTTCCTGAAGGCGTAGTCCACGACCTCTTTCCCGCCGGCTTGTGCCTGTTGCACGACCGGGTCGACCTGCGCCGAAAATTGCGCGAAGTTGGACGGACTCATCGTACGGTCAAGCATGCCGAGAAACTCCGTCAGTCGCTCCGCCGTCGCTTCGATTTGCGCGGCGCTTTCCGTATAGTCCTGGATGCGAAACGGCACGGCGTTCGCCGGCGGCGACTCTCCACTTTTTGGTTCGCCCACCCCAAAACGTTTCATCAATGTGTCAAAGGTCGTAAATGTTGTGTTCAGAGAAGCAGAAAACTGCGTTCCCTGTTCCAAGAGTGACGCCATGTCTTTTTCCTGGGTCTGGAGCGCCTTGACGATCTCCTCGCGCTCGGTGCTGAGCTGTTTTGGCAACTGTTCGGCCACGTAGGCGAAGCGCTCCACTGAGACGGAGAGCTGCGTCGAGTTTGAGATCAACTGCTGCACGGCCGGAATTTCCATTGCATTGACGCTCAAAAGTTCCGTCTGCCACCGCAGGAGCGTTGGCATCTTCTGAGTGACAAAGAGCATGCGCTCGCCGAACATCCGCGTCTGAGCAACTTCCCGCACTGCCGGTTCCATACCGGCGAGGGGATCAACGTTGAGCAAACTGAAAACGCTGCCCGGTTTCCAGACCACGTTCTGGCCGAGCGTCTCGACTCGCGAAGGGAAGTCCAGCGAACGCAACGCGACTAGGCTCTCCCGCAGCGGATTCTGATGTTGCCACGCCGTTATAGACTGGCGCAAATCGGTCTGTTGTTCGAGCTTTAAAACCGTGCCCGCGAGCTTCCAGATGTCCGCCTCGGCGCTCCGAGAATAGGCCAACATTGGCAGGGCGGATTTGCCAAAGACTTTGGGCTGCCAATAATCCTCAAGGGTCATTCGCATTACCGTGACAAACACGGTCATGTCGATCAGATCGGCGACGGCGTTCGGGCCGGAGGCGATGGACCAGGTTTCGCTGCCGATAGCGATTTTCAGCCGCAGCGCTTCGGCGGGAGAGAGTGCGTCGCCGCCGCGCCGGAGATTGTCCACGCCGTCAACCATTCGCATCGAGTATTCGTCAGCGAAGCGCAACAACGAGTCCTGCACTTCCACAAGCAATTCAGCCTGTTTGTCCATTCTGCCCGATTTGCTAGGGAAGAGTTGGTCCAGAATCGGCACCGCACCTTGCAATTCATCGCAGTTAGTGCTGAACGCGAGGAGTAGGAGGCTTAAATAAAACAATCTGTGACGTATTCCTGGCTGGGACTCGCTTCGCTTCGCGGACGCCGCTCGAAGAACCTGCTCGTGAGTTTTCATTCGTTCGTTGAAGTAAGATGAATCCCGCCCTTTAAAGTGGGCCGCATCCGGATGCTTGTCAGCGACGAGTAAACCGGCCGTTCGGAAGTCGCGAGTGGTTAGGGAAAATGCGCTTCAAGGCTTCACGTCCAGCTCCTTGGCTTTCTTCGCCGCTAACTTAGTTGAAGGAGCAGGCTAATCAGGTCGTTCATGGCGAGGGCAAGACGGGATGGAAGGCGGTGGTTAGGCGGGTGCAGTAGGAACCGGTAATCTAGTGCGGAAGTCTAAAGACCAGCTGAAAGCGGTGATAGAGATGGCTACGGCAGTGACAAGCGCGCCCGCCAAGGGAACAGCGTTCAGTCCAAACCCGCTGTCGACAACAACTGCTCCGAGGTAAGCGCCCCCAGCGCTGCCTACATTGAACGCGGCAATATTAAAAGCCGAGGCAAGGTTCGGAGCGCCTTTGCTCTTATCCACGACACGCAGCTGCAGTCCGGGAACGATTCCGAAGGCGGCTGCACCGAGCAGGAACACCGTCAATAAAGTAGCGGTCTTGTCGTGACTGGTGAAAGTGAACCCAGCAAGAACGACAGCCAGGACAGCGAGGATACCAAGTAAGGACGGCATGAGGCTTCGGTCAGCGAGCTTGCCGCCAGCGGTGTTGCCGACCACGAATCCGACACCGAACAGCAGTAGGATAGGACTGACGGCAGCCTCGGTGAATCCGGCGTTCTTAACGAGAATAGGAGCGATATAAGTCAGAACCGTCACGACGCTGCCATTGCCGAAGGCAGTCATGGCGAAGCCGAGCAGCACTTGTGGCCGACGTACGACACACAGCTCCTGGCGAATGCTGAGCGTTTGCTCAAGAGGCATTCGTGGAACCAACGCAAAGATGCCGGTGATAGCCACGACGCCGAGGACGGCAATAGTCCAGAAGGTGAACCGCCAGCCAAATGTCTGTCCAATAAAGGTGCCCAGAGGCAGTCCGAGAACGTAAGCAAGGGTCAGCCCAGTGAACATAATAGCGATCGCACTGGCTCGCTTGTCAGGCGCAACTAGCTCCGCGGCGATAACAGCACCAAGGCCGAACAGGGCGGCGTGGGACAATCCAGTGATAACTCGAGCAGACATCAGCATCGCATAACCGGGCGCGAGGGCGCATAGTAGGTTGCCCGCGACAAACCATCCCATGAGAATAAGCAAGGCGGTCTTTCGCGGGAGTCGTCGAGTAAGGGCAGGGACTAAAAGCGCCCCGACAACCACACCGATAGCATAGCCAGAGACCAGTAGTCCGGCGCTACTAGTCGAGACTTTTAGATCACCTGCGATTTTCAGCAGCAGACCCGGAACTACAGATTCACCTGTGCCAAAGCCGAACAAGCATAACGCAAGCGCCCATAGGGCAGCGGGTAATCGATCCTTCTTTACTGCCGGAATCGCATCCACGTTATTTTCGCTTGTTGCTTTCATATCGCGGATACAATTGTCAAGCTCCTATCGCTCCGGAATCGGCAGCCGTGATCGACAACACACTTGAGTCTGGCTGAACTTCATTGGATCGCCGGCGAAGCTGACGCGGAGCATCCTTTCCCTGGTCTCGATGTTCCGTTGGCTTACAGCGACCGGGAAGGTTGCGTGATCTAATAGTTGAGATAGCCAATGTCTATCCGTTCTCCCGTTATATGGTTAAGATCGGTTCATTTCGTGAACCCGGGAATCTTTGGCGTCTTCGCGAATCTAGGCAACCTAGGGGCCAGCTCAATTGCACTTTGGACCCATGGCCAAAGGTACAATAGCGTCATTCGACCTAGGCGTTGCCTAATGGCCGTTCGGTTAAGCGGGCATTTTGTGGTGAAAGCGGATTAATGCCGGAAGATGTCGATACTTGTAGGCCCCAAAACTAGAAAGGTCGACATGCTATTCTGAGCTCACATTGCACGCGATGACGAAACCTACCGTTGGAGGAAGCGTGTATGCATGGTCGAATTTGGAATACCAGAACTGACCAAGATCGAATCGACTTTTCATTCGCGTTGGTCGTCGAGGAAGTTGCCAATCTTAGGAATTCGATAGTGGCCCTTCTGCGAGAGCGCGGTTGGTTGGTGAAATGCGCTGGGGCAGGCGCGAATGGCGACTGCGTCTTGTAGTCGAGCGATACCAGGGGGTTAGTTCACGACCTTCATCTCGCCACACAAGGTGTCTGAAGGGACAGTCGCCGCTAGCGAGGGTACCGCACCGCTCGCTTCGGTTCACGCACTTTCAAACATACACTACAGGCGACGTCTCGCTCACCACCGGAGCAGCAGAGCAAGGCGTAGGCACGGAAAAGCGTTTCCGTACCGGGCCCGGGCAATGGTAGAGGTCACGGATGCTCTCCAGCCATCGGCGAAGCGGCAGTGCTTGATTTTGCCAAACGACGTGATCAATAAGATCGACACAACGGCGAGCCGTCTGCGGCGCGAGTCCGTTCTGGACCAGCTGAGCAACGATTTCTTCGAAGGTGAGGTTAAGGATTGACCCGTACCTGTGCTGGATCTCCTCATAGGTCTGATAGACCAGGTTGAGGATCGAATGGGTGTACACGTTGGAGCTAAGTACCTCCTCCAAGCCGCAGACTTTGATATTCGGAGAATCACAGGGGAACTCAACAACGACTTCGACCGTGGTGTCATTCAGTACACTGATCACGCAGGGAATTCCGGCCCCGGTCTGATGTGGGTCAGTGATTAGGTAAACCTGGTCTCCTATTTTCATTCGTTAACTGCGTCGCCAAGAAAGCGGGCGGCGTCCTTCGGGACGATTTTTGGAGAAAAGAGGCATGGTTGGTTAAGGTCTGGTCCTTAAGTCGCCATGGAAGGCTCCGAAGCTTTAGATTGTCAAGAATAAAAATTGCGAACACGCGGCGGTTGCATTGTGCGCGGGCGGCGGTGACCTACTGTTGACTACGCCCAAATTGATTATCCGAGGCAAAAACTACCAATTTTCGCTAGTGGCTGATATTATACCCTCCGCTAAAATTAGAAGCGGGGTGGCTTCTGGGTTTGTGAGCGGTTTCTTGGTCAAATATTTCTAAGTTAGGTGGTCGCATTGCCACCCATTAACGGTTGTGAAATATCCCCGGTCCACTGCTTCAAATAGGTCTTGGTTACCGAACCACGGTGCTTGTCGGACGCATTGCGGCGCGGAAAGTGGGGCTCCAGTGGAAGTTGTACAATCACGTTCTGTGAAGAATCGCGATGAGGGACCTTTCGAACTACAACCTGGAGTCATTGCATAGAGACGTCGGATTGGTGCTGTATCGTGGCCGGGAGAAGGACGGCCCTGGCCAAGTTCTGGTTAGTCTGCCGGAGGCGGAATCGCCTAGGCGCGAGGTCCTGAAACGGCTCGAAGTGGAGCGTGTCGCAGTCCAGAGACAGGTCGATTGTTGAAAATGCGCCAGACTTCTGAAAGACAAACTGGCAATCGACCGTGAGCTGCAAATTGGGAAACGAGTAAAGGTCACGTCTTAACAAATAACAATCTCATCGAGCTTCGGTACCGGTACCGATTGTCTCCAACGCAGCAGGGCGCTAAGACTATTTCAGAGACCTGATGTTTCAGACCTGCGAAGTCTGGGTGCATTGGAGGAGGGTCCTCTGGTTTCTGGAAACAAAAAAACCGGAGAAATTCTCCGGTTTTTTTGTTCAAATGGTAGCGAAGGTCTCAGCTTAAGAGCTGCCCAGTCTAAAAGTAGATATTGACGCTGCCTCCCTGGCCGCCATTGACAACGATCGTGCTTTGCACCCCGCAAGACGTAGCAGCATTGGTTACTTTCCAGTTAACCCAAGGCTGACGATTACCTCTCCAAAGTTGAATATCCCGCATCTGGCAATACGGAGTATTCGGAAAATCGCTGCACTGGTTAAGGCCATACACCTCTAAGGTTTCGGTTGCCCAGATAAGCTCAGAAATCCAATTAATCGTAAGATTAGTCGACGAGAAACCACTGAACTTACAGGTATACGAACAAGTCTTACCCTGATGCTGAGTCAGTTGGATTATGCCGGTCAACGATTCTCCGGGGCTTACCGGGCTCACAGCAGTGTGAAAAGCGTGGCTTGTTCCAATGACATACCAGCTCGCAATCCCCCAATATTCTCCGCCGCCAGCGGCGCTAAAGCCATACTGCAGCACGGGCTGGAGTATGGACACGCCCCCGTTCGGTTCAATGGAGTTAAATATGAAAACCGTTTGGCCGTTGTAGGTTGCTGGCGCAGCGGGGACCTGCCAGGTCGTTGAAAAATAAGAGATCGGCTGCTTTTTGCGATTAATCCAGCCAGCGTAGGTAACCCAACCGGTATCGGTAAAGGGCACTTCGCTCTGCGCGGTCACGGGAGCTTCCTCAAAATCCTGATAGTCGCCGGTAATCGGGTTGTGCATCCGGATATGCCCATCGTCCATCCTCTCTAACTGGTAATCCTTAGGCACCTCATGGACTCTCGAGCGATCGCGAAGTCCGAACGGCGTAAGAACTTTAGGTTCCGCCGGTTGCGAAGCGTCCTGCGCCATTACTCCTAATGATAAATACAGCAGGACACCCACCGCTGAACCCGAATAGCGAACAGACTTAAACATAGCGTATGCGCATATAAGGGCCGCGAGAGAGAGGCAAGTAAATAGGCGCACCGCTATAAAAACCATAGATTTGGCATAGGACTGTCGGCGGGATGGGTAAAATCTTTGTTTTTCTTCTCAGACGCTATGTTGCGAATCTAGGAAGTTTTCAGAGTATTTAAGGGAACGAGTAAAGGTCACGCCTTAACAAGTAACAATCTCATCGACGAAGAAGAGCGGAGTGTGGCTAAGGGGACACCCATAGTTGACAGATTAACGTATGCTTCAGAAATCCGCCGCCCTCTCTCTTAAATGTTGCTTGTTAAGACGTGACCCTGATTATGGACCACCAAGGTGTTCTGCACTGTCCAGCGCTTCCGAACCATACGTGACCAGGCGCTCTTGGACCGAGGAACAGTGAGACGAGGGGGCTCTAAGAGAAGCGTCGCTCAAACATTAACCGTGATTCTAAAGGCAGGTGCATATCGCGGACGGTAGTGATTGTTCACTTAGTGTCGAAGCAGCATATCGATGCTAACAGCTAGAAAAGACGAACGGAAGCTAACCTCGATGGATGAAAATAATTGCCGCTGAATAATATGTTAGTTGCGTCCTACGTCAGAACGGCTCTGCGTATTAACATCAGGCAAGTCTGGCAGACTTTCAGAAAGCAGGCTTATCAAAGCCCCCTCGCACCTCATGGGAGGCGACTTCTTCAGACCTGGCTAGATATGATTTCCGTGAACAAAAAGGCGGAATGGATGAGTAAAGGGAGTGACGGAGTTCCATCTCTCCGATTCTAATCGCGAAGGGCGCTAGTTACCTGGTGGTACAATGCAAGCTTCAGAGTGCTAATTGCACGAGTTGGATTAGGCAAATTTTCCAGGAATAAACCTGCAGCCGTCTAGTCTGAGACGGTGAAAGTGGCAAAGCCATAACGGAGCGGCGCCACGGAATTAAAAAGGATAGTGATTACCAATTGCCCAGGAACCTTGGGGCAGCCATGACTGGCGGTGCCGAGGGTGAAGCACAAGGACCAATGACAATAATGAAAAGTGGATATCTGCGTGCGGTCGCCGTTACGACGGCCGTTCAATTTCTATTGCTGTTCGGGTCGCAGCTTAGCGCCCAAACTCAAACGGAATCACCGGCGCCGGCGTCCGACCAGGCGTCTTCCGGTGGCGGCCTTCAACAGGTCACTGTTACCGGCTATCTCATCCCGCACATCGGCGAAGGTCCGCAATCGGTGACCTCATATGATCAGGCTCAAATGCAGAAAACCGGCTACCAGAGCATAACGGACATACTGCAGGCCCTGCCTCAGGCGACTGGTAACTTTAACCCGGGAGTTACCAGCGGCTTTGGTTTCTCGCCCGGAGGAGCCTCGATTTCACTTAAAGGGTTGCCGCCGAATGATACGCTGGTCCTCGTCGATGGGCTCCGGATGCCGTCATATCCTTTCCCGCAGGTTTCAACTGCTGCCACAATCAACTACGTCGACATCAATTCCATTCCCACGGGGGCCGTCGATCGCGTTGATTTTCTCAATGATGGTGGTAGCGCCACCTACGGCACCGATGCCGTGGCCGGGGTTGTGAACTTCGCTTTGAAAGATCAGTACAATGGAGGGGATGTTTACAATTACTTCGGGATCAGCCAAAGAGGTGACGACGAGACCTATCACGGCTCGTTCACCGGCGGCCTCACTGAGAAGTTCAGCGATAGCTCCAACCTCAGTATCGTGGCGGTGTTCGATTACTTATCGCAAGGTCCGATTTTGGGTAAGGACCGTGCAAATACCACCCAGGAACTTTCCACCCTGAGCTTTAAGTTCCCAAATCACCCGCTTTTTCCGTCCCCGACCGGTCAATTTGTTAATGAGAGCACGGGCACCTTTATCCAGACAAAGCAGGGCTTTAACGGGGTGAACCCCACGGCAAACGATTTCGTCTCAACTCCTTTCGACCAATTTAGCCAGAATGGTCTCGAAATTCAGCCTCGGGAAAGCCGGCTCGGCGGTACGGTGAAACTGACTTACAACGTGACCGATTGGCTAAAGCTTTACGATAGCTTCCTCATTAGTCGAACCGAAGAGACGAGCAGCTTCGGTCCGAACCAGGGTATTTTTCCGCCTCCTTTCAATGCCGGTGTAGTTGTTCCAGCGAACAACCCTTTCAACCCTTTCCATGCGCCTCTCCAGGTTCAAAGCCTTGCGTTAAACGAATTCGGCCTGCTGAACACCGACACGACTATCACGACGTTTCGTGAGGTAATCGGTGGCACGGTGCAACTCCCGCACGGCTGGTTCCTCGACGCTAACTTCCTCTATGGCGAGAGCGATGGAACCGAGACCATGAAGAACATGTTCACGTTTAACGGCATCCAAGAAGCATTATCAGGTACGCTTCCGGGAAATGCCGGCCAATTCTTCAACCCGTTCGCGGACGAACTTGCCGCGGGACCGAACAGCGTCTTTCAGAATAATAAAAACCTCATTGGCAGCATCTGGGAGGACATCAGAAGTGATATCATGCAGTTTCATACCGTCTTGGGCGGTACCTTGTACGATTTACCTTCAGGTGCGGTTACGGTCGCCGGCGGCTTCGAGTACCGGAGCGAGGACTATATCGTCAATGAAGATCCGAACAGTAAGTCCGGCAATCTGGCGGCGATTCAGTTCCCGGTCACGGAAAATCCGACCAATGCTCGCCGATCTATCTGGAGCATTTTCGGGGAAGCAGATATCCCCATCCTGGGTGGCGCCTGGTCTTGGCCGGGCCTTCGTTCGCTCCAGTTGACGGTCTCGGAGCGTCAGGATTATTACAGTGACTTTGGTAGCACCGCGAAACCGAAGTTCGCGATTTTGTACAAACCGAGTGACGACTTTACGGTTCAGGCCAGTTATTCCGAGTCCTTTGTTGCTCCGTCGTTACCCGAACTCTTCACTACTGCGCTGCCTGCGGAGACTAGTATTATCGACCCGAAAAATCCGGGAGCGGGTGCCCTTACCGTTCTTAATAGTACAACCGGGAATCCTAACCTGAAGCCGGAGAACTCTTATATGTATTATGTGCGCGGAATTTGGACTCCCGGGTCGAGTGATTCCGATCACAGGTGGTGGGGTTGGGCAAAGGGCTTTTCCGCCTACATCGATTGGTACCAAC
The DNA here is from genome assembly GCA_019239825.1 of Verrucomicrobiota bacterium. Lineage (GTDB taxonomy): Bacteria > Verrucomicrobiota > Verrucomicrobiia > Chthoniobacterales > JAFAMB01 > JAFAVN01. Next base: position 7,982 of record JAFAZK010000123.1, on the reverse strand, counting down.
TCGATCAACATAACGTGGTTGGTACGCTGCTCCCGCAAGAGATCGTGGACCTCGGTAATGGTGTCATACCCGGGAATGGCTTTGTTCGTGGTGGCTCGGGGCTGATTAGCTCAGTGTTTAACACCTACGAAAATCTGGGCAATACTCGGAGCGAAGGTATTGACTTCGGCCTCAGCTATACCAGCAAGGAGTACAACTGGGGCAAGATTGAGCTAAGCTTCGACGGCACCTATATTTACGGCGACACCGCGTCAGTGGTGCAGGGTCTGAATCCTAACCGTTCGTTCTTTTTTCGGGTTTTCGATGAAACGGATCTAGCTAATACAGTGGGACCAGATCTGAAATTTAACGCCAGTGCCTTTTATTCGAAGACCCTATTTGGGATTGATACTTTCAGGACCGGCGTGACCCTTTACTACGTTGGCTCGGAACTCGATTTCAATAATACCTTTAATGGTACCAATCCTGCGGCCAACGCGGGGCTGGATTTCCCCGGCTTTATCCATACGATCGGCAGCTGGACTACGTTGAACTGGCAGATCTCCTACCAGTTCGGCCAGCCAACGCAAATCACTCCGCAAACACCGAAGGCAGGCTATGACAGAGAAGGGAAGAAAATCGTGGGCGAAAAGGCCATTGCACCTGTGGCGGAAGGACCTCGCTGGGGATGGCGCGATCTAATCGCAAATACCACGATGACCTTTGGTATCAATAATATCTTTGATACGGCACCACCTCTTTCTGTCGACAACGTATCTGGGTTTCCTTCGAACTTTGATACCGCGAGCGGCGTCAATTACTTCCAGCGTTTCTTCTGGTTCTCGATTGATAAAAAGTTCTAACTTTTCGGATGGTTTTTGAGCTCGATTGCGGGGCTTTTGCCGTTAGCTCATACGGAGCCGGCAGCGATCTCCAAACAGGCATAATCACTTTCGACACCGGCAAGGGCGGCTTTGTGTTTTCGGCCTGCTCGATCTCTTTCGTCGGTGCGCTTGCCGCCGATGGGCAGCTGAAGATCGTCGTACGCAACGTACTGAACACCAGTCTTAAGAAGCGCGTGCGTTGGAGACCTTAAAGGGGTCCGTTCACGAAACGGAAAATATCGTACGGCAGGCTCGAAATTCCGACTGGCGAGTTACAACAGAATTGCAGAATGGGCCGCAAACGAAGGGGAGAAAAGAGAGTATCAGATTGACCATCTGCAGCAAGAAAGCGCTCCAACGCAGTTTTACGACCTTGATGTTATGAGGATTGACGAACGGGCATTTGTCTATGAAAAGCGGTTTCATCCGGTCCCCCGCGTCCTTCAATCCTTTTTCGCTAAAACCGGTGTCGGCGTAACCGTAGTGCCGGAGTTTGCCTATGGTATACGCGCCAAGGACAACGGCGCCTAAATGCTTTCTGAGCGGTAAATCCGCCGACTACAAACTCCTGTTGCAACCGCGCTTTGATCTTGAGCCAGCCCGAGGTTCGCTTACCTGGCCGGTAAAGGCTGTCCTTGCGCTTGGCGATAATTCCCTCCATCCCTTTTTCTTTGGTTTAGTTGAAAGAGCGCTTTGCCTTCTTCCTCGACATAGCTACCAAGCTGGATCCCTGCGGCCGACTTCAAAATGCGTTCGAGCACGCCTCTCCGCTCCAGGATCGGTTTTCCTATAAGGCCGTCTCCTTTGTACCAGAGAACGTCGAAGCACACATTGTTCCCACCGTCGACGGCGACCCGCCGGCACACTCGGCCCGGCGTTCATCGCCTGGGACCAACAGACGGATCGCGAAAGGAGCGGTGAGTTCCTGGATCTGGTCGGCTTTAGCTCGTAAAAGACGAAGGTCGAAGCGTCAAAGGGGAATCCGATCGGCGAATCAAGAGCCGTATCCATCCGGCTACCACAGAGTTTTGACCCCTAACAAACCGTTTCGCCGACCAGAGATTCGCCCATAAGATTCCAGGCGCGCCGACTCGGTCAAAATAGCTCAGACAATCTCGTAGGATTGAGGTCCACCTTGGATAACCTGCGCGGGCAGATGCCGGTCCAGAGAGCTGAACTTTGCTTTTCGCCTGACCGCCAGACCGAGCAAGTAAAGATCAGTGATCTGTTTATGACCGGCGATGCGCCTAAGATCAGCCGGCCCTTTACAAATGCTGTAGTCATCCGACCAAAAATGGTGTCCTTGATGGCGCGTTAATTTCCGGAGAAGTTCTATTGCTAGCGATACACTGCCAGACAGTCCCGGATAAGTAGGATTGGATAGAATTCGGACAAGACCGTTCTCTGTAATGGGGCAGGATGCCCACGCTTCTCCGCCCGTTTCAGCGAACCACGACGTCACGCGGCGATGATCAACGTGGTTTGGATCACAGAGCGCAATCAACAGGTTAATATCGAGGAGGCGTTGCAATCAAAGGCCCTCTTCTTCACGGAGTCTATCAATCAACTCGGCTGTCACGACAACACCTGGCCGGCGTGGCAGAAGAGGTATCCCGCTTGGCGTTTGCTTGATTCTCGTGGCGAGGCTTTGTCGCACGAGGTCTGACACGACTTTCCCCATGGTCTGCTTCCTGGCGGCGGCGATCGACCGTGCAGCGGCCAGGATGTCGTCATCCAAATCCAAGGTGGTTCTCACGCCGGAACATCAAGCATCACGCATCAGATGTCAATCCGAGCTCGCCGTTTTAGACCGTTAGCTGCGGCCGCCAGAACGCTATTAAGTATGGTTGGTTCAAGCCCTGGCTTTTGTGAAAAAGCCTCACAAAAGCAGAGCACACCTTTCCAATTATGCGGCAAAAAAAAAACGCCAAATCAACCTCGTACTCTACCTACCCCTCATCAAAACGTCGCTTCCTGCATCCGGGAATAATTCGAGCAAGGCCGGGTCTATCTTGCAAGAGGCTAGGTCGAAGGGCGTCTCTAGAAGAGAGAAGTCTGTATAAATGAAGACCGTAATAAGAAGTAATGAATTCCAAAACCGAATGAGGCGCTTCGTTCGGATTCCGCCACGACCAATAAAAGAACCTGTTCGGATAGATTATTTCGCATTCTGTATCTGTTCTAATCGAGCCCAGATGGTTAGGTTTGTTTTCCGGTCGAAAGCAATTCTTCATCTGATTCTTTCAAGACCGGCGGACTAACTTGAGAACAAGAATCTGGAGGTCGCGATGCCAACCACGATCATACCGTTTACACGAGCAGCAACTCTGTTAGAACCTGCGACAAAGCGGAAATCCGCTTTAACGAGCGAACGGAGAAAACGCAGTCGCGTCAGTTCGCTCAATGAATCTGAAACTCGGCTTTGGAAGGTGTGTGCAGAAGCTTCTCGTCGGGAGGCAATCTTAGAGTTGCTCGTTCTCGCTGTTCTCTTACTCATTACATTGACAGTGCTGACAGATTGTCTTGTTGAACTACAGCAGCAGTTGAAGGCGGACGCGATTGGACTCGCGTACCCTGTCGGCTTTGTCAGCAATGTGCAGTTTTGAGTGCGAGCGAGGCGCCTGCCGTTCCATCGATGCCCTTGATTGACCTGCTCTTGGGCATCCGGCTGGCGTCCGGGCGGCGGCGGGAACGGTCGCGCTGACCACCTCGAATGATGTTTTCCTGGACACCGTTGAACGTGGTCCAAAGATCTTTGATTCCGTCTCGATAACGTCTTGGATTAAGGAGGATGGAGGGACTTGCCGGGGCTTTAGCGAGGTCTTCCCAGCGATAATCCGCCGCGCCAGTTAGGGCTAGCCGTTCGGCATCGGTCAAAATGCGATCTTGAAAGAGCCGCACTTTGTTCATGATGTCAGGCACAGCATTGAGAACTTTGAAAGAAACCTCGATCACGGAGTCGGGATTGAACCCGGAATGTTTGATGGAGATCCGCTGGAAGGTGCCATCGGAAACGACCATGCCGTTGCTGCACACCAACCGAAAAAGACCGCAGTGAAGTTGGTAAGCGCCGCTTTTATCGTGACTGTTCGCAAGAACGACCTCGGGCCGGACTTGGTTCTTTTCCCAGCTCCGGAGATGTTCAATACGCGTAAATCGGACAACGTGTTTCTGAAAGCGTCGCCGTGCTTCCGTCCGAATGCTCTGCTCTTGTGCGCGTACGGGAACCCAACCATTTTCACGCATCCCGTTGAGAATGGAGGAAGTAGGAAGAAAACTGTACCTTTCCGAGACGCCTTCGATTGGTTGGGAAGCGAAAACACTCGGAGCAAAACGGCGCATTTCATCATCAGAAATTGCAACTGTTCTAGGGACTCTCGATCTGGTGAGTTATAGTTTAGCGCGGTGCTCATGTTAGTCGATTGGCTAGTTAGTATTGTGAGCCGCCGGAGTTTTTCGATATTCGGTTTCGGTCGAAAGAGTATTTTGTTGCATATTTTTCGAGCCGAAAGCGGAGCGCTTAGCAAAGCGCCGCGGTTAAGGCCGATAGAGCGCAAGAGCCGCGGCGTAGCGAGACGGGTCCGAGGATTTAAAAGTCAGGCGCCGCGCGAGTTTACGAGACGCCGGAGGAGTCGTTTAAGCCGCAGACGGTACTCTTGCGCTAGCAAGGCCTCCGCCGGACGAAACAGATTCTGGCGCTAGCCAGACACTCATTGTGCCTTCATGCTCCCACCGTCGCGCAAGGCTATGGCGGGCAGGCTATCCTCGTCGTCGTACTCGTCCTCGAATAGCTGAAATATCATCCGGCCACAGACGAAACGTTGAATCCAACGAAGTCCCGAACCTCGAGGAGCCCAAGCGGCCGGACCTTTCTAGAGCTACGAACTAGATCTAGATGAGTAAAAGTCCGATTTTTGGTTTTATCGGTGTGCCATCCAGTGCGGGCGCGCACTATCCCGGTCAGGAGCAAACGCCCGCTGCCCTTCGTAGCGCGGGATTACAAGCCTGCTTGAGAGACATTGGCATTTCAATAGTGGACTATGGCGACTTACCGGTGGTGCGCTGCCGCGTCGATCCCCCGATCAATCGCGCTGAGAGCGTCGCCGACGCCCGAACTGTCACAGGCCGACTTGCTGATGGCATCGAAAAAATGGTGTCTGCTGAGCAAATCCCGTTGGTAATCGGCGGAGATTGCACCATCACCATTGGAGTCGTTGCCGGTTTCCTTCGGAAGCAGCCTGACTTAGCCTTACTCTACATGGATGGTGGTCTGGACGCAGTAACTCCAGCCGCTTACCGTCTCGGTAGATTGGATTCCACGGGCATGGCGCATCTATTGGCCGAGCCGGGCAGCGAGCCTCTGCTGAGCGAGGTCGGGCCGCGTTATCCGCTCATGGCGGGAACAAATATCGTTCCGTTTGGATACATCCCGGGCGAGCCACCGGAAGTTGAGAAAGAATTTCTGTCGCGCCACCAAATGAGCGGCTATCCGGTTTCGCGAGTGAATGGCTGCGCCGCGCGCGCCGCCATGGAAGCTCGATCTTATCTGGAGCGTCAGGCTGAACGATTGATCGTTCATTTCGATGTCGACGTGATCGATTTTGTGGACTTCCCCGCCGCGGATGTCTTGCAGCCAAAGCAGGGGATGAGCTTTGTGGAGGCTTTCGCTGCGCTCCGCATTTTTTTCGCTAGCCCCAATTTTGCAGGTTTGGTTCTTACCGAGTTTAACCCGGACCACGACGACAGAGATGGTACGCTGGCCAAACGATTGATCGAAGCGCTCGCGCAAGCACTCCGGTAGCTGTCGCCGTTTTTCGGATTCGGTCTCAGATCCAGTGCCTTTTAACGAGCGCATCGACCCGAGGTCTCACCCGCGGATTCCAGTCCACAGAAAAAATGGCACTTTTATCCCAGCGAGAACGCTTCGACCGAAGCCCACTCTTCGTTCAGACCGGATCGATCTTTAATTCAAATCCCGATGCTACGATAAGCGACTAACACCAAAACCAGCGCTAACACCGAAAGGATAAATAGTACGAGCCCCGGCTCGCGAAAGGTTGCGTCCGAAATAGTAAGCACCGGTGATAATGGCTAAGACGACAGCCAGAATAATGACCGCCATGCACGTGATATTAACTTCAGATTGCGCCAGACCCTAGCGGAACTTGATGCCTCTGGAGGAGATAAAATCGATCGTCCGTAACCGGCGAATCCCCTATATGAGAACCACCTCCCTTAAATTAGAATCGGTAAAGGACCTTCTGATCGCCGAATTGCGCGACCTGCACAGTGCTGAGGAGCAACCGGTTGAAGCACTTCCAAAAATGGCGGAAGCGGCTTCGTCGACCGAACTAAAGAACGCCTTCAATCACCACTTGGAGGAGACCCGCAAGCACGTCACTCGATTAGACGATGCTTTTGAGAGCCTCGGCGAAAAGGCAAGCGGCGAAACCTGCGAGGCCATGAAGGGGCTGGTAAAGGAAGGCGAAGAATTCATCAAAGCCAAAGGTCAGCCGGACGTGCGTTACGCCCGGCTAATCGGAGCCGCGCAGCGGGTGGAGCATTACGAAATGGCGAGATACGGCACGGCTCGCACTCTAGCAAAGAGGCTTGGTATGAATGACATCGCGGAAGCCCTTCAAAAAACACTCGAAGAGGAGCAAGTGGCTGACGAGAAATTGACGACGGTCACGGAGAGCGACGTGAATGCTACCGCGACGAGGGTGGCGGCAAAATAATTTTGTCCTGATTGATGAGGAGGATAACCATGGCCAACGAAGAACAGATCTACATCGAGGAGCGTGCGGATGGAAAGTTTGCCCTCAGAAAAGGCAACTCTGAAAGAGCAAGTGCTGTTGAAGATACCCGGAAAAAGCTGAAGAAGTTGCGCGTCACATGTTTCCAGTTATAAAACCGGATATCGAGCGGGTCCGGAACGTGAAAACGGGCGGGCGTGACAAATGGCGGGAGGAGCGTTAACAAGCGGCGTCATCCTGGCTTAAGGCGCCACTTATTTCGGCTGCTCTTCTGTTTAGTAATCGGACTGTTCCACGGTTGGCCGACGGGCTGAATGAGGGAATTTCTCTGCGAGATGGCCACGCGCGAGCTGGATTAAGCCCGGCCCCCCTGCGAAGCGTTACGAAGCTGATTTTTAGAGTGGCAGAATTAGTCTCTATTGTCCGGTCTGGAATGAATCACCTCCATGATGGTCTGAACGAGTTTATCGGGATCGAATGGCTTCACTATATGGGCCTGAAAACCAACTTCAAAAGCATGCCTGACATCTTCCCTACTTGTAAACGCGGTGCAGGCGATCGCAGGAATGGAGGAAATTTCTAGTCCAAGTTTGCGGATTTTCTTTAAGAGCTGGTATCCATCCAGTCCGGGCAGTCCGATGTCACAAATCAGGACCTCAGGATTATACTTCTGGATTTCCTCAAGTGCTGCCCACCCGGATTCCACTGCAATGACCTCAGCACCACAATGCTCGAGCAAGCGTTTAAGTAACGCCTCGTGTCTTCGTGATCTTCGACGGCTAAGATCTTAATGGTCTCGAGGTTCGCCCTGGCCACCATTCCTTTTTCTACAGATTAACTTCTCTTGTGTATTTCGTTTTCAAAATGGCGATCGGACGCGAGCAGCGGCAATTCGAGTCTGACAACCGGGGGAGTGGCAGCAGCCAATTGAGCGAGAGCTTGTCAACGACCTGCAGCAACATCGGTATGATGGTATAAGGCGGCAGCCGTCCAGGACTACCCTTGGATCGCCAAGGTGTGAGTTTGGAAGCCGGCATCGAGACGCGTCTTGGTAGCCACGGCGTGGGTAAAATACAAAAGTCAAAACCGTAATCAGAACGGGGGGCGAACTATAACGAAGGTAGAATTGCAAGATTTCGACAGTATGGGAGCAATCACACATTCGATAGATGTCCGCGCGCCGCTCGAAGTGGTCTACAATCAATGGACCCGATTCGAAGAGTTCCCGCGCTTCATGGAAGGAGTCGACGAAGTCCGGTCAGACGGTCCAAAAAAGCTATTTTGGAGAGCCAAAATTGGAGGCAAAGAGAAGCAATGGGAAGCCGAGATCACCGAGCAAGCTCTCAACCAGAAGATCGCATGG
>JAFAZK010000040.1 GCA_019239825.1 Verrucomicrobiota bacterium | reverse complement strand
CCGCTCAGGAGACCGAAGAAAGCACCGTGTCCAGTAGCCCGTTTCCAAAACATGCCCAGCAAAAAGGTGGCGAAAAGCGGCGCGTTGACAAACGCAAAAACCAATTGGAGCACGTCCATGATATTGTTAAACGCCGCGACGAAGTAGGCGACTCCGATAGAGGCCAAGACCCCAAAAAGGGTGGCGAACTGAGCCATCCGCAAATAATGCCGGTCGTCAGCACCGCGCCGGATGTACGACTGATAAATGTCGTACGTCCAGACGGTGTTGAAAGCGGTCACATTTCCTGCCATGCCTGACATGAAACTGGCCAGCAATGCTGTGAGCCCAATTCCTAACATCCCACTAGGAAAGTACCGGAGCAGCATGTTCGGAATGACCATATTATAGTTCAGGATCGGCTGACCTTTGTCATCCTTTACGATTTGGCCGGTCTCCGGATTTGTTTCGGGAGGGATCAAACTAGCCGAGTTGGTGGCCTCGACCGAGGCGGCGGGAGGAGTCCCCTTTGTTCCCTCTGCTCCACCCGAGTTAACCGGATGGGTCAAAGCCAAAGCCAGCAAGCCGGGAAGAATCACCAGGAACGGAAAGACCATTTTGGGGACGGCTGCTATCAACGGAGTGCGCCGGGCTGACGCCATCGAATCAGCGGCCATGGCGCGTTGGACCACAAGAAAATCAGTACACCAATAGCCAAACGAGAGCACAAAGCCGAGTCCCATAATCAGGCTGAACCATTCGACCCCCAATGGATTGTCTCGAGGATTGCTTAAGCCTGCCCACGCGTGCAGATAGGCAGGTTGCAACTTCTCCTTTAGACCTTGCCAACCTCCCACGTTGATGAGCCCCAGTGTCACCAGCGGTAAAAACCCGGCCACAATCAGGAAAAACTGTAAAACCTCGTTGTAAATGGCACTGGTCAACCCCCCGAGAAAGATGTACCCGAGGACGATCACCGCGGAAACGATGATGCTGGCGTGAAACACCCAGGTCTGAGATAGTCCGAGCGCTCGGATGGCGGGATCAAAGATATGCAGTGTCTGAATCAGCAATGCCATCGCGTACATAGAGATCCCGGACGACATTACGGTCATGACGGCGAAGGTAATGGCATTGAAACCACGGGTCTTTTCGTCGAAGCGCAGGGACAGATAATCGGGTACTGAGCGAGCCTTCGAGCCGTAATAGAACGGCATCATAAAGATTCCCACGAAAACCATGGCCGGTATTGCGCCCAGCCAATAAAAATGACTGGTGGCAATTCCGTACTTCGCGCCGGAAGCGGCCATTCCAATCACTTCTTGAGCGCCTAGGTTAGCAGAAAGAAAAGCGAGCCCTGCTACCCAAGCGGGAATCGATCGTCCAGAAGCTAGAAAATCGGAACTGCTCTTAATGAAGCGCCGGAGAATGAAACCGATTCCAAGAACAAAGCCGAAATAAATCAGGATGATCAGGTAGTCGATCCACTGAAGCTCAGTTGATTGATTCATGGGGGGCTAAATCTGAATACAACCGTTGCTTGCCTCGAACGAAAAGAACATAACCTTCTTTGAGAGCTACGCTAACGTTCGTAGAAGATCTTTTTTGCGGATGTATTTAATGGCAAGGAGCTAGAATCTCGAAGCTAGGAGGTGCCTGTGAGCAAAACGGCTGGTGGGCCAAAGGGCGAATGGGGGCGCGGCGCGAAAGAGGGAAGTGCTTCAGCCGCGAAACGGCGTGTCAAAGTAGGTAAGTCACGCAAGCGCGTGATCGAAAAACGTGATATGCCTCGGCGCTTGATTCAGGCGACGGGATTCCCAGCTCCGTAGGAGCGAAATCTTTGTAGCAACGGTAACGTAAAAGGCGACGAGCTCCGCTAGGAGTGGCATATAACCTTTATTTCGACAAAACTTCTTCGAGATAAGAGGTGAGTACCCGGCGAAATTCTGCCACCGCCAGAGGTTTGTTTTTCGTGTCGGATTCCAAATAAAGAGTAACCAAGCCTTTTACGATCTGGACCGCGACGTTAGCCGCTAGTAGCGATCGTTCCGATGAGAGAGAGGGATTTTTAGTTCGAAAAGCATTAGCAATGATCTCGCGGAGTGCTTTGCGCGCTGCCGGATCGCGGCGAAAGCGAATGGGCTCGCTGTGCAAACTAAGATAGGCGGGGCGCTCCTGCGTGAAATCGATGATGCAATCAATGAATAAGCCGGCAAATTGATTGGTAGAAAGCGCCTCTGCCTGGTCCATCAGCGATTTGAGGCGCCAATGCAGTTCTTCTGCGTACCCGCTGAGGAGCGTGGCAGCAACGGACTGCTTATCTGGGAAGTAATTGTAAAGCGCGCCGATTGAGGACTTACTGCGATCGGCGATCGCTTGCATGGTGGTGGCCTCGAAACCGATTTCTGAGAACAGTTCTGCGGCTGCCTGTAAGAAACCGGCGAACCTGCGCGCGGAACGCTCCTGTTGGGGAGCCACTCGAACAGCGCTTGACGAAATCGAGGATACCCTCATATTTATATTATAAACCGAGGATACACTCGATTTCAATCGCTGTTTTTTTCATATCGTTTTTCTAAACCTGCTTCCCCTTTATGTCTAACCTTTCTATCAACCCAAGGACAACCGCTCTGATCGCTATCGATCTGCAAAACGCAATCATGGCGATCACGGCTGCTCCTCATTCGGTCGACGAAGTCGTGCAAAGAAACCGCCAGATTGCCGACGAGTTACGTGCGCGGGGCGGCCTAGTCGTGTGGGTGCGGGTCAATCTCAAGTCCTTTCTGCAGCTTCCTGTTGATCAGCCACCGGCCTTCGCCGGGAAACAGCTGCCGGCCGAGCTTTCTGAACTTGTCCCCTCAGCCGGTTTTCAAGAGGGCGATTTACTGATTACCAAGCCGCATTGGGGCGCCTTCGCCGGCACCGCTCTCGGCGAAGAACTCTCGATCCGTAAAATCGATACGGTTCTGCTGACTGGTGTATCAACGAACGCGGGGGTTGAATCAACGCTGCGCCAAGGGACTGGATTAGGCTTTGGGTTCGTCGTCGTAGAAGACGCGTGCTCCGCTCAGGATGCCGATGAACATCGCTTTGCCTTCGCCAAAATCTTTCCGCGATTGGCCCGGGTCCGTACCACAGAGGAGGTACTGAAAGCCCTTGTCTGAGCCAACTCTAGAGCCGGATCGGCTCGATCCCCGCGTATGGAGAATTGTCTGGGTTGCGATCCTGGGATCTCTGCTCGCCCAATTAGATGCGACCATTATTAATGTGTCGCTATCCAGCCTGGCCGCGGAGCTACACAGTAGCTTGTCCGTTATCCAATGGGTGACGAGTGGCTATCTTCTGGCCCTGGCTCTGGCATTGCCGTTGAACGCGTGGTTGGTAGAACGCATCGGTGCTAAGAAGCTATACCTGATCTGTTTTTTCGGGTTTACGCTGGCCTCAGGCTTATGCGCATTGAGCTGGTCTGCAGCGTCCTTGATTGGGTTCCGCGTCCTACAAGGCATTAGCGGTGGATTGATGGCGCCGATGGCTCAACTGATGGTGGCTCGCGCAGCGGGTAAGCATATGGTGCGTGTCATAGGCTACGCGGCCATACCTGTTCTTTTGGGGCCGGTCCTCGGACCAGTGATCGCGGGAGCCATTCTCCAGCACGCGAGTTGGCATTGGCTGTTCCTCATCAACTTGCCGGTCGGTGTCCTCGCCATCGTACTCGCTTTCCTCTTTCTACCTGATGATGACCAAGCAAGCGCTAGTACGAGAAGGCTCGACCTGCTCGGCCTGGTTCTGCTTTCACCCGGATTGGTGCTGTTTCTATACGGAACCGATCATTTGAGGGATCACACCGGGATTACGGCCATCCTGTTGTCAGTTGTTCTGCTGGCGTCTTTTGTGTTCAAGGCATTAAAAGACCGAGAACGAGCGTTGATCGACTTACAGCTATTCGGCGGCACAGTGTTCTCCGCTTCGGCGGTCACTCAGTTCGCCGCCAACGGCCTGTCCTTCGCGGGCCAGATGTTGATCCCTATCTATCTTATTCGGGCTGTGGGCGAATCACCCGGCGCTGCCGGATGGCTCATGGCTCCTCTAGGACTTGGAATGATGTGTACCTATCCATGGATGGGGCAGTTAACCAAGCGCTTCGGTATCAGAGGAACTTCTGCCGGAGGGGCGACGGTAGCATTTTTGGGCACGCTGCCATTTCTCTACCTGAGCTCACACTACTTCAATGTCGCCGTTCTTGTCGGTGCGCTGTTCATCCGCGGTGTGGGCATCAGTGCGGTAGGCGTTCCGTCAATCTCTGCTGCTTATGCGGCGGTACGCAAAGAGCAATTGCCGATGGCAACAACGTCTTTGAATATTGTGCAGCGTCTAGGCGGCCCCACACTGACTACACTTTGCGCAACCTTTCTCGGTTGGCAGCTAGCCGTCCATTCGTCCGCTAATGTAACCAGCGCGTTCACAATTAGTTTTGCCCTGTTATGCGGCCTGCACGCAGTACTGATCATGGCCACAATGAGGCTCCCGCTCCGGCTGGAAAAAATTACGGCTCCACGGGAGAAGAGCCAGGAGGTGGAAACTAGAGCATAAGCGAAACGGCGAATGGGCGAAAGGGCGACGCCTTTAGCCGACACGCCGACACGCCCACACGCCCACACGCCCACGGCCCTCCTAGCTCCTAGCTCCTGCCTTGTACTCTTCCCTAACCACCTCCAAAAAAGCTCGAACCGTCGAGGCGCGGCTGTCACGCCTCCAAACCAGAGTGA
>JAFAZK010000282.1 GCA_019239825.1 Verrucomicrobiota bacterium | reverse complement strand
ACCCAGGGCTAAAGCCCTGGGCTATACTGTCTTGCCCCTTCGGGGCCAAGGATGTCGTCACCACTTCCATCGCGTATCAGGTCGCACATTGATTTAGTCCAACACCCCAACCGCTGACTCCGCCGCTTTCACTATTTTCCCCGACCGCAAAATCTCCAGCGCGACCTGAATATCATCATGAAATAGACGATCCGATTCGGCGAATGAAATGTACTTCCGAAATTCGGCGTGCGCCGCTTCTATGCCTTCGCCCGCTTTCAACGGATGAATGAAATCCAAGGCTTGAGCCGCGCTCATCAGCTCGATCGCGAGTACGGTTTCGGCATTCTTCACTATCTCAAGAAGTTTTGTTGCGCTAGTCGCGCCCATGGAAACATGATCTTCCTGGCCTAATGAGCTGGGGATCGAGTCAACCGAGGCCGGGTGAGCTAGCACCTTATTTTCCGACACCAATGCCGCCGCCAGATATTGCGGCAGCATAAAGCCGGAGTTAAGTCCGGTATCTTTCATCAAAAGCTTCGGCAATTTGATGTCACCCAGGGTGTCGCCTCCCAGCAACAAGAAAAGGCGGCGCTCGGAAATAGAAGCGATCTCTGCGGTTGCAATCGCCAGGTAATCCATAAGAAAGGCCAGTAATTCACCGTGAAAGTTACCGCCGCTCACAATATCACCATCGTCGAAAACCAGTGGATTGTCGGTGGCGGAATTCAGCTCTCGCTCTACTCCTTCGCTCGCGTGCTGAAGTGCCTCCCCGACTGCTCCATGAACCTGGGGAACACAGCGAATCGAATAGGGATCCTGGACCTTGGGGCAATCGATATGAGAAGGCAATATCTGCGAGCCGCGTAAGAGTTGTCGCATTCTGGCCGCGACTTTCTTTTGTCCGGGATGTGGGCGTGCCTCATGAATTCTGGCATCGAACGGTGCTGCGCTGCCTCTGATTGACTCAAGCGTCATCGAGGCAACAACATCCGCGGTCACCAGTAATTGTTTAATCCGGAGCAGGCAATGGACGGCGTAAGCCGTCATGAATTGGGTACCATTAATCAGGGCCAGTCCTTCTTTCGCCTCCAGCTGCAGCGGAGCGAGACTGAGCTCCCTTAGCACTTGTCCGGCCGGCATCCTGACCTGACCCCGGTACACTTCACCCATGCCAATCAACGGTAGGGTAAGATGCGCCAACGGCGCCAAATCGCCGGAAGCTCCCAAAGATCCCTTGGTATAAACAATGGGATAGACCCCTTCGTTGTAGAAGCGGATCAGATAATCGATGATGACCGGTCTCACGCCCGAGAGCCCAACCGCCAATCCGTTCGCCTTGAGTAGCAGCATCAGGGCAACGATTTCAGCCGGAACTTCGTCCCCGGCGCCTACCGCGTGACTGAGGATCAGATTTTGCTGCAAACGCTCCAGGTCTTTGGCCGGAATGCGTTTATGCGCGAGTACACCAAACCCGGTGTTGATCCCGTACAGCGCCTTTTCACCGGTCGCTCGCGTCTCCACGATCGCGCGCGAACGTTTGACCGCCTTAAGAGCCTCGGGATCCAGCTCTAATTGTGCTTTCGACGTAAGCAAATCGGCGACGGAATTCAGGGTCAGGTTTTTCCCGCTAATCACCGCGCCAACGCCATTTCGCTCGGATAGGCCAACAGCAGAGTTGGTAGCCTGGGTTACGCGTTTAGCCATAAAATAATCGACACTGTATCGCGCTTAGCGGTCCGGTTTCAATTAATAACTGTTACGAGCGCTTTATATTAAGAATTTTAATTAAATCCGATTTTTTACTTAAAAACATCAAGCAACAGTGCCTTGCCGCGAAGCGGCTACACAGAACAGCCCAGGGCCTTTAGCCCTGGGTTATGCGTACCGTGAGCACCTCACGAGTGGCGGCCGAGGTGAGTCTTTAGGCTCTCCGCACGTTTTCCTACCAGCACGCCCAAGATCGGGTGCCACTTTTCCTCCTTCGTCCCCCCGGATCCCAAAACTACGGCGGACAGGCAGGGCACCTCTCGAGCCGCTTTACCCAGGGCTGAAGCCCTGGGCTGTTCTGTGTAGCCGCTTCGCGGCAAAGGCTGACCGTCGCTGCGGGATAGATCCTCTGACTTCAGGGCGCGGCTATCGCCCCTTTGCCCAATATACCCTACCGGGGTATTGTATTTTCACATGGCTCACGTTATCCAAAACAAGAAAAAACTTTTGACCAGAGTCAGCCGGATCCGCGGCCAGATCAATGGAATCGAGCGCGCCCTGGAGGAGAATCACGAGTGCGGCGAAGTGCTTTTAACCTTGGCCGCGTGCCGGGGCGCCTTGAATGCACTCATGGCCGAAATTCTTGAGGGCCATGTCCGCCAGCACGTACTAAACGAAAAATCGACCAAATCGCAGGTCGCTGCTGGAGACGAACTAGTCGAGGTTATCAAACGCTATCTTAAATAGCAGAAAGGGCGACATAAAAACGGAATTAACAGACGCGGTTCCAGTACGGAACCAACATTCGCATGATCACGGTCACAACGAGCACGAACATCATGAGGATGCCCAGGATCATGATCACGCCGCCGGACCCGCCGAATACGTGCGTTTGGGTGTGATGGCGTTGATCGTTATCGCCAGCCTCAGCGGTTGGTGGCGAGCTTTCATGGATCGGGATTGGTTGGCGTTTGCCGGCACCATTCTTGGCGGTTTTCCTATTTACAGAGAGGCGTGGGAAAACTTGTTGAAGCGGCGCATGACCATGGAGCTTTCCATGACCATCGCCTTGCTCGCCGCGTTAGCGATTGGCCAATTCTTTACGGCAATCGTGATCGCATTTTTCGTTCTATTCGCCGAACTGCTCGAAGGTTACACCGTCAGTGGAGGACGAAAAGCGATCGAGAAGCTGATTGATGCGCTGCCCCGCCAGGTAACGATTCGTCGAGACGGTCGGGAACAGCAGGTCGCCGTCGACGACATCTCCATCGGAGAAACGATTGTCATTCGTCCGGGTGAACGAATACCGGTGGACGGGATGGTGACCAAAGGAAACAGTTTCGTCGATCAATCTTCGATCACCGGGGAATCATTGCCGGTGGAGAAAGTCGAACACACCGATGTTTTTGCCGGCACGATAAACAAGAATGGCGTGTTGGAAGTCAGCGTCCAAAGAGTCGGACGTGATACCACCTTCGGAAAAATCGTCCAAGTTGTCGAAGAAGCGGAGAAGTCGAAGGCGCCAGTGGAACGAATAGCAGACCGGCTGGCGGCGGGTCTGGTCTATTTCGCGTTTGGTGCTGCGGTTCTCACCTTTATCGTTACGCGCAACCTAACCTCCACAATCGCAGTGATCATTGTCGCTGGAGCTTGTGGCGTTGCCGCCGGTACCCCGCTTGCGATTTTAGCCGGGATCGGGAGCGCAGCCCGGCGGGGGATTATCGTTAAGGGCGGGCTCTATCTCGAAAAACTGGCTGAAATAGACACCATCGTTCTGGATAAGACCGGGACTTTGACACTCGGCGTACCTGAAGTGACCGGCGTCCGCGGCGTTGCCGGCGCATCCGCAGAAAAGGTTTTGCAGAATGCCGCTATCGCCGAGCAACATTCTGAACACCCGCTTGGAGAAGCCATCGTTCGAGAGGCTAAAAATCGGAAGCTCTCTTTGCGGCAGTATTCCGATTTGCGTTACGTTCCGGGCAAAGGTCTGAGCTGCAGTGACGGCGCAAGTACGATTATGGTTGGCGCAGCGACGTTTCTGCAAGAAAACGGGATCCAAATCGATAGCGCTGGAGACTGCTTACAGGAGCTAAGACCCGGAGAATCGCTTGTCTACGTTGGACGCGATAAAACCCTGCTAGGGACGATTGCCTTAGCTGACCGCCTGCGAGACGAAGCGATCGAGGCGGTCGCCAAGCTCAAAGCACAAGGGTATCGGACTTTGCTATTGACCGGAGACAGCGCCGGCATCGCGTCTACGATCGGACGACAGCTCGGTGTCGATGAGGCACGGGGCGGTCTCTTGCCAGAACAGAAGTTGGCAAAAATTCGAGAGCTGTTAGGACAGGGCCGCAAAGTCGCCATGGTCGGAGACGGAATAAACGATGCGCCTGCGCTAGCCGAGGCAACGGTGGGCATCGCCATGGGCGGAGGAACCGACGTAGCCCTCGAGATTGCGGATATCACGTTGATGACGGCGGACCTATCCCGTCTCGGCGACGTATTTCAGATCGCCATAAGATGCTACCGGGTGATCATGTTCAATTTCTGGGGCACAATCGCAGTCGACACATTGGGTATCATTCTGGCTTTTCTGGGCTTGTTAGCACCTATCGTCGCAGCCCTCATCCATGTTGGTTCGGAGTTAGCCTTTATCCTGAACTCCGCCCGTCTATTCGGGAGACAGCACAGCAAATAAAGCGACATTCACCACTAAGACACGAAGACAGATTTACTACACAGGAAGGCCACAAAGGCCGCAAAGATCAAAGGCGATTACCAAGGAGATATTTGCGGATGAAACCCGTACTCCGCATCGGGTCTTCTCACTTAGAGCTTCGTTTCCTTCGTTAGCTCCTGTGAAAATCAGTCTTCGTGGCCTTGGCGGACTTACTGTGTAATCAATCTGTCCTCGTGTATGCTTCCGGCGTTACTTCTGTTCCAGCAGCGGCCGAATTTCCGATTCGAAAACCGTCTGACTGGCATACCCTTGATGGGAAGTAACGATGTTGCCGTTGCGGTCCAGGACAAACGTCGTCGGGATAGCGGTAATCCCTCCATACGCGGAGGCGATTTTTTCGTCGCCAATTACCACCGGGTAATTCATACCTGCCCGCGTCACAAAGGTCTTCACCACAGACGCTCCATCAGTATCCAGAGACACGCCGACCACGGTCAACCCTTGCGCGGCATACTGTTTTTGCAGTGCAATAAAGCCTGGGATCTCGGCCCGGCATGGTGGGCACCAGGTGGCCCAAAAATCTAAGATCACAACTTTTCCTTTGAAATCGGAAAGCTTCACCGCCTTGCCGTCGGGATCGTTCAGCTGCCATTCTGGAGCTGCTGTCGTGGCCGCCCGTGCTTGTTGAAGAGGGCCCACCAACCAAACGATTCCGGCAATCGCAATACTGAGAGTGAGATAAAAATTTCTGCTCATAACACCGAACCTAGTTCTAACCGTTAGAACGCAGATGCGCACGAATTATTCCCGCATCCGCACACCTGTCGGCGAAACAGCGCCCAAGCAACGAAGAAAATCTCACGCAAAGACGCAAAGGCGCAAAGGTTAAGACAAATCACAAATAATGAGCAGGGTTAAGCATCCCATAGTGGGGCAACAACCACTCAACCAAACTACTTTTGGGCTCATCCCAATCCTATCGTCTTCCTTTTCTTAACCTTTGCGCCTTTGCGTGAGATTTCTTCGTTGCCGTTTCGCCCATTAGCCGATTCGCCTCGTTGTGCTAATAGCAATAGCAAGATGGAGACAGATCGCACCGAGTTCAGGAACACACTATTGACTCTCGACCTCTCCGATCGCGCGGAAGAGGAATCCTGTCGCCAGCAAATGCTGGATTTACTCGATACACGCTCAGACTGTTTTCGCAGGGACGCGTTTCCGGCTCATTTTACCGGTAGCGCCCTCGTGGTCAGCGCCGACGGAAGCAAGGTCCTGCTCAATCATCACCGCAAACTCGATCGTTGGTTACAGTTTGGAGGCCATTGTGACGGAGAGGAAAATGTGCTTTCGGTTGCGCGCCGCGAAGCGCTCGAGGAATCAGGAATTGTCGGGCTAATCGTAGCCTCGGTTCGGCCGTTTGATCTCGATATCCATGAGATCCCACTCCATGGACATGAACCGGTCCATTTCCATTACGACGTGCGTTATGTCCTCATCGCACCCGAGGCTGCTGACACCAGAACCAGCGCGGAGAGCAAAGAACTGCGTTGGTTCACCTACGGCGAATTGAAGGATTGGGACCTCGACCCCGGGTTGCGGCGTTTAGTGGGCAAATGGAACGCGCTTGCGACCGGACGAAATCACCACGGATGAGCGGGCTGGTCCTCCGAAGCTCTGGCGTGGGAGGAATCTCATCCCTATCAGGGACTACTTGTACCTCTAAACTCTCGAAAAAACATGTCCCACGACGTGTTCATCAGTCATTCCTCAGCAGACAAGCGGGCGGCGGACGCTGCTTGTGCTGTTCTCGAGGCAAGAGGCATTAAGTGCTGGATCGCACCGCGGGATATCCGACCGGGTTCAGACTGGGGTGAATCGATCATCACGGCGATCGAACAAACGAGAGTCATGCTCTTGTTGCTCTCTAGGCAGGCCAACAGTTCACCCCAAATCAGGCGCGAAGTGGAGCGGGCAGTCAATCGATCGATATTAATAATCCCGGTACGGCTAGAAGACGTGATGCCCGCTCGCTCGTTCGAGTTCTTCCTTAGTACCTCGCATTGGATGGATGCCTTTCCGCCTCCTTTTGAGAACCATTTGGAACACCTGTCCAGAGCTATCCATCAGATTGTTTTTGGCTCTCAAGTCCCGTTCTCGCACCCAAAGAGGCCCGTGGCCCCATGGTGGCGACGTCATGCGCTCACGTTGCTGCTCGCAGTCTCCGTAGTTGCAATCACATTCGCAATCACTCTGGGCCTCCTGCTTGCGCTGGTCTTCCCATGGAAACACCAGACAACCAGGCTTGTCCAACAGTCGCCGCTTCCACAATCCACTTTCCTACCTCAAACCTCCGTCATACCGCCCGTACAGACGATCACGCCGGCGCTGCGCACTCCGATCCCCGCATTATCGCAGTCCGCTTCTGAGAATGATCTTCCTCTTTTGGCCGGGACTTGGAACCAATATTTCGATGATGCTCGCTCCACACCACTAACCGAGCTATTTGCCGGAACACCGATCGGTAATATCGCCATGGCGGCGCTCACCAACAATCAATCGGTCCGTCAATTGATCATTACCAGCACGGGCATGATCGAGATCCGTGAAGAACCTGAAGACACTGGCACTTACTCGTTCGCACGCGGTTATCTCACTCTGATTTCTAGTCGAAGCAAGCGTTCGGACCGGTACCAATACAAGCTTACCGTCGCGAACGCAGCGATCCCGTTGGTTATGGCCGGTCCCGGAGACGGACTTCTCGATCTCACTGGGTTTTCCAATTATCCGACCCGCTGGGTACGCAAGGGAGACGGCAATCCTGAGTCTTTAGTTGGCTTCTGGAAAACGCCACTACTCACCTTTGTAACCGGGTCTCACATTGTGTTCGTGTACACTCCGGGAACATTCGAGTTCAAAGCCAACCAGACCTACGTTTTACATTTGACCCGAGCGCAGACTGGCACTCTAAAGGCAGCTAACGGCATCTACACCTTGACTAGCGGGCTGTTATCAGCTCAGGGAAACTACCGATTCGAAGGCTCGGACACGTTTGTAGATACTCAAGGGAAAACGACGGCTATTTGGAAACGACAGTAAAGGGAGACAAAACAAAACAACCGCGAGGGTTAGACGGGCAAAGTAATCAGTAAGCAGTGGGTCAGTAATCAGTTTCTGTTCTTTTACCGCGCCAGCCCAGCCGGCTTATGTGTCTGATTACTGTCACGCTGATTACTGATTACTTCACTCGCCACTCCAATGGCTTTATTGGGTAGCTCCACCCTTGGGTGGACTCGGTGCGGTAGCAGTTTTCTATTTAATGCGGCCTCGCCGCCACGTCCTCACGGCCAAGCTATTTCATGTTCCCCACTACCCGTGCATTTTTAAGAACATGCACGTGCCGCACGTTCGGAAAGGTAGCGTTTGGCGTTTGGCGTTCGGCGGTTGGGGCAGCTCGTCCTCGTCCTCGACTTTTGGGCTGCCCGATCCGCAGCGAGCGTCCGGTCAGGAACAACAGGTGCAAACGAGCAACGAATGGGACCTATGGGACAAATGGACTTATGGGTTTGAGATGTCCGCTGCTAACCGAAAAACGAGTCCTGAGGTGTGCACTGCCAAATCGACGACGTGAACGAGTACGATTGGTGAAGCGCGCCGAACGCCGAGCGCCGAACCCCGAACCCCGAACCCCGAACGCCAAACGTCGAAGCGAACCCCTACCCCGTCACAGAACCGGGCACGAAGTTCAGCGATACGTTGCCCGGTCGGCCAGGTAGGTCTAACTCAGCAGTTCTCTCTGCGCTTCGCGCTATGATTTTACCCCTCCGCAGAATCATTAGCCGCGTCGCTTTCAATCGGATCGCTTCAAAAGGATCGCCAGCCTGCAATAAAACCAAGTCTGCCCAGTTGCCTTCGGCGATCCCATATTTGTCCAGGTGCAGGATGTGAGCGGCATTAACCGTTACGGCGTCATAGCAAGATTGAATCGCAGCCAGCGATGTCATCTGACAGACATGCACTCCCATGTGTGCGACCTCCAGCATGTCGCCCGAGCCGAACGAGTACCATGGATCCATCACGCAATCGTGACCGAAAGCGACGGGAACACCGGCCGTCATTAATTCCGGAACGCGGGTTAATCCACGTCGTTTTGGATAGGTATCATGCCGTCCCTGGAGGGTGATGTTAATTAAAGGATTCGCCACCGCGGCGACACCGGAATCGACCATCAACGGGATCAGCTTCGAGACATAGTAGTTGTCCATGGAATGCATGGACGTCAGGTGAGAGCCGGCTACTCGGTTATGCAATCCAAGCCGTTTCGTCTCAGCAGCGAGAGTTTCGATATGGCGCGACTGCGGGTCATCCGATTCGTCGCAATGCAGGTCGACCAGCAATCCCCGTTCGGCCGCGATCTCGCAGAGCCGTTTTACCGAGGCTGCGCCATCTGCCATGGTGCGTTCGAAATGCGGAATGCCACCGACGACATCGACTCCCAGGTCCAACGCCCGCAAAAGATTTTTCTCGGCGTTGGGGGATCTATACAACCCGTCCTGCGGAAAAGCGACCAATTGTAAATCCAGATAATCCGCCACCTGCTTCTTTACTTGGAGGAGGGCTTCAACCGCCAAAAGCCGATCATCACAAACATCGACATGACTGCGAACGGCCAGTAATCCCTGCGCAACGGCCATGTCACAATAAGCCAACGCCCTGGCGGCCACAGCTTCGTGGGTCAGCTGCGGCTTCAGTTCGCCCCAAAGCGCGATCCCTTCGAGAAGTGTTCCCGAACGGTTCAGCCGCGGCAGACCAAGAGAGAGCGCCGCATCCAGATGAAAATGAGAGTCTACAAAAGGGGGCGACAACAATTTACCTTTCGCGTCTACCTCAACTGCGGCGGTAGCCGGCAGATTCTGTCCGACCGCGGCAATAGTCTGGCCCTCGATGCCAACGTCAATGTTCGTCCGGCCATCCGGAAGGTTTGCACGCCTGAAGATGAGATCCATGACCGGGAAAGTAATCAGTAATCAGTGATACAGTAATCAGTAATTTTGGGGCTTGGAGACCGGACCGGACTAGCCGACTTAGCCGATCAGAGTGAAGTTAAGACGGAATAGCCGCAAAAAGACGCAAAAAGGATGATGAAATTTCGGCGATACCTACGGGAATAGTTGCAAAACCTGTCGCGCCTCGGCTTGGCAAAGGCGAACGAAACCCAAGATCGAACAAAAACGAGGTAGAAAGCACTGAAACCGGGCGAACTCTAACGTGGGGCCTTTGCTGACAATCATGATTTGATTCACTTAAACTTTTTTTGCGCTTTTTGTGCCCTTTTGCGGCTATTCCTCTCCTGTGCGATCTCTGCGTTTCTTTCGCGGCTGTCCGGTACTGTCTTACCGTGCCCCGACCGTCTTTGCGATCAAGGAGACCGCGGTGCGAAAGGACTTGGGAGTTTCTTCTTCGCTATCCAAAAAATTTATCATTGCGGCCAGATCGAGAAGTCGCGCGACTCCTCTCCAATTATCCGGGAAGCCGATTGAGTTCGACAGATAACCCTTGATAAAGGCCTTACTAAATCCCGGTGGTAGTTCATCCTCGAACCGCAAGAAATTTCCGATGTCCACCAAAGGAGACCCCGCCATGGCGAACTCCCAATCCAACACGCCGGCCAGTTTCCAAACGGAGCCGGCTTTCCTGATCAGAATGTTTTTCAGGTTATAATCGCAATGAATAAGGCGAGTAGAATTTGGAATCGACCAGTACGCGTCTCGATTCGCCTGAACGTACTCCAACGCGCAGGCAGCCAGATTTTCACCGAGGCGTTCCCGAACCCGTCCCGACACGAGATTCGAACAAATATATTCGTAAAGACCGCCGCCGAAATTCTCAAACGTCGGATCGAACACGAAATTCTCATCGAACCATCCTGCCCTGCCCAAGTCGAATGAATGGATGGCGTGAAGAGAGCCTCCCGTCTCAAACGCAACGCGGGTCAGATCGACAGCCGGGAGTGAGCCCAGACCATCGGAGAGCAGCGTCCCCTCGATAAACTCGAGCAAAGCAAACGGACGTGGCCCGTAAAAATCTTCAGCGACGACCGCCGGAACCGGAACAGCGCCCTGAACATGTTTCAGAACTCTAAGCTCTTTCTTCAAGGCACCGGGTCTAGCCGCGATCCTCAAAACCAGTGAACGACGATCTGGTAGCACAAGACGGTAATTGGAATTAACAAAACCTCCCGTGAGGACCGATACAGACTCTATTTCGGAGCCGCCGAGGTGCGAACGGACGAGCCCACGAATCTCTGCCTCATCCAAGATCGTCGTTGACTCGCGCCGATCAAACTTGGTGTTGTAGTCGAGCATAGCGTCAGCGGTTAGGAAACGCTCCAGCGGTTGTCTGTGCACGTCAACCTAAGCGGCGCAACCGAGGAAGCCGCGCAATCACCATACGGGTCGGGGGCGTTGCATCCACATTTTCAGGTCTGTCGGATGTCGGCGCAGAAAGACCGTTTGCGGGTATGGCGTTCGATAAGCCGGGACGCCCGGGACCCAACGCACCTTCAACACGCTGCGGTTGAAAACGTCTCTAGGTCGTTCCACCCGAACAGGGAGCCGCGGCAGTCCAGGCGTTTTGGTCCTCAGCGCGCTCCATTTTTCTATGCTGACCCACTTCTATTTCTCGCCGCCGGAAAAGCCGCTCACAAACCTGAATTATAAATACCGTCATGATGACCAGCGTTAGCAACAACGCAGGGGCGTAGCTGGTTCGATATCGGCCCACTTCCAGCGTGTTTACGATGCTGACCGTGAGGACGTTCCCGTACAGAGCTGCAGCAACCAAAGCGGCGGCCCATCCTGAGATCCGGAGATCGCGAAATCGTTTCGTGAATGAAATACAGAAGAGCGCGGCAAAAAAAACGATTTGAATCCAAAAGGAGAGTCTCGCGAACAGGACTGCTAGATAGCGCTGGACAGGCACCCGATTTATTTGCAGCCCTTCGGTGTAGACTTTCTGGAGGCGATTCACATAATAGACATAAGCAGGCTGATTGATATAATCCGTGGATTTAGCGTCTGCTATCAACTCCTCAAAGGAAGGACCGAACGGCGACTCCAGAAAGCGGCTGCGATACAATGCGCCAGCCGAGAAATCTTGTGAGGGACAAATCAGAAACAGACGCAACTGTTTAGCAATCTTTGCGATCATCATTGCTGGACTCTCTCGCCAGACCCGAAAATAGACTCCATAGCAGAGCTTGATCAAAGCGTCGTCAGTCAATTCATATTCGGACTGAAATGTTGAAAATAGGTTGCGCTGATACTGGATGTAGTTGTGGTCGAAACCCAACGTCGGGCTTCTGACCGGGCGCGTTCGTGCTTCGCTCCACGCTTGTTTCAACTCCTGGTAGAAACGGATTTCGATATCATCCGATCTCGCTTCGCCATCCTCTGAGAGGTGATGTCGCTCGGCGTTCTGGATAATTTGGGCAGCATGAATTTGCACCAGGTCGAAAGGTAAGAACGTTCTTGACTCCAAATCGGGCCGGAACTGCAGAAAGTGCGGCAACATGCAGGCTCCTCCGCTTAATAGTAGGCCTGCCGCTATCGGCGCGATGCGCAAAAGGCGGGAACCAGATCCGAACCCGCCAACGACCAATAGGCACAAAAAGGGAATTAGCGCTAATGTCCAACTGGGCCTTAACTTGACAACGGCATAGCATAACAGTAGCGCTCCGGCGCCAAACACGATCGCCAAACGGGGTTGCCTGGTTACCCATCGCGCTCTTAGATAAGCCAAAGCGCAAATGAGATTGGTGATAATGAAAAAGCTAAGCAATCCTTCTGGGCCGATCGTCAGCTCGTTTCTGATCTGGGTCGTACCTAGAACGTAAACAAATGCGGCGATTGCTCCAAGCAGAACTCCGGCGCCGTGACAGATAGCAGATCGCCGCGGAAAAATCGACAGCCAAAGCCTGACCCCGAACCACAATAGCAGTGCGGCAAGTACACTGAGGAACTGCTGAAGCCTAACGATCCAGCTGAAATCCCCGGCAAGCTTGATCGTGGCGGTAAGGATCGCCGGATAAAGCCACTCACGCCCGTGCGTTTGTTGAAATCCATGACCTCCAACCCAGGACAACGCTGGATTCAGGTAACCCCAGCTGTCCGGCGTCAAAAGCGGTACCGAAGGCAGATTATTGCGCTGAGCAACACCCCAGATGACGCCGATAAAGACTATCGTGATGGCGATGACGTCAACGTTCTTTACCAGCGGCGGGCATCGGACCTGCGATTGCTCAGTTTGGCCATTCATTGATCGGCCTTGGGATCGGGATTAAATCAGCATTTTCAAGTGAGAGTCAAGGAATTCGAGGAGATGTAGCACGACTCTCGCTCCCTTTGGCTGAACCCGAAGAAGAAAGCTTGGCAAAGGTCTGATGCCTATCGAAGGACTCCGAAAGGCCGGAACATTTAATCGGCGTGTCCTAGCTTCTGCCTATACCATGGACGGAACAGATCTAATGCGGCTCCCTCCGACACGGGTGATGCGTACGCGCCAATTGATGCTATGCCGCCGGCATCGTCCTAAGTTCCTGCCAACCATTTATCTTCCGCCGCGTCCTCTTGTTCCCAGCGTTCCAGCCGTTCGGCGGGAACGCTCGGTGGATTTGATCGGAGCCAAGTGATCGTCTCTTCGAGCGATTCTTCAAGGGTAAAGGGTTCTGTAAACCCGGTTTCACTTCGGAAGCGGCTTGCATCGACCGTCCAATTTTGAGCCGCATTGAATGGCACTTTAAGCGGATCTGGCAACTGATCGTCCGGAACAATCGCGATCTTACCCGCCCAGCCTGCGATTCCGGCAATGTGTTCAACCCATTGCGCTTCCGAAAGAGCAACTGGATCGCCCAGATTAAATACAGCCGATGACGCCGAATCTTCACTGAGAAAATGGCTGATGGCCGCGGCGATGTTGTTCACATATCCCCGTCCCCAACACCAATTGCTGAGCGTGAACGCCAGCACGATTGCTTGTCGCCCGACGTCCATTTTCCTTAGATACTCCCAAACTCGGAGCCGATAGTCGCGCGGACCGTAAACCGCTGGCAACCTGAATATCGTTGTCCGTAGCCCGGGTTCATCTACCAACATTCTTTCTATCGGAATTTTATCGTAATCATACTGCCAGTCCTCCGGTCCAGAGGCGTAGTTCCGATAAGGGTAAATGTTGGTGCGCAAAGGCGAATCCTCAGTCAGCGGCGTGACTTGCACGGGATCATCGGTTGCCCGGTGCAAAACTGCATGGGCGCGATAGACGTCGCAACTGCTCAAAAAAATCAGGCGCGGAATCCAGCCGGCAAAAGTCTGGATGAGCCGTCGTCCGTCGGTTTCCGTGTAACCGATGCAATCGATCACCATTTCGGATGAAAATCACGAAACCGTTCTCGATAAGAGGACAGATTTTCTTTTTCGCCGAGAATTTCGGACGCACCATTCAGCCCTCTTAGCGGGGTTGAGCCTCGGTGAAACACACAGACGCTATGCCCAGCCCGGATTAAGGCGGACGCAATATGCCATCCAATGAATCGGGTCCCGCCAATAATTAGAACGCGCATTAAAGCCAGATCATCTCACACGAAGGCGCAAAGCTAGAAATCATTCATAACAAGGCCACGAAGGCCGCAAAGATACCGGCAGAAAAATCCTTCTTTGTGGCCTTTGCGGCCTTGCAGTGAAATCATTCTCCTGAATTTGCCTTGGATCTTGGAGTTACTAATCCCCGATTGCTTGGCAGCGGATCTCATCGGAAACTGACCGGTCATGCTGGCAAAATGGATCGCGGTAGACGCCTCGAACCGGGCGGCATTTGCTGACGCTCAAAAGCAGTGGTCGGACCTGGTAAAGTACGACGGGTTTATCGTTCAAGTCGGCGGTTGGGTAGACGCATTTCCGGCAAAAGCTGGCATCTTACGAATATGGCGCAATTTCGGCGCTTATCGCCAATTCATGGAAACCGGCTACGCCGAGCTAGCACTCCAGCAAAAAGAGGTCTGTGAACACATCGAGATCACCATTGCTGGCGTGATCATGCACATCAATCAACCAGATCCCCGGCTTTTGGCGGGATCAGCAGAATGCTTGCGAGTTAGTGACTTCACCCTACAGCCGAACAGCTCGCCGATTTTCGTGGCCCGGCAAATGGAGATCTGGAACCCCGCTTTGGGATCCGCAGATGGAATGTTAGGGGCGCTGATCTGCCACGTAGAAGGCAATCGGGACCGATTTCTAGGCGCATCTTTCTGGCGCGATCGGGCAGCATTAGAGAACTTTC
This sequence comes from Verrucomicrobiota bacterium, assembly GCA_019239825.1. Taxonomy (GTDB): domain Bacteria; phylum Verrucomicrobiota; class Verrucomicrobiia; order Chthoniobacterales; family JAFAMB01; genus JAFAVN01. The sequence goes on along the minus strand of JAFAZK010000282.1, from coordinate 28,527 downwards.
AGACCACTGTCTTCCCGGCAACCAGCCACCAAGCAGAGACGGAAAGCTATACCAAATCGCTAGTTAGCTATCATTTCGCCCTGGAACCGGAATGGCGAGTCGTGAAGCCCGCGTGACCCGGGAAGAAACGCAGAAAAAACTCACGCAAAGACGCCAAGGCGCAAAGGGCAACAACCGCCGATGGACGCAGATTTACACAGACGCGGAATCAAGAACTACAGCGCAACCTAGTTAAGCCGCGTAGCGGTGAAATATTTATAGCCTAGGGCGAGTCCTCGAGCCCTAGGTAAGCCATAAAAAAATCCGATTAGCGCTGAAAGCCCGACAGAGGGAACCTCTTTTCTACAGCGTGCTCGACCCAACAAAAAGGCACGACGGCCGTTTCTTACGCGCCCTCAGCGCTTATCGTCTTTTTGAATCCAATACCTAGGGCTTCGCCCAGGCTATAAATATTTCGCCGCTACGCGGTTTTACTAGGCTACGCTCTGGTCCTTGATTGCCTATCCGCGTAAATCTGCGTGCATCTGCGGTTCGTCTGTCTTTCCTTTGCGTCTTGGCGTGAGGTTTTCTTTGATTGAGTTGCCGGTACGCCCCTTTGCGACCTTCTGTGGGCAAGGCCCGGCCTATAGCACGGCGGTCATACCGCCGTCGACATAAAGCATCTGTCCATTTACGAATGAAGAGGCATCGCTGCTCAGGAAGACTGCTGCTCCGACAAGTTCAGCCGGTACTCCCCAACGTTTAGCCGGTGTCCTTTGTTTGACCCACGCGTCGAACTCCGGATTATCCGCCAGCACCTGAGTCATTTCCGTAATGAAATAGCCGGGTCCGATAGAATTGATTTGAATATTGAATTGCGCCCAGTCCGCACACATCATTTTGGTGAGCATCTTGAGGCCCCCCTTTGCGGCCGTGTACGGTCCGGTGGTTGTTCTCGCAAAATCACTCATCACCGAACAGATGTTGATGACCTTGCCCTGCTGTCGGGCGATCATGCCTTTGACCACCTCGCGCGAAACTAGCATTGCGCTGGTCAAATTGGTCTCAATCACCTCAGACCAAGTCGCCAAAGAAATTTCATCTAACCGCACTCGCCTCTGGATCCCGGCATTATTGATCAGGACATCAATCGGACCTCCTGATAAGAGCTCCCTGGTTGCGGTACTAATCTCCGCTTCGTTTGTGACATCAAACCGCGCCTCTTCGACCGCTAAACCTTCTTTCCTGAGAAGGTTCGCAGCCGACCGAAGTTTTTCCGGATTACGACCGTTAAGGATCACTGTGGCCCCATGCAGAGCAAGACCTCGGGCAATGGCAAACCCTAGACCGGCATTAGATCCGGTAACGAGGATACGGCGGTTGGATAGGTTAAAAAGTTCCACGATGAGAAGTAGTTTTAGGTTATAGGTTTTACGTTTTATGTTTTTAGCTCCTACGGGCAAGCCGCGAAAAGTTTGTGTCGGCGACGCGTCTGGCTCAGGCTCAACCCGGAACCTGTAACTTAACCTCTAATTTAGAACCATTTGTCCCATGCTCTCCTGCGTCATTCACGGTGCCCATGATCTTCGGCTAGAAAACCGCGATACCCCTGAACCCGGTGCTAACGAGGTACTCGTCAGGCTGGGCGCCGGAGGAATCTGCGGGTCCGATCTGCACTACTTTCACGAAGGTGGCGTGGCCGATTTCAAGATCAGGCAACCGATGATCCTCGGCCATGAGGTGGCCGGCGAGATCGTAAAATGCGGACCTGGTGTGACCTCGCTCAAACCAGGCGATCGAGTTGCCGTGAATCCAGCGCGTTACTGCGGCGTCTGCGACCAATGTCGAGCTGGGCGGGGTAATCTCTGCAAGGACGTCTATTTCTTTGGCAGCGCTTCCAAATTCCCTCATATGCAAGGAGGGTTTGCTGAGTTTTTCGTAGCGGCAGAGACGCAATGTGTCCGCCTCAACACGGAGATCTCATTTCCTGAGGTTGCTTGTGCCGAACCACTAGCAGTGGTCCTGCATGCAATTAACCAAGCCGGAAATCTTAACTCTAAAAAGGTTTTGGTCACCGGGGCCGGACCAATCGGGCTCCTAGCCGGTATTGCAGCTCGTTTCGCTGGCGCGCTCGAGGTCACGATCACAGATCGGTTCGCGTCGCCCCTGAAGCTGGCATCGGAATTGGATCTGGACTATGCGCTTAACGTGGCGGACAACCCGGAAGCCCTGAAAGAAGCGGTGAGCGAGCGTGGCGAATTCGACATCGCGCTGGAGGCCGCCGGAGCGGTGCCGGCTATGATCAATTGCCTCGAATCCCTCGGACCGGGCGGACGTATGGTCCAAATCGGGATGCTCTCGAGCGCGCAACTCCCCTTTGGCCGCATTCTAGCCAAAGAAATCGAGGTAGTCGGCACCTTCCGGTTTTATCAAGAGTACGCGAATGCCGTGCGGCTCTTGGAAAAAGGCCGGATCAATGTGAAGCCGTTGATCACCCACCGCATGCCGCTCAAGTCGGCGCTCGACGCCTTCAGCCTCGCCTCCGACAAGAGCCAATCGGTTAAGGTGAGTTTGGTACCGTGAGCGAACGAAGCCAGAAAAAAAGCCTCACGCAAAGACGCAAAGGCGCAAAGATTTGGACCATGCAGGTCAGGTTTTGATTTTGATAATACGATATTATGCTGTTCTCGTTTTTGAGCGTTGGAGGAAAATCGTATTGCTAGAGAAGTGATCGAGGCTGTCCTTACGCTGCACGCACGGTGAAGCTCAGCGTTTCCCACCCTCAGGCCGGCTCAAAGCACCCGTACGTCCGCACACCTCCTGTTGCATGGTCCGAACCTTTGCGCCTTTGCGTCTTTGCGTGAGGATTTCTTCTGGCTTCTTACCCCTCGTAGGTTAGCAGCCCCTTGAGCGCATCAACGGCTCGGTCCAATTGCTGGTCTTTCTGGTGCGCGACCAGCTCTTGCTCCGCCGGATTCAGAAAACTGCCTCTTTGCCGAAGCAACAGGGCCCGGTTTTCATCCCGATTCATCAGACTGACAATGTCGGGTTTGACGCCTTTCTCCTGAATGGTTTCGTGATTCGGCGTGAAATATCTGGCCACAGTCAATCGCATGCCGGATCCGTCCGGCAGCTCGAATTGGGCCTGCACAAGACCTTTCCCGAACGTCGTTTGCCCGACAATGATCGCACGGTGCAAATCCTTCATGGCACCGGCAACGATCTCCGAAGCGCTGGCGCTTTCGTTGTTAACCAGGATCACAAGCGGAAAGCCCTGACGAGGTTTGGCCTCTGCATCGGTAAAGAACTCCTGATGGGACCCAGCATCGCGTCCTTCTGTGTAGACCACCATGGTCTTGGGAGGCAGAAATATCCCACAAGTGTCGATAGCGCTCTGGACTAACCCGCCCGGATTAAATCGGAGATCCAATATCAAAGCCTGCATCCCTTTGCCCAGCAGATCGTCCACCTGAGCGCCGAGCTCGGTGGGAGTTGGCTGATCAAACTCTGTAATCCGGAGATACCCTATCTTGAACTTACCCGCTTCTCCGCCATCCAAGAGATGCGCATCTCGGACACTGGTCACCCGGTAGATTTGCCGCGTGACTTGAATATCGCTGACGCTTTTGCTCGATGGCCGGTAAATTTTAAGGTGGACGGTACTGCCTTTGGCCCCCCGCAAAAGCGGACCGATATCTTCTACCCGTTTGTGTTCGACGTTAACACCTTCGATAGCGACGATTTGATCGCCGGTGACAATACCAGCCTTGGCGGCGGGCGCCTCCTCCACCGCCGATACTACCGTCAGTTGACTATTGATATCGGCAACCACAATACCGATACCGGTGACCTCTCCCCGATTTTCCTCCTGGAAATCCTGATAGTCTTCCGCCTCAAGATAAGCGCTATGCGGATCAAGCTTGGACAACATCTCCCGCAGTGAGGCATGTAATAAATGGGACGAGGTCGCCTTTTTAGGATCAACGTAATCTTGTTTTACGAGCTCAAACGCCCGAGTAAATACGCGTAGCCAGGCGGCGGCATCGTCGCCGGAAACTTGCGCTTTTCCCGAGCTCAACAAGAAACTACCGACCACTAAGTCCAACCCCACCAATAGGGTTACTAAAGTGTAGCCGATCACGCGCTTCATCGTCACCCCAGCAAACCAGAGGAGTCTAACGAGTTCAAGGGCCCATTGGTAGGCGAGCTCCCGACAGGCTCTCAAGCTTAACAGAGGAATTATGCGATTCTTAAAGACTCGGGATGCTACTCCGACGAGCGCTTCGAGCCGGAGAGGAAGGCTCGGCAGCCATATAGCGAATCACCCCAGTTGTACAGTCACATTTAAATTCTTCGGTAACGGTTTTAGGTTGTCTTGGAGCCTCGCCCTACCATCCTCTTCCCAATGCCGCCGCCACGTACCTTAATCATTACTGGAGCCAGTCGCGGGATTGGCGCGGCCATCGCCCTCAAGGCCGCTCGGTCCGAATATCAGATTGTGGTCAACTACACCAAAGACCAAGAGGCTGCCAATCGAGTGGTTGAGCAGGTTCGGAAGTCCGGCGGCAACGCGATTCCGATTCGAGCGGATGTATCAGTCGAGCCGGAGGTCATCGCACTCTTTCAAGAGGCTGAGACTCGGTTCGGTTCGATCTATGGGTTGGTGAACAATGCGGGCATCACCGGTGGATTCGCTCGGGTTGACGAGACCACTCAGCCGATGCTTGTAAGACTAATGGCCGTCAACGTCATCGGCCCAATGCTTTGCTTGCGTGAGGCCGTTAAAAAAATGTCGACACGATATGGTCATTCCGGCGGCTCGATCGTCAACATTTCCTCGTTAGCGGCTCGCACAGGAGGCGCCGGGGAATGGGTCCACTACGCTGCTAGCAAAGGAGCCATTGACACTCTCACGATTGGACTAGCCAGGGAAGTGGCTAACGAAGGCATCAGAGTTAACGCAGTTTCTCCTGGTCTCGTCGAAACCGACCTTCATACTGCCGCCGGCGCTCCCGACCGTCCCGCCCGGCTAAGTTCGACCATTCCCATGAAACGACCAGGTACCGTGGACGAAATCGCCGCGGGCGTTCTCTGGCTACTGTCCCCAGAAGCTTCTTATGTCACCGGAACGATCCTAGAAATCGGCGGTGGGCGCTGACGGCACTCGCCTTAGGCTCGTTCCGTATGATCAATAGCCGATAGCCAATAGCCGATAGCCGATAGCCAACACGCAATTGGCTATCGGCTATTGGCTATGCGCTGACGAGCCTAAGGCGAGTTAGCGCTGGGCCCGCATGGCGTTTCGGTAGCGGTCGGGCGTCAGAGAGTAGCGTTTTCGAAAGACTTTTCCCAGGTGGGTCGCGTCGGCGAATCCGGCCAATTCAGCGATCGCAGAAAGCTTGAGATCGGTTTTTATCAGCAGCCGGGTGACCTCTCCTAATTTGACGTCGGTAATGAAACGGGCTGGCGTCGAACCGGTCACATGACGGAATCGATGAGAAAACGCGCTTCGACTCAATTTCCGTTTGGCGGCCAGTTGTTCGACCGTCGGCCCGCCGTTTCGCATTCCATTCAGGACCTCAGTTCGAAGTTCCTTCAGCAATCGTTCTCGCGCTTCAGCCGGATGCAACAGGGAATGACCAAATCGCTCGTATTCGAGCATAAATGCAAAAAGGAGACTCTCCTCAGTGAATTCATCCTGACACGCGCCAGTTCGCACTGAATCATAAAGATCGACTGCCCGTCCCATCAAGGGGCTATCCGGCGGAATCGGCCACACTTGAGACGCCATTCTTTGACGCTTCTTTATCCTATCGACGACATAGGGATGGTGAATGATGAACCAGAAAAAGGTCCATTCGGCTGATTTCCTCGGGAGCCAATAAGTGTCGTCGCTTGGGACTATCGTGGTAAAGGCGCTACCGGGCTCTAGCTGATGAACCGTCCGCTCTGTTCTAAGGTGCCCCCAACCGTTTAAAGTATATTGCCAGATTACGTAGGGATATTTGGGATGACCGCCTCGCTTTCGTCCGTCCCAGTGATAATCCAGGGGATCGATTCGCGTCTCCAACCCGCAATAAACGCTTCCGGCATAGGTTGAGGCCTTTTCCGGACAGGCCGGGACGGCGCGTAACGTCGCGTACAAATTCTGCAGATCCCGGCTCGGACTTCCACCCAAACCGTTAGATGAGGGTTTATTCACAAATAGACTATTATCGATCCGGAACGACTATTGCGGCAGCCCCTCGTTTTAATCAAGCTGCAACGATTCGCGCCGATTTTTTTCGTCCGAATCTCAAGGTTGTCCTTCGCAGTCCCGCGCCTGCGGGACGAAGGAGGAAACCCCACCGATTCAACCAGCCCCCAAAACATGACAAAACGTTTGCCAATCTTCCGATTCCTAGCGCTTTTTAGCGCCTCTATTTTCGTCGGAACCAGCCATGCAAAAGATCTAGAGCTCTGGTTCGTCCCGATGTCACAAGACGGCCCCGCCAAAGGTCCGTTAACTAAATGGGTAAGCGAAAATGCTCCCAAATTGCTACCCGGCGTCACGTTGGCCAATAACTACGGTCCCCCCATCTATCAAGACGCCCAACAGAAGCTGATCGTCCAGGGGCGCCGGGGCAAACCGGATGTCATCGAAGCGGTGTTGGAAGGGATGATCGCTTATCAGAAAGCCGGACTAATCGCGCCGATCGACAGTGAGTTCGAGAAGTGGGCAGATAAAGATCAGTTCATCCCCAGCACGATCAAAGCCCTGACCATTAACGGCAAGCTGTACGGTGTACCATACAACACCAACGTCCGGGTATTGGTCTATCGAAAGGATCTGTTTCAGAAATATGGTATTGAGGCGCCGAAGACCTGGGATGACTTAGTCAAAGATGCGGCTTTGATCTCATCCAAAGAAGATGGGGTGGCCGGTCTAGGATTAACCACCAAAAATGGGAGCGTCCGCACCTTCCAGGAGTTCATCTCTTTCTTCTTCGAGGTGAATGGCGGTGAAAATCCCTTTAAATACAACGAGTCTTCCAAGAAATGGGAGATGAACACCACACCGGAGAAACTCGCCGAAGTTCTGAAACTATATCAAGACGTCTTTTTCGCCGGCACTCCGTCCGGGGCAAACCAGAACACTCGGGGCAACGATTATCAGGCGACGGACACCGACTACGTCTCTGGAAAGTCGGCCATGGTACCGATGGGACCCTGGCTCTACTCCTACCGGCTAACTGGAGACACCGCGAAGAAGATTCTCGAAGAAGAGACTGGGGTTGCGCCCCTGCCGTTACCGAGCGGCGGCACCCAAGCAACTTACCTGGAAGTTAAACCACTGCTGATCAACGCCGCCAGTAAGGATAAACAGGACGCCTGGGCTTTGATCAAGATTTTGGCGAGCAAAGAGTTTGTCGCGTTGGACAATCAAACTGAAGGTGTTAATCCACCCCGAAAGGACGTGGCGGAGCTACCGGAGTTTAAAGACAACTGGTGGCAGCAAGCCTTTAGCTCCCAACTGAGCACTGGCGTTGCGTTGGCTGCCATTAACTGGGGCTATGTGATCAACGACATCACTGAAGCGATACAGAAAGTGATCTACAAGAACAGCACACCGGAAGAGGCCGGTAAGGCGCTCTATTCAACACTGGAGAAACGCGCAACCGATAATCAACTGTAGGACGAAGAGGAAAACTTGGTGGGGCGAGGCTCCCAAACGATCAAGGGGCCTTGCCGAAGGATTCAGTCTTTCTGTAGGGATGTGTTGTGGCTAGTCCAGTTCGCTCGCCGAGCCGTTGGGAACACGGCTCGGCAGCCAATCAACGCAGCCAGACCTGCAGTCCAACTACGTTCACCGCTCTCGTCAAAGATTCCAGGCGGTTCGGGAGCCTCGCCCTGCCAATGGGGCGGCCAAAACGCAATTCACCTAGCATAGCGCCGGCTTACGCAACATCATGCCAGTAACGATGGACACTAAGGACCTCGCATTCCAGCAACCAAAGGCTGGTGCTCCCAAGGACTACCGCACCCCGATCCTGGTTCGCCTTTGGAAAGAGGCTTTCGGATACTTGTTGTTGCTTCCCGCGCTCGCCATCATTCTCGGGCTCAATCTTTACCCAACCGCTTACGGGATCTTCACATCGTTTACCGATCAATCGTTGCTTGATCCCAATCATTTCAATCTAGTAGGCCTAGCGAACTATTTTAAACTTTTCACTGATCCGATCTTTCGCCTCTCCTTTCTTCATTCAATTGAGCTCACTTCGGCAGCGGTTCTTCTACAAGTATTTTTCGGTTTAATCCTGGCTCATCTGTTGATCCAACGGGTGCCCGGCATCCAGGTATTCCGGAGTCTGGCAATGGTAAGCTGGGTACTACCGATCATCACCGCCGTCGTTATCTTTCGTTTTTTTACCCTGCCTAATTACGGATTCTTCAATCTGCTGTTAACCAAGGTTGGGCTCAGCCAATGGACCAGGAACTGGTTCGGCGACGAGAATTTTGCCTTTCTGCTGGTCCTCATCATGCATCTTTGGCGTAACATCCCCTTTTACGCGATCGCCTTCATGGCGGCGATGCAGGCTATTCCCCAGGATCTTTACGAAGCCGCCCGCATCGATGGCGCCACCCGCTGGCACCGTCTCGTTTTCATTACCTTGCCCAATCTACGCTACATCATCCTGGTTATGGTGGTTCTGCACGTGACCTTCACCTTCAACAATTTCGATTTCGTTTTTCTCTCCACCGGCGGCGGGCCGGTAAATGCGACCGAAGTTCTGCCCACCTATATTTACAAACAAGCCTGGAGTGGCTATGCGCTCGGTTACGCCAGCGCGGGCGGCGTGGTAATGTTAGTCGTTCTAGTCATTCTTGTAACGATCTGCCGTCGAGTGATTGGAGGATACGAGACACAATGAAACGTGCCCACCGGGTTATTGTCTATCTAGGGCTCGGCCTATTCTATCTCTTTTTGCTCGGACCGATGGCCTGGCTTTTACTCTGCAGTTTCCGGACCTCGGATTCGATCCAATCCGGCCGCATTTTGCCAGCTTTGTCCGAGCTGACTTTCTTTAACTATCTTGAGGCCTTCAACCTTAACAACTTCCCGCAACTGGTGGGTAACTCTATCTTTATTGCCACCTGCGTGATGCTGCTCGTGGTCTTGTTTGCTAGTCTCGGTGCGTACGGTCTCAGCCGGTTCTCATTGAGAGGTAAACCTTATCTGATGCTAGCCGCACTGTTACCTCAGTTTTTCCCGTACGTTTTAGTGCTGGTACCGTTTTACGTGTTGATGTCGAACCTGTCTTTGGTTGATACGCACCTCGGTCTGATCCTCACCCACACCTCGATTACTCTGCCATTCGCGCTTTGGATGTTAACCGGTTACTTCAACGCGATTCCGCGCGAACTCGATCAAGCAGCCGCCATCGACGGTTGTTCGCGTCTTGCCATCCTTTTTAGGATCCTCTATCCGATTGCTCTTCCCGGCCTGGTCGTAGCCGGCTTCTTTGCTTTCGTGGTCTCATGGGGTGACTACCTGTTTGTCTCTATTCTCTCTCAGAGCAATGCAACCCAGACCTTACCGCTGGGGTTACAAAGTTTTCTGCAGAGCCTGCAAGTAAAGTGGGGATTAATCACAGCCGGCACGGTCATCGCGATCGTGCCGACCGTCCTATTTTTCGCCATCGTACAACGGCGCTTGGTCGCGGGACTAACTGCCGGTGCAGTCAAAAGCTGAACTCGCCCGAAACTCGTTCAGCATGACAGATGACAGCATGACAAATTACCAAGATCTGTCCAGAAGGGACAGTAGGACTAAGCCCGGAGTTTTAACCCTGGGTAGCGTTAAGCAAGCGCACCGCCCGGAATGGGCGGAAGAGATCGGTTCGCCAGCGCACGGATCGGGGACAGCTATCTGTCGCCGGTTCAGGGCGAGATCTATTTGGATAGGTAACCCGGGGTTCATACCCCGGGCTAAGTCCCCTTGCCCCTTCAACACAAGTCCCGTACCGGCGCCAGCCGTGTCCACAATCTGTCATTTGTCATCTGTCATCTGTCATTCCGACCACTCCGGCGGCTGCCGGACGAGTCCGATTCCTAACTTATGCCAAAAATTACCTTTATCGGAGCCGGAAGCTTAGTCTTCACTCGAAACCTCACAAACGACATCCTGCTTACAGCTGCTTTACAAGAGAGCACCCTCGTTTTGATGGACCTCGACGCGCAGCGGCTAGAGCAATCGCGCCAGATCGTCCAATCAACGATCGATCGGCGCGGTGTTAAAGCCACTGTGGTGGCGACGCTCGATCGCAAGGAAGCGATTGAAGACTCGGACTATGTCATTACCACCTTCCAGCAAGGCGGTCTTGATGCCTATCAGCTCGACATCGAAATTCCCCGGCAATACGGTATCGAGCAGTGTGTCGGTGATACCCTGGGACCAGGAGGGGTATTCCGGGCCTTACGAACCATCCCGGTGCTAATCGATATTTGCGCCGAGATCGATCAGTACGCTCCCGATGCGCTGCTGCTAAACTATGTTAATCCCATGGCAGCCAACTGCTGGGCAATCTCCGCAGGCACCGGCCTTCCGCATGTCGGCCTTTGTCACAGTGTTCAAGGCACCAGTGAGCTACTGGCCGAATGGATTAAAGTACCATACGCGGATGTCATCTTCTTCTGTGCCGGTATCAACCATCAAGCCTTCTTTCTCGAGTTCCGGACTAAAGAAGAAGATCTGTACCCAAAAATCTTGGCCGCCGTCGAAGACCCGGCCATCTATGGACAAGAGCCGGTGCGAATAGACCTGTTAAAGCATTTTGGCTACTTCGTTACCGAATCCAGCGGGCACGCCAGCGAATACGTCCCTTATTTTCGCAAGACCGCAAAAATGGTAAACAATGACCTCGTCCCGCGGTTTACCGACCAGATCAATCACTGGTTCGAATTTGGGCGCACCGGCGGATATTTGCGCCATTGTCATGACCGGGTCCAAAAGTTCCAACAAGAATATCAATCGATTCTACAGGAAGAATTGAGCTCGGCGCGCACGCACGAATACGGCGCGCGTATCATCGAAGCGATCGAGACCAATCGGCCCATTACAATTAATGGCAACGTCCCCAATGACGACCTGATCGACAATCTACCGGCGGGTTGTTGTGTCGAGGTTCCCTGTCTGGTCGACGGAAACGGAATCCAGCCAATAAAAGTGGGTCCCCTTCCCGCTCAACTGGCAGCTCTCAACCGCACCAACATCAATGTTCAAGAGTTAATCGTCGAAGCTGCCCTAACCGGCAGCAAAGACGCTGTCTACCATGCCGTCATGCTAGATCCCTTGACCGCAGCAGTCTGCACACTGCCGCAAATTCATGAGTTAGTAGACAAGATGCTTGCCGCCCAGGAACAGTGGCTGCCGCAGCTCGCTTAGGCTCGCTTCGGAATGACAAATGGCAAATGACAGATGACAAATATTAGACAGCACGAGGCTCTACACAATTTGTCATCTGTCATCCTGTCATCTGCCATTCTAACGAGCTTCAGGCGAGTTAGAGACTGTTTCGCTTGGTGGCGAGATTCCGTTTCATCTCCGCCACCCGGGAGTTGTGGTCCTGGCCCCGGCGCGTGACTACGCTGGTGGCTAAGATGTCGATCAAGGTAAGTGCTGCCAGCCGCGAAATGGTAGGAGTGTAAACATCCGTGTTTTCCAATGTTTCAACCAGCAGCGGCACAGTGCAATGTTCTACCAAAGGCCCGATTTTTCCGGTGATGGCGATCACGGAAGCTCCGTTCGTTAGCGCAGTCTTTGCCGCCTCAATCACCCCTTTTGTCTGACCCGTGTTCGAGATGGCCACCACAACGTCGCCCGGCTTCAGCATCGAGGCAGCAATGAACTGTTGATGTGAGTCACAATGCGCCATACAGGGCACCCCGAACAATGGAAACTTTTGTTGTGCGTCTAACGCGACGATTCCGGATGCGCCAAAGCCAAAAAACTCGATGCGGTTAGCCGCCAATAGTAGATCGACCGCTTTGTTCAGTTCGTCTTTATCTAACTTTTTGCGAGCCCAATCTAGGCTGTTCATGCTGTAGTCAAAGATCTTATCCGCGATGATGCCGACGGCATCAGCCGGCAGAATGACTGAGTGGGTGGCCGGCATACCCAGAGCAACACTTTGGGCTAGCCGGACTTTGAAGTCTTGAAACCCCTCGAAACCGAGCGCTTCACAAAACCGAATCACAGTCGGCTCACTCACACCGGATCGTTTTGCCGTTTGATCAACGGTCGCATTCAGTACAAACTCGGGCGCGGCCAAAGTAAGTTCTGCAACCTTACGATCAGAAGGGCGCAGGTCCTGTAGCGAAGTCGATATTATCTCGAGCAGGTTCCGATTCGGATCCTTTTCTATGGGGGGGCGCGGTCGTCTAGGCACTAGTGTCCTCTCCCATAAATAGCATGGCTTTCGCCTCGCGTCCGCAGGGCCAGTTGACTGTTTTTCAAGTCGATGCGCGCCGCACTGGCACTAACGCCTTGCCGGCAGCTCATTTTGATCGCAACGAAAGCCATATCATTTATGGGAGCGGACACTAAGGGAGTGTTTTAGAAAGTAACGTGTACCCAACTCTGCCTTTCTGAGCTGGAGCTGGTTCTGCATCTTCATAGCGGCTTGATCGATCAGCCGGGGATCGATCGTGTTAAACGCGAACATCCCAAAATGATGTGCAATTAAAGCGGGGATTTTGCCGTCCAAACAGAATTGTACCGCTTCTTCAAGGTTAAAGTTCCCTGGGATCTTTCTTTCTCGAAGTTCGCGGCGCCGTCCATTGACCGGCAATAGAGCTAACTGCGGACCAGATTGAATGATCCTTTCAAGCAATCCGGTATAGCGGACAGTATCACCTGAGTGATAGATTAGGCCCGCTTCCACCTCGAAAAGGTATCCCAAGAACCGGTCCCGGCCAAGCTTATCGTACTCGAAACCCTCATGAGCCGCCTTTACGGGTGTCACCTTCAAAGTTTCGCTCAACTGGATTTCGCGCTCTGTTTCCGCCCAAACTATCCGATCTTTCTTTAAACCTGCCCTAGCTATCTCCGGTTCACTCGCCGCGGGTACGATAAAGCGGGTATGCGAAAATTTGCCCGCTATCTCTCTAATAGTCGGAACGTCTAGATGGTCCCCATGATGATGGGTGCAGAAGACAAAATCGAGACTGGGAAATTCCGCCACAGTTATCGGCGGCGCCATCAGCCTGGCATGCGAGAAAACGCTCCCACGATACTTTTCGGCTAGTTGGTCGGAGAGGTAGGCATCGATCACAAAACTCAGGCCTGGGGACCGAACTAAAAAACCCGCTTGCCCAAGCCAGTAAAGCTCAACGCCAGCAGGCTCACTTCGAAGATTAGCAGCCAACGAACCTTCGAAACGAACCGTTTCAATGGTCGGCATTTTCCGAGGGTCGCGAAGACGTGGGAACGTTTTCCGAGGGGCGTGAAGACGTGGGAACGTTTTCGAAAAAGGTGAGAAGATTTTGAACCGCTTCGAGCGCGGCCCGATCAACACTTTCGCGCGTGAATGCGCCGAGATGAGGGGTAGCGATGACTTGGGGATGTGCGATCAGTTTTGCGGCAGTCGCGTCGGCCTGATCGAACACATCGGAACAGTAGGCGGCGATCCGCCCGTTTTCCAGTTGCTGCAGCAATCCTTCTTCATCGACCAATGTTCGACGGGCAGTGTTGATCAAGGTCAAACCAGGTCGCGCGCCGCTCAGCAGGGTCCTGCTCAATAACGGTTTTCCATCCGGCGCTGGAGGGCAGTGCAATGTGACGAGCTCAGCCTCGCGGATAGCAGACTCAAGATCCACCCGAGCAAACGGCTCGGTGGCAACATCCAAAGGCTCGATCACGGACACCACTGAACCAAAAGCAGCGAAGAGCCGGGCAACGGCCTGACCAATCCGTCCATACCCAACTACCGCAACCCGCCGGCCATTGAGCTCAGCCCCCATAGAACGGCGCCAAATGCCTTCTTTGAGTCCACGGTCCGCAAAATGAATGCTGCGAGCCGCCAATAAAGCGAGTCCCAAAGTAAGCTCGGCAACCCCTTGCGCATTCGCACCGGTTGCCCGAAGCACCGTTATCCCGCGTTGCTCGGCATCACCCATTGGAATATTATCAATCCCGCTGCCATTGCGGCTGATCACCCGCAACGCCTTCGCGGCAGCCAGCACCTTCGACGTCACTGGCTCAACCCCGGCGATCCAGCCCTCACAACCTTGCACGAGATCGCAAAGCTCTGCTTCCTCTGGAAGCCGGCCTTTCGGGCCCAAAACAATTTCCCAGCCGGCCTGTCGAATACGGGCAAAGGCTGGATGATCGCCGTGGGTCAATGACCGCGGGGTAACTAGAACTCGTTTCACTTTCTTCCACTCACACGTGCCGCAATCTCGGCTAATTTAGAAACCCGTTCGTTCGGGATGTTCACATGGAAAACATCCGCAATCACGGAGCTCCATCCATGTACAAAGTAATCCCAACCATCGTGCACGGTTAGCGCTCGCTCGGCGGCGGCCCAATTAGCTTGATGAAAAAAGTCGAGGGCGCCCCGGTAATTCAATTCCCATACGACCCCGCGCCGCGGAAAACGTCCGGCATCCGTAATCGGCGAGCCAGGCCGATCCTTGCCTAAGCCGGTGGCGTTGATTACCAGTGATCTCTCTGGCAAGCCTTCAAGGATCCGATCGTTATCCTTGGAGTCACGCACCAACTTGACTTCCAGTGCGGTCGTGTCGACTAGCTTTTCCAGGTGTGCCAGCCGCTCCGCTGATACGTCGGAAACTATCACCCGCTTAGGTCTGCCTAACCGATGATCCCCTAGCAGCAAGAACCAGGTGATGGCGACTCCGGCCCCGCCGCAGCCCATGCAGAAAACGTCTCCTCCATCGCCGGTCCAAAATCCTGGTGAAATCATCGAGGCCAATGTCTGCCCAGCCGATACTGGGTCTTTCGCTTGACCGATTAATTTGCCCTCTCGTTTCGAGATCGAGCTTACTTCATGCATGGAGGCGGCAAACCAATCCAGTTCATCAAAAAGCTGGTGGGCCGCCTGAAACAAATCGATCTTGTGAGTAGTAACTAACGCTCCATTCGAATTGAGATCGTCCCGAATAAATCCCACCACCTGCTGATATTGGTCCGGAGCAGCATGCAGGGCTAGATCAATTCCGTTGATGGCGACTTCGCCCAGACCAAGCTCTTTGGCCCATTCAGGGAAGACACGCATGATCGACGACTGCTTGGTCGATACGCCGATAAAATGGATGGTTGGAACCGGTGTAGAAACGAACTCCATGCTCATGCCGGTCTAATCTCTTTCGCTATTCGTACACTGGTGGCAACCGACTCCCGTACCGCCGCCCAATCTTTGTCCTTGAGCCACTGTTTTGCTGCCAGCCAGGACCCGCCTACCGCTATCACGCTCGGCTCTCGTAGCCAGCTCTCCAGATTGTTCAAGTTGATTCCGCCAGTTGGCACGAATACCGGCGAGAACGCTCGAAATGTGGCCGCTAAGATCCTCAAGAAGCGGGCCCCCCCGATTTCCTCGGCCGGAAAGAATTTGCAGGCCCGTATACCCAGCGCCAAGGCGCCCTGGAGTTCCGAGGCAGTTGCGATGCCTGGCAAATAAGGAACGCCCGTCTCTACCGCGATTCCCGTCAGCCGAGGATCGAAACCGGGTGAAACCAGAAATTGAGCCCCTGCATCAACGGCTTGTTGTAACTGTTCCTGTGAGACGATCGTTCCGGCACCAACGAACATTTCAGGAAACTGCCTTCTCACCGCTGCAATCGATTCTGCTGCCGCGCCCGTTCGGAACGTCAATTCGATGACCGGCAGGCCCCCCTTTAGCAAAGCCTCAGCCAAAAAAGGTGCGTCCGTTGACGAGTCCAATTCGATAACCGGCACTAACCGGTGCTCCTCGATAATGCTGAGAAACGTCTTAGCCATGTTTTACTCAAAGATGGTGTCCCGTAGGGACGCAGCGATCGTAGCCTGGTATGAAATACCTGGGAACATACTCCCCAAAAACTCCTAACTCTGTGTCCGAGCCACATAAACTCGTATTTCCTCCGCTGTCCGAGGACGATAATGGGGATTGGGAGCTAGCGTCCAGCCACCGTTCGCATTAGAGACAACCAGCTGTCGAAATCCCTTGGCTTGCCTCACAATCTCGAAATCCTGACCCGCATCCGCCGGATAAGAAAAGAGCGTCGCGAAAACGGTCTCACCAACATTAACGCTGCGGTGTAGCCAAAACGGCGGCACATAAACGAGGCTCCCAGGCCGCATCTCCATGGCTTTGATTTCTCCGGCCAAGCTTTCCAGCAATAGTATCCCATGTCCGGCCAAACAGTAATACGTTTCGGGCCGGTCAGCTCGCTGATGGAGATGTCCTCTCGTCATGAAGAATTCTTGGCCGACCTTGCCCGGCTCAAGCACGCTGATGCCGGTGATCAGGTCGCTCGCCTGATCGCTGAAGCGCGCTTCGTCAACGCGATAGGCGACCGCGTTACCAAAAGTCTCCGCCAAACCGTGAAAGGCTGTCTCATCGGCATAAATTCCACTCAACTCCCGGAAATATTTTTTATAGCCGCTCGTGTTCGGCTGAATCTGCAGTGTCTCCGGGTTCACAAAGGTCAAAAAAGGCGACAAACCATTGGAAAGAGTCATGGCGATACTCGGGAAGGTGCGGGTTAAATAGCTTCAGCGAGAATGAAACCCAGAATTGCCCGTATTGGGTAGTAATACAACAGAATTTATTAAGATAATCGATAGCGGACAGAAAAATTAGAAGCACCAATTCCCCCGCTTCGGCCCTGAATTCGCTTGAGCAACCGAGTAGTTCACTGGGAGTGCCGGCGGATATCCCTGCTCTGAGCACCCTGGAAAGCGCTTTCTAATGGAAAATGGTTGCCGGATCGATTTGAGTAGCAATACTACGCACTGTGTCGGCAC
Source organism: Verrucomicrobiota bacterium (assembly GCA_019239825.1). GTDB lineage: Bacteria > Verrucomicrobiota > Verrucomicrobiia > Chthoniobacterales > JAFAMB01 > JAFAVN01. Next base: position 11,543 of record JAFAZK010000282.1, on the reverse strand, counting down.
ACCTGTTGTTCTTCCCGGCTCAATCCGCGGACGAGCCGCGGCCAGGTAGGAGTTAAAGGAGTTGCAGGAGTTCGAGGCGTTCAGGAGGCCGCTGCCGAGAGTGCTGTATCGATGACGCCACTGGTACTTCTTTTCTGCTTGCAATAGTGTACTCCGCTCCACCCTGAACTCCCCCCTCCCATGCCCAAAGATCTCTTTCTGGCCATCGACGTCGGTACCGGCAGCGTCCGGGCCGCATTAACGGATCTTGCCGGCCAAATCGTGGCCTTTCATTCGGCTGAACACGACCAGCAAGTGCCCCACTTCGGTTGGTCTCAACAACGTCCATCCGACTGGTGGAAAGGGGTGGTCCTATGTATTCGGGCGGTTCTCGATAGGATCGACAATGCTGCGGCACGGATAGTTTCTGTCGCCTGCTGCGGCCAGATGCATGGAACCGTTCTATTGGATCAAAACGGGGTGCCAGTCGTCGATTACGCTCCTCTTTGGAATGATAAGCGGACGCGGGACGTACTCGACGAATTTCTCAAACGACACGACCAAGAAAAGCTATTGCCTGTCACCGGCAATCCCGCTGCTACCGCTTGGCCGGCTTTCAAACTGCTTTGGTTTCAAAAAGAGCATCCAAAAGTTTTTGATCGAGCCGTCTCGGTTCTGATTGTTAAAGATTTTATCAATTTTCGATTAACCGGCTGCCAAGCGATTGACCATCCGGAGGCATCCACAACTTACCTCTACGATATCGAGAAACGGTCTTGGAGCGCTTCCTTGGCAGATCTACTTGGGCTGAATCCAAAGATCCTTCCCGAGATCAAACGCCCGGTCGATCTGGTCGGCGCCATAACCCAGGCAGCTTCTGAAGAGACCGGTTTACTAGCAGGTACTCCTGTTGCCGTTGGCGCCGGAGACTTTCCGGTTACTTTGCTGGGATCCGGTGTAAGCCCAGTTGGTGTTGGATCTGATTCTACCGGCACTTCAACATTATTGACCCTGCAAACCAAGCGCGCAGTCCTCCATCCGATCATTAGTAATGTTCTCGGAATCGACGAGGGCTGGAGCGCTTTTACCATCCTGGATGCCGGTGGTGATGCCGTCCGTTGGGCTCGCCGCGCATTCCATGACAATCAAGTAAGCTACGAAGACCTAGTCCAGGTTGCAGCGTCTGCTCCGCCTGGATCCGATGGCCTCATTTTTTTACCCTACTTGAATGGAGAACGACTTGGATCACGCCGTAACGCCCGGGCTCAATTCTTCGGCTTGACCTATGCCCACGCCAGCGGGCACCTACACCGAGCCGTAATGGAAGGGGTCGCTTTCGCTTCCCGTCGCAACCTCTCCATTATGGAACAGAGTGGGAACCCGATGAAATATCTGGTCGCCAGCGGCGGAGGCGCCAAGACCCGTCTTTGGCTTGAGATCAAAGCCAGCATTTATCGAACATCGATCCGCACGACCAAACACACCGAGTCCAGTATCTTAGGATGCACAATGATTGCCGGGGTCGCTGCGGGCATTTATGGGTCATTGGCGGAAGCCGCAAAAGCGCTAATCCATCTAGATGAAGAAATTGCGCCCAACCCGGATTGGGTGCCGCGTTACGAAAAGCTCGCCACCTTATTCGACGACCTCTACGAAGACGCAGGCCCGTACTATCAGGAGCTAGACCAGTATGCGGCACAGTTTGGGGGAGAAGGGGAAGCGGGAGGGTAAAATGTTAAGGTCATTCGGGAGCCTCGCCCCCGCCAAAATCGGCCTTCCTAGCTCCCTTCCGCCCCGTTACCTGTCAACTTTTGACCAATTCGTGCAAAAAATCGCGCTATAATGGCTTCGCTCCTCTGAGGCTGCACCCCACTCCAACACCCCAGCGCTCCTCGGCCCCACGGAGCCCCTACCTTTCACCTTTCACTTCTCACGTCTGACCGCCCCCCACACCCTGGCACGTTTTCCGCTTCATCACCTGCCATGGATTACGTTCCACCGTTGGCGGTAAGAAAAATGCGGTGAGTCCGGCAACCGTTGCACCCAGCGCAATTGCCGAACCGCGTCCCGTCACGTGACCGAAAAGGTAAGGATCTCCCGCTCTGTCAAATCAGCTCCGCCGATCTTCGATCACGATGGCGACAAGAAACACCGAGCGCCGAACGCCGAACGCCAAACGCTAATCGTATAATGACTATTTCTGAAAATTTCACTGATGAACAGAAAGAGTATCTGCAAGGTTTCTTTGCAGGACTTTCGACAAGGAAGTTAGCCCCTTTTGTCGGGGTTCTTTCTGATCGGCGAATCACCGCTGCACCCGCTCCAGGCCTGGAAAACGAAGCTGCACCGCCGCCAACGACCGAAGAGGCGGTATTTGGGACTCCGCTTTCAGACTTGTGCGAGCAAGAAATCTGGAAGCTGGAACAACACGGGCTCGATATCTGGGACAAGTTGCTTGCTCACGCCGAAGAGAACAAGTTCCCCGATAAAGCCGACGCTTTCAGGTTCCGTTTCCACGGCCTCTTTTATGTCGCCCCCGCGCAAAATTCCTTCATGCTGCGGTGCCGCATCCCGGCTGGTCGTCTCACTGCCGACCAACTGCGCGGGCTAGCCGACGTAGCCGATGATTGGGGTGGCGGTTATGCTGATATTACTACCCGAGCGAATTTCCAGATCCGGGAAATTGCTCCTAAGCACTTAGTAAAAGTTCTCCTCAAGCTCCAGGAATTGGGCATGACTTCACGAGGGTCAGGAGTCGACAATGTCCGGAACGTTACAGCGAGCCCGACAGCCGGGATCGATCCAAGTGAGCTTATCGATTCCCAGCCCTACGCCACGGCTCTTCACTACTACATCTTGAATAACCGGGATATGTATAACATCCCCCGGAAGTTCAACGTCGGATTCGACGGTGGAGGCGCTATCAGTGTGGTGGCTGATACCAATGATATCGGGTTTTCTGCGGTAACGGTTCCAGAAGGGAAATCCGTGCCGCCGGGCGTCTATTTCCGGGTCCAATTGGCCGGGATCACTGGACATTCCCAATTCGCGGCCGACGCCGGCATCGTGGTTAAACCGGAGGAAAGTGTAGCAGTCGCGGCGGCTATCATCCGCGTCTTTGCTGAAAACGGTGATCGAACCAACCGGAAGAAGGCTCGCTTAAAATATCTGATCGATAAATGGGGCATCCCGAAGTTTGTCGAAGAGATGGAAAAGAAGCTGGCTTTCCCACTCCAGCGGTTGCCCGTTGCTGATTGCCGGCTAACCCATCCGCCAATTCCGCATGGCCACTTGGGTGTCTACAAACAAAAGCAAAAGGGTCTTAATTACATCGGCGCCGCGGTCCCCGTCGGGCGGTTGCGTACGAGGCAAATGCGCCGGATCGCGGATGTCGCCCAGAACTATGGCAGCGGCGACATTCGTCTGACCGTTTGGCAAAACCTTCTTATTACGAATGTACCGGATGCCTATGTGGAAACGGCTAAACGCTCGTTGGTAAGAATCGGCCTGCATCACGAAGCCAACAGCATCACTGGAGGTCTGATTGCTTGTACCGGCAATACCGGGTGCAAATTCGCTGCCACCAACACTAAGGGCCAGGCCGTCGAGCTAGCCAAATACTTAGAAAAACGTGTCGCATTGGATCAGCCGATCAATATTCATCTGACCGGTTGTCCGCACTCGTGCGCACAACACTACATAGGGGACATTGGACTCTTAGGCATCCAGGTGGGTCAGAGCGGTCAACAAGCCGAAGGCTACCACGTCTTCTTCGGCGGTAGCAGCGGCCAGAATGAGAGCCTGGCCCGCGAAGTTTTCCACGGCATCCCATTTGGAGAACTACCTGCGTTGCTCGAGAGAGTCCTCAAAGTCTATCTCGCCAAACGCACCAATCACGAGTCGTTCAAACAATTTGTCTCCCGCCGTGAGGTGAAGGCGCTGCAGGAGTTGTTCAGCGAATAACGCGGCGGCTCGCCTTAGGCTCGCCGCCGAATAGCCGATAGCCAATGCGAATGGGCAAAAACGCACCCGTCGCTCGTTCGCCTCGGCTATCGGCTATCAGCTATTCAGTAGCGAGCCTAAGGCGAGCTACTGCCACGGGCTGATCCAACGCGCTTTGTCTTTTGGATCGAACCCTTTAATCGGCTTGCCGCTCCCGGCCAGCACGGTTTCAAGATCCTTGAGCACGATCCGGGTCGGTATTTTTAGCGACTGTTCGCAGAACCGAGTTTCGGCCACGGAAAAGCTGCCTTTTTCAAACAGTTTGTTTGCGGGTGCACCCCCGCCACAGACATCAAAATACTCGCAAGTCTCTCGGCAGTGTTTTACTCCGGCAACAATATCCCCAAACATCTGCTGATACTTCGGAGTCTCCAATGCTCCGCGGAACGAGTCGGTCTTAACGTTGCCAATTTCGAGACCTCCGTACGCTTTGTCACTCATCCCCAAGAGTTCTGGGGAAAAGGTGGTGAAGGCCCCATCGACCGAAATGGTGACTATTCGATAGGGATGAATCTGTTGGTTGGACTCGCTGCCGTGCCCAGCCGCTATCGAACCGCACGCGTTCTCGAACTCACGGATCGGTGGATCAAACCCATTTTCTCTGGCCAGGTCGTAAAGCTCTTGAAAAAACTGCTCCACGCGCTCCGAACGGTCTGCCAGAGTCGATTTTTGGTTAACCCCTTCCTCTTCCTCAACATTAAAGCCCAGCAGAACCGGTCCTAATGAAGCCAGGAAATCATAGACCTCTTTGGCGTGGCCTAGAGAGGCTTCGCCGATCACTGAAATCGTGTGGAACTCGATACCGTGTTTCTTGAGGTTTTCGATTCCTTGCAGCGTCTTGTCGAGCGTCCCGCGGCCGCTCCACGATTTCCTGGAATGGTTGTGAATGAAATCCGGCCCATCAATGCTGACGCCGACCGCGATATCGTGCTCCTTAATGAATTCGCACCAGCGATCGTCAATGAGTGTGCCGTTGGTTTGGAAATGATTCACCAGCTGGAAGTCCCCGAGTACGTCGCGGATAGCCGCGAAATACTCTGCGTACTGCTCCCGGCGTACGACCGTGGGCTCGCCCGCGTGCCAGATGATGCCGAGACCCGGTTCAAGAAGCTGTTCATCCTTTAGCTTCTGGACAGCGGTCCGGACGATCTCAACGTCCATGACCCGCCTGTCTTTGCGGTCCGGCAGATAGCAGTAAGTGCAGTTAAGATTACAGAACGGGGTTGGCTGAAAGATCAGCAACTGAACGGGTGATACCTCCATAACGGCAATAGGTTGGACGTTTTAAGTTAAAGGTTCCGAGTTCCCCTACGCAAGACACCAAGTTTGCCTGCGCGAACTTAGAACCTAAAACTTAGAACTTAAAACCTAAAACGGGCTCTAGTGGTTGAACCAGAACTTGAGCCAGCCCGGGGCAACAATGGCGCCACCGTTCGGCCACCCATAGTTTCCCCAACCCGGAGGAACTCGGAATCCGGCGCCATTACCCCATCCGCCGTTCGGCCAAGCATATCTGCTGCCGTTACGCCAACCGTTACGCCAGGTGCCTCTACCGTTACCCCAACCGCCGCCTTTATGCCAATTCGCCCAGTTTATTCTGACTCCGTCTACGTCTTTCGAAGCCGCCATTTGGTCTTGTGCGGTTTGAGAAAGCATTTGTCTTACTTTCGCAATCCTCTCGCTGATTTGAGTGTCATCGCCGGCCCCGGTACTGATAGGGCTTGCCTTCGCCTGCTTGGGAAGCAAACAAGCACAGGCCGCAAGTTGTAATGCGACCGCAATAAATGATTTAGATGTATTCATTCTGTCGATAGGGGCCAGCCTGGGAAGAATACTTCCTCTCAGGATACTCCTTTAGACGAATCTAAGGAAAAGCGGTTACGCTTGCCAAGCCCAAAGCAGACGAACGGACGTGTAGGCGTATCGGGGTATCGACCTGTCTTCGTATCGGGATATCGCGAACGGGCGTATCGGTGATGAGGCTATACAGAGCAACGATCGGTAGGCCGAAAAACTCGGCGCCGAGCTTTTCGCCGGTCAGTCCTTCGTACGCGCCCATCTGCCGCTTCGCCCATTCGCCGAACTCCGAACCCAAAACGCCTGATAAGCCGAAGGCCAAGCCCCCTTTACACTCCCCTCCTTTGGCAGCACATTAACCGCTTTATGGAAGTCGATTTTCAGGCCATTAAACTCGAAGAGCTGAAGAGCCGTCTAGGCGAACTTCGGAGGTATCTTTGACTACCCAAAGCTGAAAACTCGGCTCGGCGAGCTGGAATCGAGTATGGCAGAGCCCGCCTTCTGGGAGAATAAAGAACGTGCCCAGCAGGTTATCGACGAAGCATCATCCGTACGCTCGAAGACCTTGCCTTTTTCACAACTGACTGAAAAAGCGGACGATCTCGAGGTGCTTCTCTCTCTAGCCAAAGAAGAAACAGATCCCACCGGCCAATTAACCGCTTTTCGCGAAGTTAACGGTGAATACGAAGCCTTGAGCAAAGAGCTCGAAGCCTTTGAACTCAAGATGCTATTGTCGGGCGAGTTCGATAAGAACAACGCGTTCCTCACCATTCACGCCGGCGCCGGAGGCACAGAATCGTGCGATTGGGCCGATATGCTGCTTCGAATGTATCAGCGTTGGACGGAACGTAGCGGATTCTCCACCCAGGTCGTCGATATTCAGGAAGGAGATGAAGCCGGAGTAAAATCGGTCACCATCCTTGTCAGCGGTGAATACGGGTACGGCTATTTGCAAACTGAGCGCGGCGTCCATCGCCTGGTGCGCATTTCACCGTTTGACGCGAATAAACGCCGCCATACCTCCTTCGCCAGCGTTGACGTCGTACCTGAGCTCAAAGAAGACGTGAACATTGAGGTCAATGAGAGCGATCTTCTGATCGATACCTTCCGGAGCGGGGGTAAGGGCGGTCAAAACGTCAACAAAGTGGAGACGGCTGTCCGAATTACTCATGTGCCTACTGGATTGGTCGTGGCCTGCCAAGCCGAACGCAGCCAAGGCCGGAACCGGCAAATGGCCTTGAACATGTTGAAAGCGAAATTGCTTCAGATCGAACAGGACAAGAAACAGGCTGAGATCGACCGGCAGTACGGCGAAAAAGGCGAGATCGCCTGGGGAAGCCAAATCCGGTCCTATGTTTTCCAGCCTTACCAGATGGTCAAGGATCACCGTACCGGGGTGGAGACCAGCAACGTGCAAGCCGTAATGGACGGAGACCTCGATGAATTCATCGAAGGTAAACTACGAGGACTCACCAACAAGAAGGGTGGCACGGACGAGGACGTTTAGCGGCCTGCTGGAGGTGACCTCGTTTTAGTAAGCAGTAAGCAGTAGCTCAGTGATCAGTGCAGCGCCGAGGCGCGCTTTACGACAAAGACGGATTGCTACCTGCTTACTGCTTACTGGCTCGGCCACCCCTCAGATCATTTTTCCTTCACCAGTCTCGCCAGCAGAGGTCCCGCCCTCTCCCATGTTAATTGGGCAAAGAAAAGGCCGATGACCAGACCGACGAGCACGTCCGAGAAGAAGTGCGCATTGATATACAAGCGCGACCAACCGATCACGCCGGCCACGGCCAGAAAGCTCCAAGCCCAGCGTCGGTAGGCGAAACCGATTACTCCAAAAAAAGCAAAAGCGGTCGCAGTATGTCCGGACGGAAAAGAATGAAACTTGTATTTTCCGAGTAACCATTGGCCCTGGTACCACAGCCCGTACCAACCCGGTGGGACCTCATGATTATTTGGACGCGCTCTGCCGGCAAGTAACCTCACACTATTGGTCACCGCGCCAGCCAAAGTGCCGGCGATCATCATACAGAGAATCACTTTGACCAAAGTCCGTTTTCGAGCGAAGCCCACTCCGACCAATGCGACCGCCGCGTATCCCATTAGCTCAGGCCAATCTCCAAATTTCGAAATGACGCCGGCGATCTGCTCCAGCCATCTTATCTGATGACCCGCGATCGCTCTGACGACCGTTTGGTCGAAAAAGAATCCCAGGCAGGCCACGATGATCAAAACGGCCAGCCACATCAACGGATCGAGCCATGCAGGCAAAGCGGCTCCACGTGGCGGGTTTTGCGGCGACGGTTGTGCTCGGTGAGATTCCATTCGATCAACTCTGTCACATTGGTTGACGGGTTTGTCGACCGTGTCACCAGCCTGCGTTTCTCACAGCAGGAACACTACAAACTGAGCTCGGCCGCTACGTGGATGCTGTGAGAAATCCGGGCTAATGATACGGGCGCTCCATCTGTTGCTCCTTTTCCTTGCGGTCGCAATCATCGATTCGCTCGGGAACAACACCCTTCCCCTCATCGATCGAGATGAACCACGCTTTGCCGAGGCATCTCGTGAGATGCGGCAAAGCGGCGACTATGTTATCCCGCGGGTCAACGGAGAGTATCGTTTCGATAAGCCGCCCCTAATCTATTGGTGTCAGGTCGGAAGCGCACAACTGTTCGGTGAGAGCGACTTTTCGGTCCGTTTTCCCTCCATGCTTTTTGCTGCTGCCACCGCCGTTCTCACGGCGATCTGGGGAGCTCGCCTCTACGGGTCAAAAACCGGCCTTTGGTCGGGGATTATTTTCGGAACTTGTCTTCAGCTATTCATTCACGGCCGGGCAGCCGTTGCCGATATGCCGATGATCTTTTTTTTCCTGGGCGCCACTTGGATCGCCTGGGAAAGAATTGCCAAACCAAAATCGCGTTGGCTCTGGCTCGGGTTCTATCTCTGCCTAGCTCTAGGGTTCTTAGCTAAGGGGCCAATCGGGTTGCTGCCGATCTTATTCCCAGCCGTCTTTTTTCTCTCGCAAAAGAAAAGCTTCTCCTTTCACGCCGGCTCGGCCTTGTTAGGCGTCGTTCTTCTGGTCCTGATCGTTGGCGTTTGGGGTATTCCGGCATTAGTCGCCACTAAAGGCGAGTTCTTTGCCATCGGAATCGGCCGTCACGTCGTCATGCGATCCGTTGCTCCCATGCAAAGCCACGGCGGCGGCGGCCTTCTTGGTTACGTTCTTTCGCTCCCATTCTACTTCTTGACGATTTTCTTCAGCTTCTTTCCTTGGTGTATTTATCTACCCGGCACAATCGCCCGACTCCGGCGCGGTCTGGACTTGCCTGAACGTTATCTGCTCGGCGGCATTACTCTGGTTTTCCTGATATTCACGTTGATCCAAACCAAGCTGCCGCACTACACGTTGCCGGCTTTCCCGCTGCTCGCGATCCTCACTGCTAAGTACCTGAACTCACGACCGCGGGACTCGGTTCTCGCACGCGGCATCGCCGTAGGAGTCGTTGTGCTCTATGTGCTGGTCGCTCTAGTGGGTTTCTTCTGGGTGGCTCCTTATTTTCCATCCAAGGCAGCGTATGACGGCGCCAAACCATCCCTGACCGCAGAAACTCGAGTCGCTTACACCGGCTACGATGAGCAAAGCTTGGTCTGGTATTTCCGGTACTCGGTTAAACCCTTCTTAGTCCACCTGTCTCCGCAGGACGTTGCTAATTTCATGGAGAGCGCACCGTCGGCGGCCTGCGTGGTAACCAGGAACGACCTTACTAAAATCACGATCGACCCTGTTTGGAAACAGATCCCCGTCTCCGGATTCGATTTCGCCCGCTGGAAGATTCGCCACTCAGGGCCACTCCCCCTTCCAGAGCCTATCGATCTCGTGGTCTTGATTAAGGCGCCCACCGGGGTGTGAGGCAACACGGCGCGCCAGACTTGGTGGGGCGAGGCTCCCGAACGGTCGAGGGAATTCTACGGAGCGTTTAGCCCTTAAATGAAGGCGGGTTATGCTAGTCCAGCGCGCCCGCCGAGCCGCGGTACGACGGGTTTGATCGCCCTGTTAGGATTGAAAAACAACAAGATTCCGAGTCAACGCTTTGTGTCCGATGCAACACGCTGGGACACGGCTCGGCACGGCGATTGGCTAGGCACACGTTGAGTTTCGCACTATCTAACTGCTTCGTTAGCGATTCTAGTCCGTTCGGGAGCCTCGCCCCACCAAATTTGGTCGCCCCGTCGTTGTTTCACTCACACGCCCGACTTGTCCCGTCCGCCTTTTCTTATAGGTTGCCTAAGCCTCCCTTTGCTTATGCAATTGTTCACGCTTGCGGGTTTTCTACTGGCGCTTTGTCTCCAGAGCGTCAGCGCAGACTTTGTTGTTAAGGAGACGGTGCAAAATCTTGGCCGGAACCAGGACGTCACCATAAAACTGAAAGACAATCATTGCCGGATTGATGCGAACCCGGAAACGACCGCTCTACTGGACACCCAGTCCGGAGTTACCACTATTCTTCTGCATCAAACTAAGATGTTTCTAAATGTGAAGGCAGAGGAACTCGGGGCTGAAGGGAATGCCCTGAAGAAGCTCTTGACACAACAGACCGGGAACGAAGAGACCGTCGATTTTCAGCCCACCGGCAAGAAGGAACAGATTAACGGGTACGATACGGACGAGTTTGTCGGCAAGATCGCTGGTCTATCCGTTCGAGTACAAGTTGCTAAAGACTTTCCCAATTATCAGGCTTTGCTCAGCGCTCTTTATGCTGCCCAAAATGCGCCTGGCCTGAATCTTTTCAGAGCACTTTCGATTCCGCCCGACAAGTACCCAGGAATGCCGATTCGCACGACGATCGAGGTGCTGGGGCAACCCGTCGTCACCACGGTCGATTACGTGCAACAGTCTACGTTGAGCGAATCTGAGTTCGCCATTCCCGAGGGGTACACCGAGCTGAAACCAAGTCCGTCGCCGGTCCCTAGTGCGACAACCTCACCATCTCAGCCGTGAGATCGCTTATCCTGGCGTCAGGCTCGGCTCGGCGAGCGGATCTATTGGCTGAGGCCGGTTACCGTTTCACAGTCGTGACCGGCCCGGTCACGGAGTTGTTCGTAGACTTTCTGACTCCTCGCGAGCTAACGCTTTTCAATGCTCGACGAAAAGCCTTTGCGGTTGCTCCCCGACATCCTGAGGCCGTGGTGCTAGCCGCAGATACCATAGTTTCTCTCGACCACAAAAAGTTCGGCAAACCCAAAGACCTCGCGGAAGCACGTTCATTCCTGGAAGAATTGTCCGGGCGCACTCACTCGGTTTTCACCGGAGTCGCGGTTGTGCACTACTCTCAATCGCGTCTTTGCTACGAGGTTGCGCGAACCGAAGTCACCTTTCGAGACCTGACCATGTCCGAAATCGAGGCCTATCTCAGCCGCATAAACCCGCTAGACAAAGCAGGCGGCTACGCGGCCCAGACCGATACAGGTTCTATCATCGAGACGGTAAGCGGCTCCTTTACCAACGTCGTCGGACTCCCCATGGAAAAGGTTGGGCCCACATTGGCAAAATTCGAGGTCGTTCCAGACTCTTAGGCCCTGAGCGTGAAGCTGGAAGTAACCAGTAATCAGTGTGTCAGTAACCAGTTCAAACGCCTGCTAAGCTCACTGCGCATGGCTGAACAAACTGATTACTTTCCTCTCACCTCTCACTAATCACTTCTCACAGCTGCGGTCCTACCCCGATATCCCGGAGCATGACCCGAATCTCTTCCTGATGG